>PAAU01000044.1 GCA_002699445.1 Micrococcales bacterium | reverse complement strand
TTGGATCCGAGTCGCGGCGTTACTGGTCGTGTTTCCCCAACACTTCTGCTCCCATGGATCAGACGCCTCAAACACAAACGCAACGCGAGTCTGACTGGTTGGTTTGACGGGGCCGGTACGCCGTTGCGATGCGCGTTAGACATTGTGACCGCGGTGGATTCAGATCCGTAGCTGCTGGATGGGAACTAAACGTTCGTTTGAAGTGGCTACTCCGCTGATGACGTCTCAGGTACCCATTCTCGATATCGTTTGTGGAGGACAAAGACCCTGGTTATGCATTCGGCAACGATGAGTACCAGCCCGAAGGTCAAAACCAACGTCAACCAGTAAGGGAACTCCAGGGCACCGCCTTCGGCGAGTTGCTCGAGGACCTTCAACGCAATGAGAATATAGAGGCTCACCAACTCCCCTTTTGTGTGACGCACCACAACGGCCTTGTGCTCTGGGAGTGCTTCCAAAAAACTTTGTTTGACTCGGTAACGACCCAAAAAGATTCCGGGTGCAACCGCGATTATTCCGACTAAGAGGTGCCAATAATCTGATCTCAGCTCATTCCACAAGAGGAAGCCAACAATCGCGAGTTCCAAGAATGGTTCGGTCTTCTCTAAAGACAGCAGACGGACGTATTGCCGCTTGGGCCAGCCAGGTTTGTCTTTGGGGTAACCGAGTTGCTTTTTGAGTTTGATGGAACGCGCGAACAGGACAATCTGGAGGATCACAAAAATGATAATGAGTGGCACACTAATGAGCTGTTGCATAGCTCGCGTTGACTCGGCTACTTCCACGAGTATCAGGCTATAGAGATGATGCTGCGGAAACAAGACACGGAGGTTTGACATTACTAGAGGCTCTGACGTCAACGGACATTTAGTCTCCTGCGATATCGGACATTCAGTTCCGATGCGGGGCGTCATATCAGTCTGTTGGTACCACCGTCTCGATGTATCGCCGAGCTTGGGTTAGGCGTGGCCCGCGTCCACTGCTCTAAGCATAGGAAGTCGAACGATTGTCGACCTCAAGCTAGGGCTGGCTAGCTCTCAGGAGAGCTACGACGCAAGGCAGTAAACACTCCCACCAGGAAAAGGAATACAGACACTGCGAGCAGAGATGTAGGAACGCCAGCAAGTTTGAAGGACTCTGCCAGCAATAACGCACCGATCGAGGTACCGGCCGAGGCAATGGTGTAAAAAATTCCATTCATCCTGCCTCTAGAAGAAGCCGTACAGTCGGTCTGTACTGCCGATGATGTCGCAACCCAAATCACGTTGATGCTGGCGGCCAATAGTGCAAATGCCAACGCCTCGATCGCAATATTGGGAGCAGCCGCAGCAAGTACCGTCCCGACAGCAGTGACAAGGAAACTGCCAGCGATCAGTCTGTTGCGATCGACCTGGCCCAGGTCGACCTTCATCAGGATCAGATTGCAGAGCAAAGAACCAACGCCAGATGCGGCCAAAATTACTTCGAGCAGAATTGGAGAATTGCCATACTGATCCGCAATGACTGCTGCTAGCGAAAGTACCGGCAGCGCGGCAATAGCAAGAAGTCCGATGCGCCAAAACGTAGGTCGTAGCTTCTTATCGGCAAGGCCTTCACGCAAGTTGCCCCACCAGCTAGTCTCGGATTCCGCCTCGGGTTGATCCGACTCCTGCTCATGGCCGGCACCTTCATGGTATTCGGCACCGAGACCCAACAGAGCCAACCCAGCGACACCAAGCAGCGCCAATGCGCTAACGAAGAAGGAAGCGCCTATCCCGACCGTAACAAGCAGAGTCCCTGCAAATACTGGGCCAATAATGGCGCCCACGCTGTAGGTCAAACTGGTTAAAACCATCGCTCGGTGACGCAGTTGTGGCGGTACCGGTTGTACGACCAGTGCGGCGATGCTTGCCTGTGCCAGCGCGGTACTACAGCCGGCAATCAACGTTGTGGCATAAATAGCGACTAAACCTGCGCCGCCTAGCCAGAAGCTCAGAGCTAAAGCACCAATGGCGAGCGCTCGAACCGCGTAGGTAATTGCGATAACACGAGTCATCGAGTGTCGATCCGCCAGCGATCCACCGTAGGAGGTCAGCAGAAGCGACGGGAGCCCCTTCGCGAGTGCCAAAATGCCAACGGCTAGTGGATCAGCAGTCACTTGCAGAACGAGATAACTACTAGTGAGGATTACCCCCCAGCTGGCTAGCGCAGAGACGGAGCGCATAATGATGACCCGTCGGAAGGCGATAATTCCTAGCAGCTCTCGGTTCACGACGTTTCCTCGGTCCCAGTCTCGATATGGACATCTGTAGGTCCATACCCAGATTGTGCTGAACCGGACACCTACCAGACGCACCGGGGTACCTGGCGCCGAATGAGGCATACGGGTTGTGACTCCTGGTTTCATCTGGTGTTCTTTCGGTCCTGGCGCAGCCGGTGGCGTCCTCGCCATCTCTCCGGTCCTTGGGTAACGCAACGATGGCGCCTAGGATGCGGCAGTGACCGATCCGTCTGTTTCATTACCATCTGATGAGATTGATCAGCGCGCTCGGCAGTTCCTCAAAATCGCGTTAGGGGCCGGGGCCGCCGGAGCGATTCTTTACCTGTTGGCTGTGCATACGTCTTTGGGGCAGAGTTGGGATGACGCGGCAGTTCTAGAAAGAACTAAGGCAGGTAAGAAGCAGATTGCTGAGGCGCAGGAGGTTTTGGAGGCGATTCGTTTCCAGTTTCTGATCGTGGTCTTGGCGATCATCATCATCATGGGGGTGTGGCGAAGGCGGCCTCGTGCGGGCATAGCTGCGGTGATGGTCTTTGGTGGGACGGTCGCGCTGGCTGAGTTGCTGAAAGTGCTCCTGCCGAGACCGGTTCTGACCGGTCTCGAGAGTCAGGTGAACTTTGACGGACTCAACACGTTCCCCAGCGGTACTGCCACCGTCGCGACGTCGTTGGTGTTGGCCCTCATGTTGGTGTGCAGCGCCCGGGTACGTCCGTGGATTGCGATTGTGGGAGTCGTCTGGGCGGCTACTGTTGCTTGGGGCGTATTGGCCGCAGGTTGGCATCGCCCTTCTGATGCGGTCGGTGCCGTCGCGTTCGCTACGGCCTGCTTCGCTGGTGCGATGGCCTGGTTGCTGCCTCGATACTGGCAGCCGGCGTCTCCCTCGATCTTTTCCAAAAGTTTGCTACCTGTTGGCTTCCTATTCTTGGGACTGATTGCGGTCGCAGCTCGCGCCATTACTTGGTGGGTGCCGCGCGGCGGAGACTGGCAACTCGACAGCGCGGCCTACGTCAGTGCTTCGATACTTATACTTCTGTCCTGCTGCGTATCGATTTTGGGATTTGCTTGGATGCTGCGTTCCGTAGATCTTAGATAAGCACTGACGGATACTCGTCGAAGTACTGACTGGAGTGACCGGGCCATCAGTTGTCGGGCAGATCCTGAGGGAAAAACCATCTGAAAAGTGGTCTGATGGCGAACCTCACATTCAGGAATGGTGGGGACCGTTTGTATGAGCACACGTTTGCGGTCGGGGTGATTCCTTTCCTCGTCACCCCAAGGTCGGATACTCACCTGGAGCCGCGTACCAACCGTTGGGCCAGGTCTCTGCCACCCATGCGTCGTTCGGCTCGTTGAAGGGCGTGATCTCCACGCGGTCGATCTCCAGCACCGTGGAGTCGAACTCAGGGTCGCCGGCCCAACCCACGCGGTCGACATATTCACCGTTTACACGTTCCTTATATCCCGCTGCGGGGAACCAGATACCGATCCAAAATCGGGCCGCACGGTAGGGGATGTTGTCCTGGCCAAACGCTGCGCCCTCATGGCGGTAGATTTCTTCGCCGTCCAGAGTCCAGATGACTTTGGGTATCTCTCCGTTGCCACCGGAATGCCATTCGATGCCGAAGTCGTGGAACTTTCCGTCGGCGACATTTCGACCGAAGTCGACCCTTCCTGGATGATGGGCTCCTTCGCCGCCGAGTTTGCCGCCCCAGCTGTTGGCCCGGCCGTTATTGAAACTGATGGGGTCATCCATCGTGC
Organism: Micrococcales bacterium; assembly: GCA_002699445.1. GTDB lineage: Bacteria > Actinomycetota > Actinomycetes > S36-B12. Next base: position 24,851 of record PAAU01000044.1, on the reverse strand, counting down.
CGTTGGAAAGATCGGTAGGGAATTCCCAGTCGATTTCGGTATTGCGGATGCGACTGGGCTCCTGCCAGTAGTCGTCCTCGTCGGGAAAATGTTCGATGTAGTGGAAGTTCCAGAAAGCGGATACTGCACCGAGTTCGGCCGGAATCTTGGCCCGGACTACATACTTTCCGGACGCATAGTAGTCACGTGTCGCGATGCCGGCACCCACACGAGTAGTCCGGCCGCCGTGCCCCTCTTGCGTTCCGCTGTACCGGTCGCCATGTGCCTTAAGTTTCAGAACCCCATCGGCGAAACTGACATTTTCCGGAATCAGACCACCGTTGTCGCCGCCCCAGGCACGATCCACAATGAGCCACTTGTCAGGATCGATTCCATCGTCAAACTCCTCCACGAGAGTCTGGGTGGTTTGCGCTGGAATCGGGTGAGGAGTGTCTAGCCATTCACCACCCACGGCTGTCATCGAGACAGTATCTACCTCAAGGATCCCGGTATCACCCTTCCACCGCTCGAGGTGGAACTTCCCTGCCTGCTGAGTGACAGGGGAGGTGAACCTCACCTGATAGTCGCGCCACGTTGGATCAGTGACCTGTAGATGATGGAACTCATCACCCACCTGAAACCCGACTGTCGGTGCGCCATTAGTAGCGCGAGCTCGGACATTGAGGGTGTAGTCCTGTGACGCTGCCAATAAAAGGCCGGTGTCTTGGACTGCCCGGGCGGTTCGGTCGTCCTGTGACCGCAGGGTCAGGACACCGGTGGTGACGCGGCCGAGGTCGACAACCCACGAGGCGTCTCCTTGCGAGAAGTCGCCGTTGCGCACGATCTCTGAGCCAGGGGTTGGCAGTGAAATGGTCTCTGGCGCGCTCGGCCAGGATGCCCCTGCCGGTGGTGGCGGAGCTGGTAGATCGCCTGCGACTACCCGGACATCGTCGAAGAAAACGGAACCGGCGACATCGGTTTGGTAGGCCTGCAGATATAGGTTCACGTCACGGTCGTTCTTACCGGTATGGAAGGTGAAACGTTTCTCCGACCATTGCGATTCGCGTACTGAGTTCGACTTGGGTTTCTGCACCCCCTGTTCAACCCCGAACGAGGCCCACACGTCACCGGTGGTCCGTGTCTTCACCGCAAAGGTGTACTTCGTCTTCGGCTCTAGACCCCCCACGGGCTGACTCAGTCTCACGGTGTTGTTGCTTGCAGGAATGAGCTCGACCGCAGCGGCACCCTCAGGAGCATCACCGACGAGTTTCGGCGTTCCGGATTCCACCGTCCAACCGTTGAGCCCGTCCTCGAAGCCGGAGTTATCCACTCCGGAGTCAACGGGTGCTGTGGGGGTTGGTGTCGGCTCAGCCGTCGGTTCTGGCTGTGTGGGACTTGGCGTTGGGGTAGCGGTGGGCGTGGGGCTTGTACTGGGTGACTGAGTGGCAGTTGGGGAACTCGACGGTGTCGGTTGCGGTGAGATGTTACCGAGGTAGGCCCGCAATGCGTCTACGCGAGCAATGTCCTGCTGCCCTTTCCAGGCGTGGATACTGAGCTCCACCTCGGTGACATCGCTCGTGCGGAACAATAGCCGGGATTCGTGCTCGGCCTCGGTCCACTTGCCCTGGTGTCCCTTGACTCTGACGTAGGCTGCCGCCTCGCCTCGAGGGTCAGCGCGATCCAGGAAAATGGTGTAGTCCGAGTTCGGTTCTACCGTCACTTGCTGTATCACCCGGGCGGTGCCGCCATCGGATGGATTGAGCGTGAGCACACCGGCGTCTACCGTGGCGGAAGCGCCACCGTGACTACCGTTCTGCCAATGATCGCGTCCATCGCTGAAGTTGGCATTTCGCAGGTCCAAGGCTGCTGGAGCTGACGGATCAGAGGTCGGCTCGTCGCTCGGACTCGGTTCAGGAGAAGGTCCTGCGGTGAGCGTGGGCTCAGGTGAAGGCTCCACAGTCGCAGTGGGGTCAGGAGTCGGAGTCGGTGATGGCGGCGGCGGTTCGGTGCCATCGCTGAGAACGACATCATCGATGAGCACCCCACCGGTCTGACGTTTCCACGCTTGCAGATAGATCTCGATTTCGGTTACGCCGGCTGAGGTGCGAAAGGTGAGCGGAAGTTCCGCGGACTCTAGCTGAGTCCATTTGCCTTGGTGGCCTTTGACGCCCACAACGGCTGTTGCGCCACGGCTTTCGATCGCGGCGTCCAAGAAGTACTCAGTATCGGAGCTGACTGGGACTACCTGTATTAGTCGTGCGTTGCCGTCGTCTGCGGGAGCCAGTAGCGCCGCATGGTCTCCCGCTTCCTCGATCAGATTCGCGCTCGCGTTCCCAGTGGAGTCGTCGATCCATGGCGAAACCGATCTGGTCTCGAAGTCACCATTGACTACACCTGCCGTGGAGCTAGCTTGCGTACCCGAGTCGAGTGAGGTCGATATGGCACCTGATGCCACCGTCCCAGGTGTCATCACCGCCATGACAACGGCTCCTGTTATGACACTCACACTGCAGAATTTGACGGCTTTCACACCCATTAAGCTCTCCTTGCCCGTCCCCCTACGACGACTTGGCAGAACTATCGGTTCACCAGAGCTGGGAAATGACTGAAATGGATGAGTTTCTCGGACGCTTTTCCCGGTTATATGTGCACTTGTGGACATTGACGGAGAGTGTCGCCGGACGTTTGGGACTAAACGGACGGGGGGGGTGAGGGGTAAAGGGATGTCAACGACTGGCCCGTTGTGGACACGCTTGGTCCCCCGGTGGCACCCAATACCAAGAACTTTCGCGGGTGTGCCTAGACTTAGGCACTGCATTAAAGTTCAAGAATCTAGGAGCACTGCATGAATAAGCGCGACCTCGTCGACGCCGTTGCCAACAAGTCCGAACTTGACCGTCGCTCAGCTGAGTCAGCTATCGACGCGGCAGTGGAAGCCATCAGCGGCGCACTCGCCGAGGGTGACAAGGTCACCCTTCCCGGTTTCGGAACCTTCGAGGTGCGTCAGCGCAACGCCCGTACTGGCCGCAACCCACAGACCGGTGAGACCATCGAGATCGCCGCTTCGAAGGCGCCAGCCTTCAAGCCCGCGACCGCATTGAAGACTGCTGTCAACAACTGATCTGACGATCTCTAATGCCGGGAGCGATTCCTATCGCTCCCGGCTTCGTCTGTTTAAATATCGCTTGAGCGATAAACATCGAGGCGGATAGCGGCAAACACCTAGTCGCAGACATTACGCAGAAAATCTTCGGCGTTGTCTTGGGCAACGATGTAGCCCTCACTATCGGAAAGATCTACTAACCCGCGCGCTGCCTCCGCGATTCCAGTTTCATCACCTACTTGATCGCAGGCGAATGCCTGGAGAGTGGGGTCGCTCGATTCCCACACCAACTCGAGTGCAGCTTGGTCGGGGTTGTCATTGCTGCAGGCTGAGAGTGCGGCAATCGACAGCACTGGGGCCGCAAGTCCCACAACCAGAGAACGAGTGCGATTCGTCAGCATGCAAATCCTTTCCCATGACAACTCGACGGTAAATGATGATGGCATAACGAAGCGCGTCCTAGGTGAAAAGCGAAGCGACTGAAGGTTTCTGGTTTCAAGATTAAGAATGACGCGGCGGATGAGTTCGCTGCTGGTGTGAAGGATTGCACGAAGGATCAGGTGGCGCCGGGTCAGTCGTGTACGGCGAAGGTGCAGTTCTTCCCTCGTGCTACGGGTGAGTCGGCGGCGTTGTTGGAGTTGAAGTCCAACGCCATTGGTTCGGCCACGATCGCGTTATCTGGTGAAGGTGTGATCCCGGTGCAAGAAACTGATGCTGAGGGTAATCCGATTGGTCCAGGTAAGGTCCGTAAGTTGCGGGTGCAGGATAAGACGCTGGCGGCGAAGAAGGCCACGGCGAAATGGAAACGCCCATCCGGTGATGTGACGGTGAACAGTTATCAGACGCGGATTAAGAAAAAGAACGGCAACTGGAAAAAGTGGTCGAGTAAAGACCCGCAGCCGAACCTGAACGGCTGGGTGGAGCGCACCTATAAGAAACTGTCGGCTAACACCAAGTACAGGGTGCAGGTACGGGCACGGTCGTATGAGGTACCGGGTAAGAATTCAGCGGTCACATTCACCACCGACCGCAAAGGCATCCCCACCCGACCCGCCAACGGCTAACCCGATACCATCAACCCGCGATGCCCCCTGGAGTCGGGATCGAACGGTCACGTCAGTTGTCGAGTTCACCAGAGCAGACAGGCGTTGACTCCCGTAATGGGTGAGCTGGTGGCGAGATTTCGTTGATGCTTAGTGCGATTGCGGTCGGGGTGGCGATCGGTCACCAACGATGTTGCAAAAGTGAACGATGCATTCTACGGATAGATGTAGAAGTACCGCGCGCCTGAGCCTGTGACGTTGATAGGGTTCAGGAGTTTATTTAGCTGTCGATTTCTTGTGTGAGGTGGATCTTTCCCGTGGTTGCTGGTTCTGCTGGTCGTACTGGTCGTTTTGGATTTGTCTTGGTGGTGGCTGCTGCTATCGGTTTACTGCTGGGTTTGGTGGTGGCAGCACCGTCAGCAGAAGCCGTGCCGCAGTCCCCGGCCACTAAGCAACAGGCAGTTGATCCCATCGCCGACATCAACGCACAAAAGGCCGGTCAGGTGATTTCTGTTACGACTAGTGACGATAGCGAGGGACACTCCTGCGCTCTGACAACAGAAGGGGTAGCTTTCTGCTGGGGTGCTAATTCCTCCGGTCAACTGGGGAACGGCTCAAATGAAGATTCCGATGTACCGGTGCTAGTGAAGGGCCTTAACGGAGCGGATCAGTTGACAAACGTGACACAGATCAGTGCTGGCGGCGCATTCACGTGTGCACTGATTGAAGGTGGTGCCGCCTACTGCTGGGGAGGTAACTCTTATGGGCAGCTCGGTCTCGGTACCCGCAACTTCTCTCCCTCAAACGTACCCGCTGCGGTGGATTTCGCTGGGGAGGATGCCGTATTCCCGATAAGCATGATCACCACTGGCAACGCTCATACGTGTGCCATCGATGCGAACGGAACTGCCTACTGCTGGGGAGACAACACCGCGGGACAACTGGGAGCAGGCAGTCAAGCTGGGTCCAGAATCTGCCCGACTGACGGTGCTTTAGTAGGAGATAAGTCCTGCTCGTCATCGCCCATAAAGGTAGTATCGGCAGCTGGATTGAGCAACGGCTCGGTGACAGATCTTTCAGCTGGTGGACTCTCGACATGTGCGCTCGATTCAATCAAAAACGCCTACTGTTGGGGAGGCAACGGATTTGGCCAGCTTGGAAACGACCAAGCAGGTGATACCCGTAATTTTTCACCTTTGCCGGTGCAGGTCTTGGGCGTCAATGGGGAAGGATCGCTCGCAGATCTGACTGAAATAGTCGCTGGTGACGGGCATGCGTGTGCAATCAAACTTGACGGTTCCGCGTACTGTTGGGGGTACAACGCGGGCGGCAGATTGGGCACCGGCAACACGAACACCTCGCTAGTACCCCTCGCCGTCAAGGGCGGATTGACGTTCCGACAGATAACGGCGGCTGAACATACTTGTGCCGCTACCGAGACCAATGAAGCCTACTGCTGGGGACCTGACACCTACGGCGAGATCGGCAAAGGAAAAACCGGTAAGTCTCAGCCGGTGCCTGCCCGGGTCGAAAGCGCCAATGGCTTCACGAATGGGTCGGTAGCTCAGATTTCGGCAGGGTACTTTCACACGTGTGCGGTGACTGACCAGGGAGCAGCATTTTGTTGGGGTGCGAATCAGGATGGTCAACTGGGTGTAGGTTCGTCGCCTGGGCTTGAGACATGCAAAGAAGCAGTGCCTTGCTCGCCGGTGCCGGTGGCGGTGGCGGGTCAGTTGCGGGTGCAGCCTGCGGATGTGGATTTTAGGTCGGTGGATGTGGGGAAGTCGAAGTCGGAGGATGTGACGGTGAAGTCGTCGTTCCCGTTGGCTGGTGAGCCGGTTGTGGTGGATATCGAGGAGATTGAGGGTAGTCGGAAGGGTTTTGGGTTTACTCCTGATTCGGGATGTGCCAAGAGTGCGGATGAGTTGACGTTGGTGAATGGCCAAGACTGTGAGGGTGTGGTGAAGTTCGCACCGAAGACCCCGGGTGAGTTCGGTGGGATTGTGTCGTTGACCCCGCAGCAGTTTCCGAATGCAGGTACGGAGTTCGCGGCGTCGGGGTATGCCCCGCCGGGTGCGAATCCTGGAGGTGCAGTGGTCAAGGCCGGTTCGGGTGATTTCGGCAAGGTGAAGGTGTTCACTGCCAAGGTTAAGGAGATCAAGATTAAGAACACCGGTGACGAACCGTTGAAGGTTTCTGGTTTTAAGATTAAGAATGACTCGGCGGATGAGTTCGCTGCTGGTGTGAAGGATTGCACCAAGGATCCGGTGGCACCGGGTAAGTCGTGTACTGCTAAGGCGCAGTTCTTCCCTCGCGCTGCGGGTGAGTCGGCGGCGTTGTTGGAGTTAAAGTCCAACGCCCTGGGGTCGGCCACGATCGCGTTGACCGGTGAGGGCGTGGTTCCGGTGCAAGAGACTGATGCCGAGGGGAATCCGATTGGTCCGGGTAAGGTCCTCAAGTTGCGGGTGCCGGATAAGACGCTGGCGGCGAAGAAGGCCACGGCGAAGTGGAAGCGTCCATCCGGTGATGTGACGGTGACCAGTTATCAGACGCGGATTAAGAAGAAGAACGGCAACTGGAAGAAGTGGTCGGGTAAAGATCCGCAGCCAAACCTGCAGGGCTGGGTAGAGCGCACGTTCAAAAAGCTGTCACCGAAAACTAAGTACAAGGTCCAGGTACGGGCACGGTCCTATGAGGTGCCGGGTAAGAAATCAGCGGTCACCTTCACCACTGACCGCAAAGGCATCCCCACCCGACCCGCCAACGGCTAACCGCCCAAGTAGCAGTCGGGGCTGAGGGCTCTTGGACCATGAACGGTTGGGGGTGTGAAGCTCAAAAGCGATCCACGCAGTTTGCCGCTCCTTTCCCGAGTCCGTTTATGGCGCGTACCGGTCTAGTGCTTTCCTGGAGTCGACGACTTGGATCTGCCGGAAATCCGCTTTAACCGGAGATGGCCCGTTCCTAGCCCAAACCGAATACTGTCTTGCCAAGCTTTCTGACTTTCCTGGCCCCGGATCCGAATTCGTGCTGTGCGTACACCTCGGCTTTCCGTATGGACGCCTTCGAGAAACGGTCGAAGTTGCGAATAGTCTTCGTGATTTTTTGCTTTGTACCAACCGCCGGCTGGGGTACGCGAATCGTGAGCCATTTCTTCCACTCTGGGCTCTGGTCTTTACCCACCACTTGACCTTTGAAGCGGAGGCAGTAGCTCCGGACAGGAGATGTCCCCGTGTCTAGGGGCGGGCTCACAACAACACGATGGCGGGTACCCTTTTTTTTGCTGCTCTTTATCTTCTTGACCTTAATGGCGCTGACCTTTCCAGGATGCATCGCGGCCGGGTCAGTTGCCCTCGAGGGTGGTGCTGCATTCTGTACGCACTTGTCCCGTGACACATTGCCGGTTAGCCAATCGCTCATCTTGTTGGCAACGGGAACTCCCCAACCGGTAGCCATGTCGTATCCCACCAGCGCAGGCGTGGGTGCGGAACCTCGTTGATTCTTCGTGACATCGTAAAAGAGCGCGTTGTATTCAGATCCGTTTGCCATCGAGTAGATCATCGGATTGATGAAGCCTAGTTGTGTCCGATTCTGTTCCAAAAGACGCTGATTAAAGAGAGTGAGCATCCCAGCAAAAATAGGCGCTGCGGCGCTAGTTCCACCGCCAGTTGCTAGCCATTTTGAACGATTATCCTCGACATCGGGTGCGTAAAAGGCCAGACCTGGTTCATCGTCACTGGCGACGAGAGCGACGTCGGGGGATAGTCGATTTTGAGGCTGGCCCTTGTTGCCGACACCACGCTGCCAGGCTGGTCTCGGAACCTGGTTCTGCGGTCCGCCACTGGAGTCCTCCCACGCGACTTCATTTGTCCGCTGATTAGCTTTGTTGAGATCAAGCTGAGTGCCACCGACCGCAGTCACCCAACCCGAAGACGCGGGAAAAACCTGGTCATCGGACGAAAATCCCTCATCGCCGCTCGCTTGAACCATTGTTATCCCTAAAGCTGCGAGCAGCTGTGCATAGGTCGTGGCCAACTCACGTTGATAGGGAGCGAAGTTGCTATAACGCTGATCTTCGGACGTCGTCACAACGTGAGGCAAAGTTCCGCCCATATTGCTTGGATCCAATACTCCAGCTAGCGCCTCGACCTGATATTGGGCGTAGTTTGTCGTAAATTCGAGAGTAGTTATTCGTTCCGCGTCCGGTGCTGTGGCGAGCACCAGCTCCACGTCCATCCATTGCTCTTCAAACGGAAGGACCTCTTGTACCGGTTGCGAGTAACTCCAAAGCTGCTGCTGGTGAACGTTGCTGGTTGAGTAACCGAAGCATTGTGCAAAGACTTCCAGATCCTGGTCGTTGTACTTGCGATCGACGAGTATCGCGATACGCATACCCTTTCCGCTGAATCCGGAATCGTGCAAATCCGTGACACCGTAACTCGTCAGGTATTGATTGGGTGTGTATGCCCCAGTATTTTTTGCGCCATCGCATCCGCTGGGAGTTCCATTATTAATGGGGTCAGCCGTCCCAAGAGCTCGATTTTGCGTCGGTGATGATGATGGGGGAGGAGGCACGTCAGTTCCTTGGAGAACGACCATGGCAGCAGTGACGTACTGCGAAAGTCCGCTGGGGATACACAATTTCTGCGCATACGGCTCATCGGAGTTCCAGCAGAAGTCTCTCTTCGCGTCAGTTTGTGACATCTCTGCGATGAGCGTGGTGCCCGTCGGATGCAGTTTAATTGTTGAGTAGTTATTGTCATTGAGCCAGGATTTTGCGTTTGCAATAGTTTCTGGGTCTGCTCCGAATTGTGACGCGGCATCGGCAAGACTGAGGTACTTCCCGTACATCTTGTTCGCTGGGTCTGACACCTGCGTAGCGAAGTTCTCGAGCGCCGCTTCAGGTCGATCGAGACCCAGGTATACCTGGACCGGATTTGTGTTCTGCGGATCGGCCTGAGCAATGTTCGCAAAAGACATAGTTGCAGCGAACAACACAGCAGAAATACCTATGGCCATTACTCGGTACATTTTCATTGGCCTGTTCCTCGCATTGCGAAATCCGAGGGCCTATGACGACCTTTGAGGATCAACTCGTTCATGTGTTTTCCTTTGGCTGTGTATTTCTCCTTCTGGCCACGTGTTTCACATGGGAGGCCTCTGTTACCACCTCAACATGAAGAACTTGAGACAGTCTTGAGGAAGCGAAGTATGTTGGCTGGGACTTTAGGTTCGAATTTCGAGGCTGTGAATTGGTGGTCGCTACAAGGCTAGATAGCAGTGGCGATAAAGCGGAGGCGACAGTAATCGATGTACCAGATACCGTCGCGGAACAACCCCGCTTGTTCGGCTCGGCTTTCGATCTCTGCGCGCATCAGTTCCCGTGTAGATGCCGGGAGTTCGTTCCACAACGCTGCGCGAAAGTTCGCTACCCAATCGGCCACGGTCTCACCCTGATTCAACGGCGTGGGTCTGGGGAACCAACGCATCTCATCCACCCGGAAACTCGCTTGCTCCAACAGCTGCGATTCCTCGGCGACAGTAGGGAAGAAGCTGTTCGGTAGCTCGGCCGTCAGGCCGCAGGCAACGAGTGATTCCCGAATTGCAGTATCCACCGTCGAAATATTTCCCGAGCCACCCATCTCAGCGACGAATGCTGCGCCGCTGCGCAATGCACTACGAATATTTCGTAAGACAGTGGCCTGATGGGGCATCCAATGTAAGGCCGCGTTCGATAGCGCAGCATCGAAGGCGGCCGTAGGAATTTCTTCGGGATTCAGTTCTTGAAAGTCTGCGACCAACCACTCAGCAGCTGGGTACTCACGTTGAGCGGTTGCGATCATATTCGGATCGCTATCGACCCCAAGAGTCGTGGCGCCTGACTTGGACATTTGAGCAGTCAGGTGACCGGTACCGCAGCCCACATCAAGGATCCGCTGACCCGGTTGCGGATCGACCTGCGAGATCAACTCTTCGCCCAATTCGGTCACAAAGGAAAACCGCGCATCGTAGTCGGTGGGATTCCAGGGGTTATTCGTCACGAATGCAGTCTGCCACGTTCGGCATCGAGGCTCTGGTCTCGCTTGTGGCGGGTAACTGCAGCTAATGAAGCTACGCGAGCAGGCCAGCCGCACCGTCGGCGAAGAGTTTGACTCCGAAAATCACCAAAATGACGATCGTGATTCCATCGCTATTCTGTGTCATCCAGGACTTCAGCTTCTCCAAATTCGCGTCGGCCTTCTCGCCCTGGATGAGATAGCCAAGGAAGGGAACCAACAGACCCAGGCTGGCAATAACCGCGAAGATAACAGCAGTCAACCACTGTTCACCTTCGGAAATACCGCTAGCCACGATGGTGGAACCAGCCGCTAATCCCAGCGCAAGATTTTTGGGGTTGAGGCCGCTCAAGGCTGCGCCGAGCAGCAACGACTTGCCGCCCGAAATAGTAGTCAGGCCGGCCATCCACTTCGGTTCCGCAGCAGCGTCATTTTCGCTGCTATTTGCTCGCTGTGCGCGGATCTTCTTTATCGCGAGAATAATAAGTAGTAGGCCCAGCACCAGTTTCAGCCAAAGTGACCAGGTCGCGGGATCATCGGGTGCAGCAAGGCCAAGTAGAAGTGCTGCGGCGAGAACGATTAATGAGCCGAGAAACCAACCGATGAGAAAGGTGAGGGCCTTAGCGAGTCCTCGGTCGCCCATCATCAACACGACAATCGCAATGATGGGTGCAGCACTTGCGACAATGGCAAGAGCTAACGGCAGGATTTCGGCAACAGTTTGCAGCACATTTCTCCCAAGGTTTGCTGAGGATCGAGTATGACCGAGTAGGTCCATCGCGTCGCAATCACGGTACTGAATTGGTGATGATGCGATTACCTGTGGGGGTGGCATCTTCGGTTGAGGTTACTGGTGTTCCCAACCCCGAAGGTATTGGGGCGTTAGGGTCTTTGGTGTGACCCCGCCCGACAGCCAAGCTCGGATCGAGAATTGGTTCGTCCGCCGAGGTGTGCCGCACTTCATTCACAACTACAGCGCTACCGAGGATGTCTTTACTCGGGCGCTACCAGTGCTGATCTTTTGGTTCCTGCTGAGCTCAATAAATGGTGCGGATGTGGATGGATCATGGCGTCAGATGATTTTTGCTTCCCTCGCGGGACTTGGTCTGTTGTTGTTGTCAGGAATCGGGTTGAACCGGCTGCGAAACAGGCCCTTGCTGTCGAGACCGCAACGAGTGGGCTGGTTGGAGATCGCGATTTTTTTGGTTGTGCCGGCGGCACTTCCGGTCATTTTTTTGCAGGACTGGACAGTGGCTTGGGGAATCCTTATCGACCAGATTATCGTTTTGATTGTTGTCTTCGCGGTTACGAGTTACGGACTGATCGCTATCTCGGTCTGGTCGATGCGGCGATTGTTCAAGACGCTGGGGCAAACCTTCCGACTCTTCACCAAAGCGCTTCCGTTACTTCTGGTCGGTTTTATGTTCCTCTTCATTAACAACGAGTCGTGGCAGACCGCCGGCACACTCGATCCGGCGTTGCTGTGGACCGTGACTGGCTGTTTTGGTGTGTTGTCAGCGATATTCCTCGCGTCGCAAATCCCGAAAGAACTCAGAAACCAAAATCAGTTCTCTAGCTGGGACGAGGCGATCATGCTCGCTGACGATGCACCAGTCACGATGGAGGTTAAGCCCCATAAACCAATCGAGACGAAAAAGTTAGGTAAGCGGCAAGCCGGGAATCTGTGGCTGATGGTGTTTGTGACCCAGGCGTTTCGATTGATTTTAGTGAGCATCCTTATCGGCCTGCTCTTCATCAGTCTGGGACTGCTGATTATTCAACCAACAACAGTTGAACTTTGGACCAGAGAGCCGCCTGAGATTGTATTCAGCTCTTCGTGGCAGATATTCGGAAACCCGGTTGTGCTGACTATCGAATTGCTACAAGTGGCTTTGTTTTTAGGTGGCTTCGCCGGTGTGTACTTCAGCGTGTACGCCACGACTGACAAAACCTTACGGAGTGAGTTCTTTGAAGATACCGTCCACGAAGTCCGCCAGAATCTGGCCGCGCGCTGCATCTACTTGGAAAACGTGATCTATCAGGAGCCCATCCCAGCCGCACAAACTTAGCGGAGGTATGTATCCGAGTGGTCCTATCGAGTCAGCGTCGTCAGATAGAGTGCTCGAGAAAATACCCACGAGGGGTATGCATCACATTTGGATTCGGAGGCTCGGTGTGAGACCCGCGTCTTATCGAAAGGCAGTGCGTTGATGAATAGGTTGGTAGACCACATGAGGTCGTCAAGGCGTGGCCTGGTGGTCGTCGCAGCACTTGGGCTGATGCTTGGTCTCGTTGCTACGACCAACTCCACAGCGGCGTCGGCTTCGGACTATTCCGACGGTGGTACTGCTGCCGCTGTGGAATATATCAACGCGCAAGATACGGGAACCGTCACCGAGATCTCGGCAGGTAACTATCATTCCTGCGCAATTACTACGGAAGGATTTGCCTACTGCTGGGGTACAAACACCGTAGGTCAACTGGGCGCACGCCCCTTTGGCCAGCCGGCGAATACGCCAATCCAAGTGGAAGGTGTTGACTTAATTGGTTATCTGGAGGATGTTCAACAAATTTCCGCCGGGGGCTTTCATACATGCGCGATTGTTAAGAGTGGCACCGCCTATTGCTGGGGGTTAAACACTGAAGGTCAGTTGGGGACCCCTGAAAATACCAACGTCAGCAATGGACCAGTTGTTGTTGCTGACCTAGAGAAGGTAACTGATATTTCGGCGGGCTACCGCCACACCTGCGCTGTGGACTCTGGGACGGCATATTGCTGGGGGAGCAACAATAATGGACAACTGGGGAATGACACCCAGAACGATTCGAGTGTGCCGGTTCGGGTGTGTGCTGCGGGTGTGACCGAGAACGATAGGTCGTGTGGCGGCAAGTTCTTGTCGAATGTAAAACAAATCTCCGCCGGTGGCGGAGAGTCTGAAAGTCGCGATGGGCGTTCTCACACGTGTGCGGTGACCGAAGCGGGCGCAGCCTTCTGCTGGGGTTCTGGCGAAGGCGGTCGACTAGGAAATGGCCTGACAATTAGCAGCCCTTCGCCGGTGCAGGTGAAGGGGAAGGCCCAAGGCAATAATTTTTTGTCGGACGTGACGCAGATCGCCACAGGCGATTACCTGACTTGTGCAATCGGTGCTGGTGATGTGGGTCCTGCTACGGCCTATTGCTGGGGGCGAAACACCGGAGGGGTTGGCAACGGCACCAGCTCTGGCATCCAGCCTAGTCCGGCTGTTGTCCTTAGCGAAAATGGTTTTCCAAATGGATCAATAGATCAAATCTCGGTGGGTGGTTTGCTTTCGGAATCTCAAACCTGCGCGGTGACTGAAGCCGCAGTGGTTTTCTGTTGGGGGTCCAACGCTGAAGGTCAGTTAGGTAACCCTGACTTCCCGACTGGCGCTGCGGTCCCGGTGCCTGTGAAAAGCGCAAATAGATTCGACAGTGGGCAGGTCAGGGAGGTGTCGGCCGGTGGAGTTCACACATGCGCCAGGACTGAGGGCGGCGCTGTCTTCTGTTGGGGCGCTAATTCTTCGTCGCAACTAGGCAACGGTACGCCTGGTAATGACACGGATTCGGACGTCCCAGTCCCGGTAGCGGGCCAGTTGCGGGTTGACCCGAAGTCAGTTGTTTTCGGCACCGTTGCATCGGGTAAGTCGAAGGAAGAGAACGTCGTACTAGCCAGCTCGTTCCCGTTGTCCAGTGGCGCGATCGTCATCGACATCACGGAAAAGCCAGCGGGAAGCAATGCGAGGCGGGGTTTTTCGTTTTCGCCCGAGCAGGGATGTGACAAGCAAGATTCAGACACCATCAGGTTGACCGACGGAACTCAATGCACTGGTGTTGTGGAGTTCGCACCCACACAGCCTGGAACATACGGCGGGAAAGTGTTGCTGCAGCCACGCGAGTTTCCGAATGTAGGTGTGGAGTTCGCGGCCTCCGGTTACAGCCCGGCGGGATCCAATCCTGGTGGTCCAGTCGTCAAGGCTGGTCCGGTGGACTTCGGCAAGGTAGATATTTTCACAGCCATGAACAAGAAGGTGAAAATCAAAAATACTGGTGATGAAGCGCTCAAGATTTCCGGAGCAAAAGTGCGCAACGACCCTCAGGATGAGTTTGATGTGAAGCTGGGGGAGTGCGGGGATAGTGCGGTGCCACCAGGTAAGACGTGCCAACTCAAGGTCCAGTTCTTTCCTCGAGTCGTGGGTGAATCAACTGCTCTCCTGGAGTTGAAGTCCAATTCCGTTGGTTCAGCCACAATCGCGCTGTCAGGTGAAGGTATCTCCAATCCACCACTTACAGATGAGCAAGGTCGCCCGGTCGATGAAGACGGCAACCTATTGTCGTTGGGCCCGGTGCGGAAGTTGTCGGCTAAAGCGGTGATGACGAAAAAGGCAGTAGTGCAGTGGAAGCGACCCAAGACGAAGCTGACAGTGACCCAGTACGAAGCGCGCGTGAAGCAGTGCGTGAAAAAGCGAGGGTCTTGGAACTGTAATAAGCCGAAGTGGCGCGGTTGGCAATCAGTAGATCCCGATCCAAACTTCCAAGGTTACGTAACCCGTACCTATAAGAAGTTGATGCCGGCCACCAAGTACAAGGTGCAAGCGCGGGCGTTGTCATATGACTTGCTTGGTGAGAAGTCAGCGATCACCGTCACGACCAAGAAGTCCGGAATTCCCACCAAAGCGGGTAACGGATAACTCCTGGTTGTCTATTCGCCAAGCCCAGACACTGCCGTCGTCAGGTTGGTGCTTCGAACCGTGCGCGTATCGTGAGCGGCGTAACGTTAGCTCGACGAGAACTGGGTCGCGATGTTGCCCATGCCGCCGTCCACGCCTTTGACCACCGTGCTGCGCGCCAAAAGCCACAACGGCTTTCCCAGTAAGCCGTTCATCTGAAACTCGTAGGTGAATTTGGTGTGAGCGCCACTATGGGCGGGTTCGAAACTGAAGTGACCAACTCCCTGCATTGCTCCGCCCAGCGCGATTACTCGCCAGATAAATGCCTTGCCTGGTTCGACCTGGGAGAACTCGAGTTTTCCGGTTTTGGGGTTTAGCATTTCGATGTCCCAAGCCGTGCCTTCAGCGACGCCGGGTTGAGCGGTCTCGGAGACGCCCACGATGTCAGGGTCCCACTCGGGCCAACTCTGTGGTTGCTCGAAATATGACCACATCACTTCAGGAGACACCGGGAACGTCGCGGTTCGAGTCTCTAGTCCCATTTTGCTCCTCATCCTCGTTCGATACTTTACTGGAGAGCTTGGTGATGCCGGAGCCGTGAGGGCACCCCAGCAAGGACGCGGGACCAAGAAAATACATTCTGATGAGACCAACACGCGGCTGCTGCTACTGAACTTGTGAGGTGTGGGGTAGTTGAACTTGCTCCGTTTGTGCACGGTGCTTCGGATCTAGTAGCGACACCCTTCTCAACTCGGTACTTTGTCGATATGGAATCTTCTCTCCTTGCCGGAAAGTCATTTAGAACGTACGCGAAATATTTGGGCTTTCTGTTCGTCAGTGCCGCACTTTTGCTCGTGTCGCTGAATGGAACTACTGCGACCGCGCAGGAATCCCAAGGCTCGGTGCAAGCCAAGAAAAATGTCCAGACAGCCAAACCTGGGCAAACCAAAAAGACCAAAAATTTCAACCGCAATCTGAATTCAGATAAGGGCATGTGGCTTCGAGCAGTGCCAGACCCGCAGAACGGACCCTTGCGAGCCGCATCATGGACTAACCAGGAAATCCAGGCTCCCAACGCAATGTACCCCGCGACGGGAGACCCGCAATGCGGTGACGGTTTTGCGGACTCGGATGGCTACTGGAGACCCGGTGGACCCGGCACAAATTCCGAACCATGGCCGGGTGGTCCCGATACAATTGAGTTCTTCAAGCAAGCCTGTCAGGACGCACCCGAACTTAACGTTTCCTTTGCCGAATACGCCACTGTCGGTATGACTGCTTCCGGCAGCAAAAACTTCGACGTGGGTACCTACTACCCGACAGATTCGAATTCGTTAGACAAGCGGGCCGTTTGGGATGGAACACAGTACTTGTATCCCAGCGGGAGCGATGCCGCGCTATTCAGTCCTGCCCAGCAAAATGCTGGTCGTGGGTGCCATAACAACGATGACCAAAACCAGATCAACCAGGTAGATGCTCGGCCCAGTCCCGGCGATGATCGGTCGTTATTGGGCGATTTCAACTGCTCGTGCAATACAAATCTCAGTGGCGACAACTGGAGTGAATGGGTCAGTTGGTGGCTGCAGTATGCCTATGAGGAAAATGAGGACAACACCACCAACTATTGGTTCAAGGACAATGAGCTCAACCTCGATTTTGGGACTAGTAATCTTGGGAAAGCTCCCAGCTACGCCCTCGATTGGTCAGCCTGCTGGATGACCAACAAGAGTGACATGATCAAGTTGCAGCAGGCGCTGTGGTTGCGGCGAGCAAATTGGTGGAACGGCTTGCAACCCTTTGTTGGTGAAGACACCTACCAAGCGGGCCCGGACAATGAGGAAAATCAGAAGGTCTATTGGGGTTGGAATGAGATCCCAGTCAAGAAACAAATTGACAACCCCTCAAAGTGGGGTGCAATGTTGATTAAGTTGCCTTCAGGTAAAACCAAACTCAGTCAAATGAACTCCTTCACACTGAAACAACTCCGCAAGGACATCAAGAAAACCATGAGCACACAGGGAGTGCCGTATAACAGTAAGAAGAAATCGAAAGTCGCAATACTGATCGAAAAGCGCGTCAATGCATCAACGTGGGAGCGCAAGTACAAATGTCAGGGATTCAAATTCAGTAAGAATCTCAAGATTAAGTTCCAGAAGAAGACAAAGAAGAAGAGCGGCTACTGCTACATGAGGAACTGAGCGGCCTTCGATTCGCAGGCCCCGAAAGATTGAGTGTGTCCGCTGCATCGCGGTAGCCGTTGTCCTCCTCGGAGGTGTGATTTCCGCTCCAGGGACTGATGGCGGTGCTGCCGTGAGTCTGACTGGCGTCGGCATGGAGGTCACATCTGGCTCAGGCGACTGCCCAGGTGCTGGAGGTACGCCGTTGCGGCTCGCCGTTCCGGGTGATTTCGCCACGATCTCCGCGGCAGTGCAGGCTGCCGAGTCTGATGCCTGCGGCAGAGATATCCGTATTGATGTAGCGCCAGGCGATCATGTCGCGATGTCCCCACTCAAGATCCAGTGGAATCACGGTATTCCCGAAATTTGAATATCACGTGCCCGGGCGAGGGGCGAGCCAGAATTTTGGGAGGTCAGGTTGTGGCGCATCAAGGGCTCGGACCGAATTGATTGTGCGGTTCCCTGGGTAGGCTAGCGGGCTACCCCGGGAAGGCCCCGTCGGTAGGGCATCTAGATTGAATATATGAGGGTATCCTCAGAATCTGGTGTTCCGCTTTGCTACGCTGTGCGGTGGTTAGATCCCAGAATATCTGCGGTGGTGTTCGAGGGATTGCGGTGGAGAATACAAGTAGGGATTGGGTTATGTACTTCCGGCGCGTCTTGCTTTGTCTCCTTGCGAGCGTTTTGACTATGGGTCTCGCAGTGAGTTTCGGGGTTGCGCGAGCAGATATCGATTGCTCGAATGTGTCGCCGTGGTCTAGCGGCACCGTCTACACGGGTGGTGAAATAGTTCGACAAGATGGTCGTGCCTTTGAGGCGAAGTGGTGGACACAGAATCAATCACCGGCAACTAACAATGGGGGAGTGAACGACTGGTCGGTGGCTTGGCTTTCCTTGGGTGGGTGCCTCGATCCCGATCCGCAGCCCGGTTCTTCAACGACACCCACCCAGCCGGCTGCAACAGGTTACGTCGGAGCCGACCATCCTGAGATCAAGTACATGGGTCGGTGGGACAAGTCAGATCCAAAGAACCCGAGCTTTTCTTTTGGGCACAGCCTAAAGGCGAGATTCCAGGGAACTTCCATCGCGATCAAGATGCAGCAATCTGCAACTATCCACTACCAGTACCGCATCGATGACGGACCATTTCAGAAAATAGTGCTGTCTGGTGATGAGACTTACACGCTTGCAACAGGCCTAGATGACGACGATCACACAATTCTTTTTTATCGACGTCTTGAAGCGTCGTATGGGATCAGCACATTCAGAGGGTTTGAACTCGATCAAGGAAAGACCTTATTGCCGCTCGAGGAGGAACCAAAACGACGAATCGAAATTATCGGTGATTCGATTTCGGCTGGTTATGGTGCCGAGGGTCCCCACACGATTGCGACGGATTCGACTTACCTTAGCTACGGGGCCCAGCTCGCCAGAATGCTAGATGCGGACTGGAGCATCATTGCTCGGTCGGGAATTCCGCTGTCGCAGGGTTCCGGAGGCGATGCCCCCATGCCACAGCGGTACCCATTTACTCACTTCGTGTGGTTTGGTACCTCGCCGCTGTGGGACTTCAGTGGGCCAGCGCCCGAAGCTGTCATCGTTGCGTTGGGAACAAATGATTTCGTGTTCGGTAACCCGTCACAAGAGCAGTTTGAGAAGGCCTATCTGGACTTCCTCGACACTATCCAAGGCAACTATCCCGAGTCGGAAATCTTTCTGATGAACCCCCTCGTCGGGACAGTGGCGGGACATAACAACCCGAATCGTTGGACTGCTGCTCGCCAATACATTCGGAATGTCGTCGCAAAAAGCGACGACAAGGTGCATTTTGTGGAGGTAGGAACCCCTAGCCAGCCGATTCTTGATGCAGTTGCTGATTATTCGGGTGATCGAACCCACCCGAATGAATCTGGTCATGCCAAAATAGCGAGCCACCTCTACCCGATCGTGAGCAATGTGATCGGGGCGGGTGATACATCTAGTAGTCCGTCGCCGAGTTTGACTCCGTCGCCGAGTTTGACTCCGTCGCCGAGTTTGACTCCGTCGCCGAGTTTGACTCCGTCGCCGAGTTTGACTCCGTCAGTAGATCCCACGGAAGGGATCCAGTGCAGTCTTCTTGATAAGTGGTCCAGCACCACCATCTACACCGGTGGTGAAAAAGTTCAGAGCGCAGACCGGGTATATAGGGCAAAGTGGTGGACTCAGAACCAGCCGCCAATTGGCAACAGTGGTGGTCCAACTGACTGGTCACAGGCTTGGCTTGAGTTGGGAGCCTGTCGCTAACTTGGTAAGGGAGTCCAGTAACGAGTCCTGGTCGACACCGGTACCTCCCGGGTCATAGGCTCTAGGTCATGTCTGAGCGGCTTACGACTGACAGTCGCCTCTGGCGAGTCATTATCGCCTCGGCTCTAGCCATGTTCTTGGTGAACTTGGATTTCTTTGCGGTTCAGGTTGCGCTGCCCGATATGTCGGCGGATCTGAATACCGACGTTGCCAACCTGCAGTGGGTTATTAGTGGCTACATGCTGTCCCTGGCGGCTTTTTTGATCGTCGCGGGTAGGTTGGCAGACCTGCTGGGTCGCAAGACGTGGCTCATCATTGGGACAAGCATCTTCGGTCTGACGTCTTTGATCGGTGGCTTTGCAGCCTCACCCGAAACCATCATTATCATGCGAATCCTCCAGGGCGTCGGAGCCGCTATTCTCATGCCCGTCTGTCTGGCGGTGGTGACCAACGCATTTCCAGCCGCGAAAGTGCAGCGAGCGATCGGTATGGTTTTCGGGATTGCTGCTATTGGGCAAGCAGGGGGGCCGCTCGTAGGGGGACTGCTCACCGAGTTGGCCTCTTGGCGCTGGGTTCTTTGGGTGAACGTTCCGGTATCAATTCTCGTTGTCTATCTGGCAGTCACATCGGTGCGACAAAGCGTCGCCGAGGGGGAGGAGCGGCGGATTGATTGGCTGGGCTTGATGTTGGTCGTTGCCGCGATCGGAATCTTTACGTTCGGTATTGATGAGGCTGCGATATGGGGATGGGGGTCACCGCTGACGTGGGCCTTCATCGTGGGTGGCTTGATCGTCGGCGCAGTTTTCTTATGGTGGGAAAGGAGGTTCCGTCCACCACTTATGGATTTGGGATTGTTCCGGAATCGGGAGTTCAGTGTCATGATCGGCGCGGGTATGGCGGGCAACATGACTGCGGTTGTCGCCATTTTCCTGTCAATGATTTACCTGCAAACCGACCAAGGGTTCACTCCGCTGCAGGCTGGTCTCGCATTCATGATTTATTCGGGAGGCATCACGATCTCCGCTCAGATTGCCGGACGACTGGAAAAGTTCACGTCCTGGAAAGTTATGGTTCTTGCGTTGGCGATGGGAGGGCTGGGAGCCATCGCTATGGGTTTACTCACGGGCTCGATTGTCGCTTTCCTGGTGGTCTCGCTTTTTGCGGGCTTGGGGTTGGGGATGGCGTGGACTTACACAAATGTGGTCACCCAATCGGTCGTTCCGAAGGAAAAAGCAGGGGCAGCTTCGGGAATCGTTTTGACAGTTCTGATTGGTATGGGTGGCGTGGCCACCGCGATTGCTTCGTCTTTGACGGCTACCGGCATCAGTGGCGGTGGCTCACCTAGCAGCGTGATCGGAACGGTTCTTATAGGTTTTGGTGTCTTTACCTTGATCTTTGTTCCCTTGGTCGCTTTCCTTGGGCGAAGTCACGCGACGCGATCGCAACGAGAAAAACTGTCCCCAATGGACTAAGTCGAACCGCACACAAGGTTGGCCGGGGCAAAGCGTTGGAACTACGTGCGGACGGAACTTTGGCGAGCCAGATGAATCAAGTGAAATCCGGCTTCGGCTATGTCTTTCAACGGCGCCGGGAAAGTCCGTCTCATGATGCGGCAGCGATGTTCTAGATCCACTCCGAACTGATCCATACCCACCAAGGCGACATCCGCGTCTGGGCTGGCACCTGGCCATAGAGCTCTGATGAGTGAGGGGTGACTCTGATTCAAATGCGAGATCACTGGCAACGAGGCAAGAAAGATCTGGTCTGGTTGGGCTGTCTTATAGTCATCGATGTTTAACGAGTAGGGGTCTTGTTGGCCGCGAAGATCAGCGCCGCGTCGGTATTCCACACGTTCGACCTCAAGCCGCAACACCCAGAGAGTGTCCTGATGATGTATTGGGTTGCCGTATCGATCGCGATACTTGGATCTGAAGGCGGCTGCCTCTAACGGTGGCATCGCTGATAGGTACCCTCCTAGATCGATCCAGCCGTCAACCCGGTGAGCGCTAGGCCACGGTCTCACTGCTCGAACCCTTGCCACTGCAGCAGTGCCCGGCCGCAAGGCCCCCACCCGGCGAAGCACGTGACCATCCTCGGGAAAGAGCGCCAGGTCTCCGTTGTCGCTAGCGATGCAACTCACATCAGAACCTTGTTCCGCCCACGGGACTCGAACCTGGGCGCCTAGCTGCCCCGCGACTACGGCCCGCGCCCAGGATGCGTCTTCTTCGCAGTCAAGCAATAGGGTTGTTGAATCGGGTGGTGGTACTGACACAGCCATAGAATTCCTTACTTAGGTAAGCCTAACCTAACTTATCAACTGTCTGTTGTGAACCATGGGAGGGGTACTTCGTGATCTAACACCAGTAATGACGCGGAGCAGCTGCGTGGCCAGACTCGGCCAGAGCCGTTACACCTGCGAAGTTCAGTGCTCGGCTGGGCTTAGCGGGGGTGGACTCGCTAGATTGAATTATCTTGAACTTACGAACTTTCGCTGTGATCGTCATGGTGGTGGCGGTCGCTGGATGTACCAGCGACAATGGCGATTCATCGCCAAGTGCGACTAGCACTTCATCGCCAAGTGCGACGAGCACTGCCATCACTATCGAAGGTCTCGTCGGTGCTGATGGCGCGACCATCAGTGTGGATCGTGCTAAGAAGTTGCCGGATATATTAGACGCCTGTCTGCCCGCCAGTGGGCAAATCAGTGTTGACGACTTTCGTTCTGATTGCTTAATGCCTTACATCAACGGCTTGTGGGTTTCGTCCGAAGGATTGCTACGACCCCACGCTCAACTAGCCGAAGCGGCAAAGGATTGGCTAGTCAAGAAGCCAGAGGACGGCAAGTGGCCTATCTATTACCCAGCCAATGGCAAGGCCGCTAGGCAAGACCTCACAAAGCAACTTGCCGACAACAGTGGTCTTAAGAGCACTATAAGAATAGCTGAGTTACCTAAAAAGCTACCGAAGCCAAGTGCTGACCCTCAATCCATATACAACCAGGCCGGATTGATGTACCTGCCCAATGATTATGTAGTTCCCGGTGGCATATTTAACGAGCAATACGGCTGGGATTCCTTCTTCATCATTATGGGCCTGTTGCGGTCTGCCGAATGGGTGCTGGAGAATCGCGATTCCACCTACTGGGACCCCGCGAAATCGCAGCTGGTTCAACTCGATGATGATGCGGCCGTGAAGCTTGCTCAGGAACTTTTTGCAATCGCGAAAGGAATGACGGATAACCACGCCTTCATGATTGATTTCTATGGTGGGCTCGTGCCGAATGCGAACCGTATTTACTACCTCACGAGATCCCAACCACCGCTCTTCGCGCACGAAGCCAACCTGGTGTACGAATTCGCGGAACGCTACCCTGATGCGGCGCCCTATCAAGAAACGTTGGCGCCCTACCTGAAACTTGATGATCCACCGACAAACTACGAGGAGTGGATTGAGCGGGAAATCCTGCCGGCCGCCAAGAAATATTTTGACTATTACACCGACCCCAAGACCACGACCTTCGGGGCGCCAAAGAATCCTCGTGTGGCGAAGAGCGGTGGTCGGACCTGGTATCAATACTCACCAGACGGAGTTGGTCCGGCGCCGGAGATCGTGAACAGTCAGGTCCCTGGTAATGCCAATCTTTACAAACAATATGCGGCCTATTTCACGCAGTTCCCGAAGAGCAATCCCCGGAATCGCTTCTATGATCCGGACTCGGGAGATCCGGTATATGGCCTAACGCAGGACTTCTATCTTGCTGACCGTACGGTCCGAGCCTCTGGGTATGACCTGTCGGGTCGTTACGGCGAGGTGGGTCAGTATGCGGCCGACTTTGCCCCAGTCGATCTGAACTCATTGCTTTTTCAGATGGCCCAAGATATGAACACGATGGCCGAGACCGTAGGTCAATCACCCAGTGTGGATAAGCAGTGGCTGGATGACTTAAGCGCCGGCATTAACACTGATATGTGGGTGACCGATGCGGCGGGACCCTACTACTCCGATCGTCTGGTAAGGAAAGGATCGACCGCTAAACAGCCGTATCTCTACGGCACTACTTTCGCTCCGTTGTGGTCGGGGGTAGTTCCTGACTCTCGATGGGGAGAGTTAACGGACTCGGTGGAGACGCCGGAAGAGATCAAACAAAATCAGGTCTTCTACATCACTCGAAATGGAGAGATTGAGCCTGATGTAGAGCGAGCAACGGGTGAGCTCAAGACGTGCAAACTCTCAGACCCGGATAATCCAGGCTCCTGTTCTGGTCGGTTCACCACTCAGTCTCTTTCCGAGAGTGCATTGATCGCAGATTCGAATTTCGGAATCCCTACCAGCCTTCGCGCTACGGGTAACCAATGGGACTTTTCTAATGCGTGGGCCCCGGTTCAGTTATTTGCAGCACAAGGTTTTCGAGAAGCCAACAGAGGAGATCTCGCCGATCAAGTCGATACGGGCTGGTTGAATGCCGTGGAAATCGGCTTTGCCAGTAGCGGAACGATCATTGAGAAGTATTCGTCGTTGAATCCGGTTCAAGACGTCCAAGTAACGAGCGGGTACAGTAAGCCTCAAGTGGGTTTTGGTTGGACAAACGCGGTCTACCTAGAAGCCTTTCTAGAAAATACCCAGTAGCGAAGCCAGACAGCCCCCACTCACAGCGCATTCCGGTGCAGCGAAACCTTACCCCAGGGTGCAGTTCATGACGCCAGATCGTTGAGTCGCTGATTCAGTTCGATGTCACCGGAAACCAGTTCCAAGGTTCGCTGACTGATACCTGGGCGAACCAATAAACCGGCAACCACTGCTGCCACATCGGTGCGAGGAATCTGACCACCCGGTACATGGGCAGCCAGATTGATAGCGCCACGGGGTGGTTCGTCAGTGAGGTGGCCGGGTCTAAGGATGATCCAATCCAGCTGAGACTCACGCAAGGTCTCCTCGGCCGCAGCCTTAGCTCTCAGATAATGACTAAAGACACTGTCATCTTTCGGTGGATCGCCCGCACCCATCGAGCTGATCTGAATGAGTCGCCGCACTCCTGCCTGTTGCGCGGCGACCGTGCACTTGTCGGCTGCTTGATGATCGACAGTGTCCTTGCGCTCTAAACCCGAGCCTGGCCCTGCCCCAGCTGCAAACACCAACGCATCACAACCCGATATGGCCGTTGCCACATCTGCCGAGTTCGTTTGTTCCAGATCCAGCACGAGTGGCGTCACCCCGATTGCTTCAAGATCGTTTACCTGTGCGGCGTTTCGAATCATCCCGACCGTGGCATCGCCACGTTGGCTCAGTATCGCTCCCAGAAGTAGCGCGATCTGACCGTGGGCTCCTGCAATTGCAACT
Source organism: Micrococcales bacterium (assembly GCA_002699445.1). GTDB lineage: Bacteria > Actinomycetota > Actinomycetes > S36-B12. The sequence continues at coordinate 191 of PAAU01000044.1, read as the reverse complement.
TTCACGCCAACACTGTGTCACCGCCGAAGCGATTTTGCTCGCTCGAGTCGATGATCCAGTGCGTTCCCACTAGGAGCCGATATCCTCACCGGTATTTCCTGTCACGATTCCGTTGGGGTCGGTGACGCTGCGAGTGGGGTCATAAATGCCACCGGAGTTGCTCGCGCTATTGCCTGTGATGCGACCATCGT
>PAAU01000043.1 GCA_002699445.1 Micrococcales bacterium | reverse complement strand
TCGGCTGCTGCTGGGACATTTAGTCCCTCGTCGGCTGCCCGTGCAGTGCTACCAACGCCTACCGCCAGCATCATCGCCGAGAAGAGAAGAAGGGTATTTCGCAACATGCCAATAGCCTAGGCGAGGCGAGATCCGGAGACTCGCTCAGCCGCCCACTGCATAAACCTCATCAAAATCCGCATTCAGTCACGAATCGTCGATATTTCCGGTTGGCACGCGGTCGAACCATAACTCTCATGGGCGCCGGAAGCATCGACCACGTTCCAGAAATGATCTCAGGTGGTGCGCCGTCACAGACCCAGGCAAGAATCAGATCCGCGTTTGATCGATTTCGTGATGTCGCCATGAAACTATCGAAATCTTCCTGCGATATATATTTCGCAACGATCGGAACGCCAGCGTGCTCTTCGTGCAGACAATGACCCGCGAGTAGCCCCGCCAAATCACTGAGAGCAGCAGTGATGCCTTTTGTATCTTCTCGCTCCATTAGTACGGATACGGTTGCCTCCACCGACTGACTAGCTTCCTCAAGAGCGGTGTGTTCGGCTGCCATGGCATGAAGCACGACCTGCTCCTCCGCATCCGCAGACCGTTCCGCTATGGGCCATAAGTACTGGTCCTCAGCAGCATGGTGCGCGGCCAAGGTCTCAGTGAAGAATCGCCACCGGCGTTGAAAACCCGCGACCTGTTCGGAATCATTCATATCGAGATTGCCCAGCCGACTCAATAACCGATCGATCTCTCGCAGAAACGCTCGATGCATGAACATATTCATGCGGAACTTGGTCGGTGCAACGGTCATCGACTTACATCCTCCAGCAGCGTTGCCTGCAGTGGTCTGCCCTTAGTCTAAGGGTTAAGTTCTACGATCGTTCCTCAGTTACCTATCGAGCAGCGGGACGTAGTCTCGTTCCGGTTCGCCAACATAGATCTGGCGCGGTCGACCGATCTTTGTCTGAGGATCGGCAATCATTTCGCGCCACTGAGCGATCCAACCAGGCAACCTACCGAGAGCAAACATCACGGTAAACATCCGCGACGGAAAGCCCATCGCCTTGTAGATCAGGCCCGTGTAGAAATCGACATTTGGATAGAGGCCGCGAGAAACAAAGAAGTCGTCCGCCAGCGCAACTTCCTCCAGCCGCATGGCAATGTCGAGAAGTGGATCGTTAACATTCAGCGCCGCAAATACCTCATGCGCCTTTTGCTTAATAATTGCTGCACGAGGGTCATAGTTCTTGTAGACCCGATGTCCGAACCCCATCAATCGAACGCCGTGCTCGCGATTCTTGACCTGTCGGATAAAAGTTTTGACTCCGCCGCCAGATGCATGGATTCGCTCGAGCATCTCTAGAACCGCTTGATTCGCGCCACCATGCAGCGGACCGAATAACGCGTTGATGCCGGCCGAGACGGAGGCGAACATATTTGCATGTGAAGAACCGACGAGCCGCACGGTCGATGTCGAACAGTTCTGTTCGTGATCTGCATGCAGGATCAACAACAGATCGAGCGCTTCGACCACCACCGGATCTACTTCGTAATCCTCTGCGGGGACACCGAAAGTCATCCGCATGAAGTTGTGTACGTAATCCAACGAATTTTGTGGGTACAGGTACGGCTGCCCTACTGACTTCTTATAGGCATAGGCAGCAATAGTTGGCAGTTTTGCAAGCAATCTGATGGTCGATATTTCGACTTGGTTTGCATCCATTGGATCAAGCGAGTCTTCATAAAAAGTCGACAGTGCGCTGACTGCACTGGAAAGAACTGGCATGGGATGCGCATTACGTGGGAAGCCATCAAACAGCCGCCGGAGATCCTCATGCAACAGAGTGTGCATAGTGATTCTGCTCTTGAAATCAGTCAACTGCGATTCGCTGGGCAGATTTCCATAGATGAGGAGATAAGCAACCTCGAGATAGGTGGAACGTTCGGCAAGTTGATCAATCGGATAGCCGCGATAGCGCAAAATACCCTTCTCACCATCAATGTAGGTGATTGCGGATTCGCAAGCTGCAGTATTCACGAAACCAACGTCGACTGAGACGTGGTCAGTCGTGCCGAGCATCTCTGCTATCGACCAACCCTGGTGTCCTTCAGTTCCGCGGACGGGCGGCAAATCCAGCTGTCCGTCTCCGTACGACAGCTTGGCTCCATCTGTCACGACGGCCTCCTCGCTTGGCGATTAATCAATGACCTGCCCCCCACCGTAGTCAGCCCTGTTCCCCATGGGACGGGCTGGGTCCGAAAGCCGCCCACCCAGACTCACCGCCAGCACCGCAAACTACTGTTCCGCCGCCAACAAGCGCGCTCCGACCTCGACCAGATCCGTTAATGAGGCGGTCAACGACAACCTCACATGCTGGTCACCCGTCGACCCATAGAAGCCGCCCGGAGCCACCAAAATACCAAGATCGGCCAGCCGCGCCGAGGTCTTAGCGTCGCTTTCACCCGCGGTAGCCCATATAAAGAGCCCCGCCTCAGAATGCTGTACTTGCCAACCCACAGCGGTCAGACCCGTTCGAAGGACCGCCCGACGCTCGGCGTACTGCTGCTGCAGTCGAAAAACATGATCGTCATCTGCAAGAGCTTTAACGGCAGCCCTTTGGATCGGGCCAGCCGCAATCAATCCCGCATCTCGCCGAGACTGTTGGAGTTGTGCCAGAAACTTCGGGTCTCCGGAGGCGAATCCGATTCGATAGCCAGCCATATTGCTTCGCTTTGATAGCGAGTGCACTGCAACCAAGTTATCGAATCGACCGCCATTGACCTCCGGGGACAGGATCGATGTCGCTGGTGGCCCGGGCGGTGTGAGCTCGATGTAACACTCGTCGCTGACAACGGTGATCCCTCTCTCCCGAGCCCACGCAACTATCTCGGTCAGCTGGACTGCCGTTAAGCTCTCTCCAGTTGGATTTCCGGGCGTATTCAGCCACAGCAGCCGCGGCCGGATTGCGTCTAGCGCTCCAATATCAGGGGGTGTGGCCACCACTCGGCATCCGGCAAGGTGCGCCCCCGCAGCGTAGGTGGGGTAAGCGAGTTCCGGTATCGCCACAAGATCAGATCGGCTGAGTCCCATTAGCCACGGCAGAGTTGCGATGAATTCTTTACTGCCCACCGTGGTGACCACATCGGTTGCCGACAGATGCGTGCCCCAACGCCGAGCTGCCCATCGGCAGTAGGCGGTGCGAACTTCCTCGATCCCTTGTGCCGGCGGATAGCCTGGCCAATCTGCCGCTGCGGCTAACTCTGCGGTGACCAACTCCGGAGTGGGGTCCACCGGAGCCCCTTGCCCCAAATCTATGAGTCTCCTACCGCTGCGTTCCGCGCGATCTCGCAGTCCAGACAGCAACTCCGAAACGCTCCACGTCCGACTGCTCACCCCGATGTCTCCGCGACATCAAGAGCAAAACGCCAGGTGTCATCACCGGTTTGATGCAGTTCGGTGACCCAAACTGCACGGTCGCGCTGATCGAGGAGAAGTCGCTGCACTTCAACTCCAGTCCCGGTAAGTTCCACAGTGTCGCGTGGCTCCCAACGAGTGTTAAATGCACCTCGAAGTCGATGTGCGGGCGTTAACCACTGCTCCACCGCCGTCGCGTCCCCCACTTCCAGTGCCTCCGCTACCTCCAGTAACTCTGCTGCTGCTACTCGGACAGCTTCAGCCGCATTAGGGCCGTTAGCGTTCAAGTACTCCGCTGTTCGATCAGGTGGCCCAGCGCTGACCCGACTGCCATCTCGGTAGGCTCCCCCAGCCAAGTTCACGGTCACATGCTCATCTGCAAGTCCCGCTGCACCCCGCCCTAAGGCACCGGCCAGCACTTGGGCTAAGTGTGAAACGCGGGCCACCTCGGCGTCATGTCGTGCTGATGACACCGGGATTGGTCGGCCACCCAAAATCTTAATGATCTCGAGCGTGGTCATTAGCGCTGTTGGCTCAGTTCGTTCGTGCACCGCCACCGGCCAGGGCGCACCCACAAACAAATCAGCGGATCCGGCCGCAAACCCTGATGATTCGGACCCAGACATAGGATGGGTGCCAACGAAAGGAAAATCCGAATCTCCCTTGAGCCATATCTCCTCAATGGGCCCTTTGACCGAACCCAAATCAGCAACAATTCTTCCCGATCCTGCTGCTATTTCGGCCGCGAGTAACTCGCAGTTTGTGTCTGTGGGCGCCGCAAGCAGCACTAAATCGCACTGACTCAGATCCTCCGATTCTTCAACGACTGTCACCCCGGACGCTATCGCCGTTTCTCGCGTTACTGGGTCCGGGTCAAACCCGGTAATCCGGACGTGAGGCTGCAAACTTCGAGCGACAGACGACCCGATAAGACCCAAACCTTGGATACCAACATGCTGAATGCGCAATGTCACAGTCCCAGTTGTCGCGGCTCGAGTAGCGATTGGATCCACGGTTGCAGACCCGCTGCATCGACGGAACCCGGTGGAGCGGACTCATCTACGCGAACCGAATCCTCGGCCCGCTGCGACGGAAATGATCCAAGCAGTTTGATCTCTGCCGATAGTTCGGCGGCATCTAGCAAAGCGGACTGAAAGGCCGGATCCGCAATGTGGCTGCGGGCCGTCAACAGAAAGCAATACTCACCAAGTCGAGTTTTCAATGGCCGAGAACTGATCGCGGTGAGTGCTATTCCACGGTCCGAAAAACATCGCAGGATATCGGCGAGTACTCCAGTTCGATCACCAATCGGAGTGACGACGACCGACGTTTCATCGTGACCGGTTGGATCTGAGACTTGCCGAGACAGCAGTCCCATCCGGGTAGTTACCCCGGAGTGATCCTCCACTGCCGAACGGAGCACTGTTAATGAGGCCACATGAGCTGACATCGCCGTGGTGAGCGCTGCGGTCTCCGGGGAGTTGCCTGCAATCGCCACCTCAGCAGCTTCCGAAACGTCCCCAACCAGTTGCACCGAAATTTCAGCCGCTTCGATGAAGCGACGACACTGAGCTAGTGCTGCCGCCGTAGTCACGACTTGTCGCACATCTCCCCATCGGCTGCCACCGATACCGGCTACGACGTAGCTGACCGGCACCACAACAACTTCGTTAATGAAGCAAAGCGACGACCGAAAGATCAGCTCATCAATTGTGCTGGTTACGTCACCTTCAATCGACGTGTCTAACGGCACGACTCCAGCGGCAGCCTCGCCCGACTCGACAGCGAAGACCACATCGACTATCGAAGATTGTGGCGCTACTGGGCCCGACCAGGGTTTGCTGAGGGATTCCACAGCGGCATGAGTTAACGAGCCGACTGGCCCCAAGAAGGTGAGCAGTTGCTGCCCCCCGTCGCTCACTCGTCGTGTTCCTGGGGCGGAAGTGCAGCCACCATCGGGACATCCTTCTGAAACGGACCATGTTTCGCCGCTCCACCAAGATCCGAATCCGGAATTCCATTGAAGAACTCAGCGTTGGCGTCTGTGTAGGCGGTGTACTCCTCAGGGACGTCATCTTCGTAGTAGATAGCTTCAACCGGGCATACTGGCTCGCAAGCACCGCAGTCGACGCACTCGTCGGGGTGGATGTAGAGCATCCGATCACCCTCGTAGATACAGTCGACGGGGCATTCGTCGACACAAGCCTTGTCCTTGAGGTCAACACACGTTTCGATGATGACGTAGGTCACCGGGGCCTCCTTGAAACTTAATCGACCGGTTATGGCCGGAGCATGCATAGGCAAGTCTAGTATCGTCGGTTCACATCCTGCAGCATCTACCCCAGCCTCAGGAGCGACTTATGCCAATCTTTACTCTTAGCCGCAGCAAGTTGGACGTTAGTCCGGCCGATGTTGGTCGTCGGCTCGCGATCCACTACCGCGCTGGCCTGAGACAGGAAAAAGACGTGATCGGCGTACTTTTTCGGTGGACCGGCGGTGAAAAAGGGATACTGCGGGTGCGGCTGCGGAGTGGCAGTTCCGTCGGAATCCGCGTGAAAGACATCATTTCCATGCGCGTGTATCCGCCGGAGGCATCGGCCTACACAATGCAGCGCTTAGCTGAAGACAGTTGGCCCCCCATAGAGGTTGCGGGTCTTGATAACTGGTCTCTTCGAGCCGGTGAAGGCGCAACAAGTCGATCCAACAGCGTTCGAGTTACCGGTCCTGCGAGATCGGATCTGGGCGAGACACTCGAAAAAGTCAAAAAGTGGTACCGCGAACGGCAACTCGCACCGCAACTTCAGGTTCCCAGCCCCAGCGGTTTCGCCGACGAACTGCGAGCACATCACTGGGAGGTGCGACGTAGTAGCAGTCTGATGGTGGTTTCCGTCCCGTTGCTGCTGGAATCGACTAGCAGCGGACAGGACCGGAGAGATCTCCTGGTAGAGAATACTCCTGAGCCAGATGAGGAATGGTTGAACTTCATTCCCAAGTACGGGTCTGATACTTCCGCCGAGTACCGGCACGCCCTAGGACAAGATCTCCCCAAAGCCTTCGTGTATTGCCGGAATTCGCAAGGCGACCTCTTGGGAATAGGTAGCGCAGTCCATCTGGATAGCTGGTGCAGCAACACCCTAATCGTTGTTTCCCCATCGGCTCGTCGCGCTGGCGTCGCCACAGCGGTGATCCGGAGTCTTGCAGAATGGGGACTGGACACGGGGGCGCGCCATTGGTTCCTGCAGTTTTTCCAGAGCAACTCGGCGGTGCTCAATTTCACGGAGACGTTGGGCTTCACCACCCATCATCGCTACGACTACTGGTTTCCCGCCGAGACGGATCCGGGCTCAGAGAGCGACGTGTAGCGGGCGCGCCAGTACACAAGCGGCTGCTCTCCGGCATTCACGACGGCTCGGTCCACCTCACCCACCACGATGTCGTGGTCACCAGCTGTTGTCTGCGAGAACGTTCGGCACTCCAACCAAGTCAACGACTCTGACAACACCGCAATTCCCTGCTCCGTTCGCTGATGCTCGACTCGATCTAGCTGACGTTCGAGCGGCCTACCTTTGGTCGCCAACCACTCGGCGTCTGGTCGACCAGTATCGGCCAGTATCGAGATGGTCCATTGATCCGTCGCACTAACCGCTTCCCAGAATCTCGAAGTATGCGCGACGCAAAACAGCACGAGGGGCGGATCTAGGGAGACTGACGCCACTGCAGTCGCCGTCATCGCATGATCTTGGTCGTAAGCTCGGCAGCAAACCACATTGACGCTACCGGCCAAGTTGGCCATCGCGTGCCTAAGTTCCACTGGATCTACTGCCATTACGACCCCCTTTCCCGTCGCCGCAACTGAGCTGGAACATTGACACAAGCTGTTCCAAAAACTACCCCACCCAGCAGATAGATCAGGGCGTAGATTCCACCTATCCCTTCACTGGTACCCGGAATCGCAACATCGCCACCGGGTCCGGGAAGGGCTAAAACCAAGGTTGCTAACGTCCAGCCCACCAGCACTACGACACCAGCTCGCCGAAGCCCATATAGATGGATCACCATGCGCAAACTGGCAAACAAAGCGGCGAGCATCACCAGCAAACCTACTGGTAACGCTAGATCTCCCACGCTCACCGTGACTGCTTGCAGGAAGGCCCCCAAAAGGCCCAGTACGACTCCTCCTAGAAAGAGAAGGAGCCCGGGGCCAAATCTAAATCTGGCAACCGCATCATTCGGACCACGCGGTGGTTGCTGGTGGGTCGCCACACTCTCCGGATCAGTCGACATCAGTGCGAATCACTTAACTGCGCATCGGTCAACCCCGCGAAGACGTCGCCAGCTGAATCTCTTGAAAGAGGCGTCGGGCCCTTTGCGATGAGGAAGTACTCGGTACCAAAAATTGGCACCCCATAGTTGTTGGAAAGAGCGAAAAAGCCCTTATCCAAACTGATCTGACTGGCATGAGCTCGCATTGCTGCGACCTTAGCGTCTAACTGACTCGTGACATCAATGCCAAGGTCTATGAGATCGTCCGGCGCAGCGAACGGAATATCGTCAGGGTCCATTGCGGCGAAGTCCGAGTCATCTCCTACTTCACGCAGCGCCTCAATCCCCCGGCGAATTGCGCTTACTGGCAAGGCCGTCCACAGGATTCTCGGGATGTCCCAGGCTTCACCCATATCTGGCCGATAGCCCGAGACCGCCGCGAGTGAGGCAGCATACATGGCAACACGATGCGCTTGGATGTGATCCGGGTGACCATAACCCCCAAAATCGTCGTAGGTGATCAGTACGTGGGGCCGAACTTCTCGGATCACCGGGACCAGAACATCCGCGGCCTCGCGAAGATCTGCTCGCCAAAAACATTCGGATCGATCATTACTCGGTTCACCCATCATGCCTGAGTCTCTGAAGCGACCTGTGCCTCCGAGTATCCGGCTGTCTGTAACGCCAAGCGCTGCCATAGATGCGGCCAGCTCTTGCTGTCGATGCTCAGCAAGTCCACCTTCGCGGTCCGCTGCCAAGTGTTCGATTTCTGGCAACAGAATCTCACCTTCCTCACCCAGCGTGCAGGTAACTAAGGTGACCAGATCACCTGATTCGGTGGCCTTGGCGATGGTTCCACCAGTGGTAAGAACCTCATCGTCCGGATGAGCGTGAACCAACATTATTCGACGAGCTTGACCTGCGACCATGCGTAGACGATAGCCGCTGAAACGCCTTGGGGCACCGGCGAGTGACCTCTCGATGGAGTGACGTCTGACTCATCGGGGACTAAGTTCATATTGTGAAGTTTGATTCTTTCCCCCATCGTCGGGCCGCCACCCGAGGGTTCCGTCTCGGTTCACCGCGGAATATGATTCCCACATCGGATGGTGCTGGACTCGTATTCTTGCGTTCCGATGGCCCAGCCGATGCCGTCAATAATCTTTGGTGGGCTGGCTGGAGCGGCTCGGAGTTTGTCGAAAAGAAGCTCGTTGATGCCTCGGCTCTACTCGGTGATCGAGCTGAATCACTGCCAGATGCGGAGCGAGCAAAACGGGAGCGCCTCCGAGAGGTTTCTGCTGGCATCACTAGTTTCACCACGGATCTGGCAACGTCCAGGGCCTGTTTCGTCCTCTCAGGCCGTTTGTACTGGTGTGACTTAGCTACGGGCCGGGTAGAGAGAGTCGGAACCCACACTGGGCTTACCAATGCCGTCATCGACCCCACTGGACGTCGGGCGGCAGCCACCCAGGGTTCGGATCTACTCGTATTCGAACTTGAGGCAACCGAGACCGCGGTTTTTCGGACCATCGCAACATCGACCAGCAACACTGAATCGTGGGGCAGCGCTGAGTTCATCGCTGCAGAGGAGATGCAGCGCTATCGCGGCCTGTGGTGGTCACCCGACGGTGAATCTCTGCTCGTCCAACGGTCCGAAAATCAACCGGTCCCCACCTGGTTTATTGGAGATCCCGCGAATCCAACCAAACCACCGGTCGAGCAGCACTATCCCGCAGCTGGCAGTCCGAATTCACAGGTGAGGCTTTATCTGTTTGACCTCGACGGGACCGAACTGGAAGTGTCTTGGGACTTTAAGGCATTCGAGTATCTAGCGAGGGTTCACTGGTCCTCCTACGGCCCTCCTTTAATTGCGGTCCAGAATCGCGAACAGACTCAGCTGGAAATCCGGGAAGTCGATCTATCAACAGGCATAACTACGTTGCGCGCAACCGAAACTGACCCCCGCTGGGTCGAACTAGTGCCCGGCCTCCCACGCCAGACTCGCGCTGGATTACTACACAGCGTTGTTGATCGGGACAGCGATACTCGACGTCTGCAGCTGGTTGGGACTTCAACCACTGTTCTGACCCCGGCTGGGCTGCATGTAAAGACTGTGACTAGCAATGACGACACGGGGGTTTCATTCACCGGCCACGACGGCAATCCCGCCAGCCAAGATCTCTGGCGCATGACGTGGGACGGTTCCACAACCCGGGTGAGCGAGCCAGGAGGTTGGGCGTCAGGACTCGAGCTCTTTGGTACTGCAGTCATCACCGCTGCTGCACCGGATCGACCAACAAGCACCACTCGGATACGAAGCTCTGCAGGTGATCAGCAGACCATCCGATCACTAGCCGAACTTCCAGAGGTAGAGCCTCGTCCCCTATTCCTCAACGAGGCAGGTTGGAGCAAGATCGCGATCTTGCTCCCGCGGGTTCCACCTGATGAACCACTCCCCATCCTGATGTCCCCCTACGGCGGCCCGCACAGTGGTCGCAGCATCATGGCGGGCTCATCTTTCGTTACCGAACAATGGTTTGCCGAGCAGGGATTCTGCGTTGTCGTAGCCGACGGTCCGGGATCCCCGAGCACACCCACCAACGAGCAAGCAATCTACCGAGACTTAGCCTCAGGGCCACTGGCAGGTCAGGTTTCTGCATTAGCTCGAGTCATATCGGAACTCGGCGACCGGGTAGATCCTGGCCGTGTCGGAATTCGAGGCTGGTCGTTTGGTGGCTATCTGGCCGCTCTGGCGCTCTTGGAAAGACCGGACTTGTTCCGAGCGGCCGTAGCGGGCGCTCCGGTTACCGACTGGCGTCTCTACGACACCCATTACACGGAACGGTATTTAGGATTGCCACAGGAGGATCAGGACGCCTATGACATCTCTGATCTGATCCGTAGGGCTGATGCCTTGCATCGGCCGCTACTGCTGATCCACGGTCTTGCCGATGACAACGTCGTGGCAGCTCATACTCTTCGTCTGTCTTCCGCCCTTCTGGCAGCCGGACGCACTCACAACGTCCTTCCGTTGTCGGGGGTAACCCACATGACGCCACAAGAAACGATTTCTCGAAACCTACTACTGAGTGAACTCGATTTCTTTAGCGAGCACCTCGGCCAGAAAACGGCACCGCTGGGGTCGTAGTGCATTTATTGGTCGCGTCAGTTCGCATCGTCTGGTGTCTCCGGAAAATGGCAAGCCACACTGTGGCTGGGTGAGAGTGCAACAAGGTCCGGTTCCTCCCGGGCGCATAACTCTTGAGCTTTCCAACACCTCGTTCGAAACCGACAGCCGGAAGGCGGATCTGCGGGATCCGGAAGTTCACCCGATAACTTGATTCGCTCGCGCTCGGCTTGAGCTGCGGGATCCGGGATCGGGGCAGCAGACAGAAGAGCCGACGTGTAAGGGTGAGCGGGCGCAGCATAGACCGATCCGGCTTCCCCGGTTTCAACAATACGACCTAGGTACATGACGGATATTCGATCTGCGATTTGACGAACAACTGCCAAATCATGACTGACGAAGACGTATGACAGACCCATTTCCTGTTGTAGATCGAGAAGTAGATTCATCACTTGTGCCTGTACCGAAACGTCCAGCGCCGAAACTGGCTCATCAGCCACGATGATCTGGGGTCGTAAAGCCAAAGCACGAGCGACTCCAATACGCTGCCGCTGACCACCGGAGAACTGATGTGGATAACGGTTCACCATGCTCGGATCGAGTCCCACACGATCCATAAGTTCACGGACTGCTTCACTTCGACTCCGACCTGCTAAGGCTTCCGGATGGATAGCAAAGGGTTCTCCCACAATCGTGGCCACGTTCATCCGCGGGTTCAGTGACGTATAGGGATCTTGCAGGATCATCTGAATATCACGGCGTTTCGCTCGCATTTGCCGAGAATTAAGCTCTGCTAGATCGTCACCGAGCACGCTAATGGATCCACCATCGGCCGGTTCTAATCCCATCAAGAGGCGTCCAGTTGTGGACTTCCCACAACCACTCTCACCGACGAGCGCAAGCGTCTCACCCCGCAGCAACTGCAAGTCAACACCGTCAACAGCGCGTACTTCACCGATTTTCTTCTTAAAGAGGATTCCTTTAGTGATGGGATAAAGCCGCTTGAGCCCAACCGCTTTGACAACAACATCATCGGAGGTTGTCACTACACATCACCTCCTCCGCATACCAGCAACGACTCCGGTGCCGATCAGCTACTTCAACCAAGTCTGGCGCTGCACCCTGCCGACATTGATCTTGGGAAATCGGACACCTCGGGTGAAAGGCACAGCCCTCAGGGAGAGCAAAGAGGCTAGGCGGAAGCCCTGGAATCGCTGGCAGACGACCTTCGGCCGAATGGATTGTTGGGATTGATTGAAGCAGGCCCCGGGTGTAGGGGTGGGCCGTACTTCGGTAGATCTCGTCGACAGGCCCCTCTTCCATAGTCCGCCCTGCGTACATCACAGTGATGTGGTCTGCGACCTCCGCAACCACACCCAAGTCGTGGGTAATCAGAATTAGCCCCATATCGGTTTCCGATTGCAGTTGCTGAAGTAGCTCAATGATTTGGGCCTGGATCGTGACGTCCAAGGCTGTTGTGGGCTCATCTGCAATGAGCACCTGCGGCTTGAGCGCGATCATCATGGCGATCATGGCTCGTTGGCGCATACCTCCGGAGAACTCGTGCGGGTAACTGTCGTATCGACTGGCTGCCGCAGGGATGCCAACTTGAGTCATCACCTGAATTGCATGGTCTTTGGCGTCTTTCTTACTTGCGTCTCGATGGATCCGGAACATCTCGGCTATTTGTTTGCCCACAGCCGTAACCGGATTGAGCGCAGATAAGGCATCTTGAAAAATCATCGCAATCTGCTCGCCACGAATGGTCCGGTACTGATCTTCCGGGAGTCCAACCAACTCTCGGCCCAGCAACTGGATCGATCCTCCTGCGATACGAGCGGGGGGAGTGTCGAGAATTCCCATGATGGCTTGAGCCGTAACCGATTTACCTGAGCCAGACTCACCTAAAACCGCGACGGTCTCACCTGGTGCAACTGAAAATGACACGCTATTAACCGCCCGGGCTACGCCATCTCTGGTGACGAACTCGACTTGGAGATCCTCAACTCGCAATAGTTCGGTAGCCACGAACGCTCACTTCCTCAGTTTCGGATCAAGGGCATCGCTCACGGTCTCACCTAAAAGAATGAAGGCCAGCACCGTCACAGTCAGAAAACCGGCCGGCACCATAAGTACCCAAGGTGCAGTAAAGAATGCGTTTTGCGCCTCTGAAATCATGACGCCCCATGACGTATCCGGCGGTTGAATTCCGAGACCCAGATAGGAAAGCGTTGCCTCAGCACCAATAAATACCCCGAGACTAATGACGGCCACGACAATGCTCGGGCCGATCGCATTAGGGAGGATGTGACGGAACATGATTCTCAAATCTTTAGCCCCCAGCGCTCGGGCCGCCAGGGTGTAGTCCTGGCCCTTGGCTTCCATAGTCTTCGCTCGGACTAATCGAAACGCTGTAGCCCAGCTCAACAGAGTAAGGGCGAGCACCACACCCCAAACACCTGGAAGATCAATACTGGACAGCAGGACTACTGCACCCAATACAAATGGCAGGCCTAAGAACACGCTGGTCACGCCGGACAAGATACTGTCGCTCTTTCCGCCGTAGAAGCCCGCCAATAAACCGAGCAGAGACCCGATCAGGGTGGTGCCAATCGCGGTCAAAAGGCCTACAGTGACGCTCGTCCGCGCGCTGTAGATACTGAGCGAATAGACATCGCATCCCTGCTGATCGGCACCCAGTAAAAATTTGTCACCAGGACCTTCGAGCGAATCTTCCAACTGGCAGCCACCGGTAAGCGATGTGGTCGCATCTTCGCTCGCGAAAAGTCCCGGGAATAACACGATCGCAGAAATGCCCACAATCAAAACAATCGAAACCCAAAAAACCCAGTTCCGGCGAAGTTGGTACCAAGCATCAGCTGCAACCGTTCGTGATTCCGGCCCTGCTGCCTGGGCTGACTGCGCTTCTACTTGTAGATCACTCATAACGGATCCTTGGGTCGAGAGCGGCGCTAATGACGTCCACCAGCAAATTCAGTAACTGGAAGATGATGACGAATAGCGTCACGATTCCAACGATGACAACGGCCTCTTGCTGTTTGATCGAGGTGAACAGTTGTTGTCCGATCCCTGGAACGTTAAAAATGCCCTCCGTGACCACAGCTCCAGTCATCAGGGCTCCAATATCTAGACCAAGGAATACGACAACTGGAATAAGTGAGTTCCGCAGACCGTACCGTCGCAAGATAGTCCCGGCCGGTAGGCCTTTTGCTCGCGCCGTCCTGATGAAATCGGTGTTAAGAGTTTCCAGCAAACTTTGTCTGGTGATTCGGATGACATAGGCCAAGGAACCAGCTGCTAAAACGAAAGCAGGAACGATATAACTCAGTGGCCATCCCTCCGAGACTCCGGTGGGAACTACCCAACCTAACTTGATCCCGAAGAGCCACTGCATAACAAAGGCAAGCACAAAGACCGGAATAGCAATAAAAATGAGGGCAATGACTAGCGAGGCATTGTCGAAGAGTTTGCCTCGTCGCCGTGCCGCGATCACACCGATAACGATGCCCAATACGAGTTCGATCACGAGTGCAGTCCCGGCCAAAGTAGCAGTCACCGGCATTCGGGTGATGACGATTTCCGTCACCGACTCCCCAGCAAATGTGGTGCCCAGGTCACCGGTAAAGACGTTCCCGATGTACTTCAAATACTGGACGATGAACGGGTCATTGAGATTGAACTGCTCGGTCAAGAACTCCAAATAAGCAGGATTCCGCTTCTGCTGTGGTGAGAGGGTGTCCAGCGGGCTGCCTAATGCACTCACCAAGAAGTAGACCAGAAACGTTACCCCGAAAAAGATCGGAATTATCTGCAGCAGGCGACGTACGACGAATCTACCCACCGTTAAGGCTCATTCCCGTCAGCATGCATCCACCTCTTGACCGATGCTTACACTTCGGCAGAAGGTTATCGAAGACGAGGACTCCGATGCCGCGACTAGGTCTAATCGGTAAGAATCCCATCCGGATTACTTCGGGAACCCTCCGGGTTAAACAAAATCCGGTCGCTCAGAAGTTTAAGAGTTCACCCGCACAACCGATAGATCTACGATCCCATCTGGCGAGATATCTACGTTAGATACCCGCGTTGAGTAACCGCCGATATTGTTCCGGAACTGGGTTGCCCACGCCCGGAAATCGTCGTAAATGACTTTTTCTGCTTGCTGCCATTTCTCGATCTGGTTTGCAGCGTCGGTAGCCGCATTGCCTTCCTGTAGCAGCCGATCAAACTCAGGGTTGTCGTAGCCCAGGTCGTTGTAGGGACTAGTACTGGAAAAGTTGGCCGTAATCATATTTTGGATCGTGGGATTGTCAGCGATCCAGCCGAGACCATAAATTAGGCCCTTGGTTGCCTTTTCTCCGGTAACTGCGCCGATCAGCTCACCGAAGTCCTTGTAGATCTGTGGTGTGCATTTCACACCCGTATTTGTCTGGATCTGATTGCAGATGGCTTTCTGAACGTCTCCGGTCTCATTTGACAACTGCGGGATCAACACTGCTCCACCGGGGACTCCGCCAGCCCCGTCAATGAGCTCTTTTGCTCCAGCACCGTCAAAGACACAACTATCGCCGCAGACATCCTTGCCCCCACCCGGAATGGTGTCCGGGGCGAAACTTGTGGCTGTCGTCCGAGTGTTGAAGTAGATCTTGTCGTTGATTTCGTCCCAGTTAATGGCCTTAGCAAGACCCACTCGTACATCCTTCTCCTTGAAGGTCGGATCATTGGCTGGGTAACCGTAGTACGCATATTGGAGACCACCTTCATCGTTGATGAATCGGTCACCCAGCACGGACTCGGCTTGAACCAGAGCGTTCTGCGGCAACGTGCTTGCGACATCTAGCTCATTAGCCTGCAGATCTGCCCAGAGCGCGTTGTTGTCGGCGTAGATCTTGAATTCAATCTCGTCCGCATTACCCGCTTCACCAGCGAAATCATCATTTCGGACCACGGTCATACCTTGGTTGGTCCACGGCGCCTCTAATTTGTAGGGGCCATTGCCAATTGGTTGCTTTTCGTACGCTTTCGGATCCTTAATGGCTGTACTCGGAAGTGGAAGCACCTGCGGGCCACCCAAAAAGTTGTAGAACAGCGATTGACCCATCGGCTTTTCGAGCTCAACCGTCAATATCGAGTCACTTTCCACATTTAATCCCGACATTTTCTTCGACTTGTTCGAGGCAACTTGGTCATAGCCAACGATATTGAGTTGATCGGGTCCCATCACAAACCCGAGCTGCTGGCCATTGTCCCCGTAAGCGGCGTAGTTCCAGGTATCCACAAAGGTCTGCGCTGTCACTGCCTCACCATTAGTGAAAGTGAAGCCAGAGTTGATCTCGATTTTCCAAGTTTTACCGTCATCGTCGGTAGTGATGTCTTTGGCCATATCAGTCTTGACTGGTTCTAGGGCGCCCTCTGAACTCTTCTGGAACTCGATCAAGCCCTCAAAGAGCGTCCTATTAACCTGAGCGCAGTAGAGGTCGTAACAGTTTGTTGGCGTCAGAGCTGGCGGCTTTTCAATAGCCATCGAGAAAGAACCACCCGTAGTGGCGCCGACATCGCCAGAATCTCCCGAACTATCAGAACTGGAACTACAAGCCGTGAATAGCAGGCCTGCTGCCAGCCCAACGGCTCCCACCGCGAGTGAACGTCGCCGATTCCGCATGAACTTCCCCTCGCTCCCCAGCTCACTCTGGGGTTTCCTGCCCTCATAATCCGCCTATGGGATCACAACGAGCCCTATATGACACTCGTAGCGAGACTACCGTGCCTATGTTTTTTCATGTCGCACATCACCGTGAATCGGCTCATCGGGGCCAAATCTTGATGGAGACGAAGGAATCTGAAAGAAAATCTCGATTTAGGCAGAAAGTGTGTTTGGGAAAGCCTCAGTGGGTTACAACAACAGTGACCTTAAAAGAAAGGAGCACGGAGATGTTCGGATCAGTAGTTACTTACCTCGGAGCACCCAGTTTTCAAGACCAACTGGATGAGCAAGAAGTGCTCGCCACGAAGCTCTCGGCTGGCAAAAACCAGCCGCAGTAACGGGGGACCGAGTACATAGCAAGAGTGGGTGGGACCCAGATGGGCCCCACCCACTCTTGTGTTAAGTCGTTTTATTAATTGGCCGGTGGACGCAATCGGTCGCCAAGCAACGGGCCGCGAGTACGGCAGTGCCTGTGATCATCATTTAGCTATCGACTCGTTGTGTCATACCGGAGTCATTGTTCAACCGGACAACGTGAGGCGTGGAATGCTGCAGGGACTACGAAAGGCCTGCTCGCTGCCTGCTTGGTCTTTCTAGCCCAAGACTTTGGAGTAACAGGCTCTCGGGTTGCAATCGTGGCGGAAGAGATCTCTTCATCCACTCCCGTGGCGAAACTCCACGACGTCGCCTTCCATCATCGTGTAGTCCTTTCCTTCCATACGGACCTGACCTTTGGCTCGGGCTTCTGACATCGAGCCGGCAGAGATCAGTGCTTCATAAGAAACGATCTCAGCCTTGATGAAGGTTTTTTGGAAATCCGTGTGGATAACGCCGGCAGCCTCGGGAGCAGTGTCGCCACGACGAATCGTCCACGCACGCGATTCCTTCGGCCCCGCGGTAAGGAATGTCTGTAGCCCTAAGGTGGCGAATCCGACCCGCGCGAGCGCTTGGATCCCGGATTCCTCTTGTCCAATGGAATCAAGCAGCTCGAGCGCCTCAGCCTCCGGCAACTCGACTAACTCGGATTCAATCTTGGCATCTAGGAACACTGCCTCTGCCGGAGCGACGAGTGCTCGCATTCGTTCTCGGAAACTGGCATCAGTCAACTCCGTCTCATCCGCATTTACGACGTAGATGAACGGTTTGGCAGTTAATAAAAAAAGTTCCTGCAAGGGCTCCAGCTCTAGACCGGCCGCGAAAACTGTTTGACCTGATTCCAGAACTTCACGTGCCTTCTCCGCCCCCTGGAGGATAGGTGCCCTGGTCTTGTCATTCCGAGCTTCTTTTTCCAGCCGCGGAATAGCTTTTTCCAGCGTCTGCAGATCAGCCAACATCAACTCGGTATTGATGGTGTCCATATCCTCCGCTGGCGATACTTGACCGGCCACATGCACCACATCGGGGTCCCCGAAAGCCCGAAGAACCTGACAGATAGCATCTGACTCGCGAATATGTGCCAAGAACTGGTTGCCCAATCCCTGTCCTTCACTTGCGCCAGCGACAATCCCTGCGATGTCTACGAACGTAACCGTCGCATTAATCGTTTTCTCCGATGAAAACAGCTCGGCAAGGACAGGCAGTCGCTCGTCCGGCACAGCAACAACCCCAGTGTTCGGCTCGATTGTTGCAAACGGATAGTTGGCTGCCAACGCACCTTCCGGGTTCTTGGTCAGCGCATTGAACATAGTTGACTTGCCGACGTTGGGTAATCCGACGATTCCGATGGTGAGGGCCACCTCACGATTGTAGAGACCACACGATTGCCTACCTGCAGTGCTGCTCTATTGCGAGCGCTCGGAGTTGTCGGAGGCGTATGAAACGCTGATTTTATGCTCAAATTAGCGCCTGGCTTCGCCGACCGATGGATCCGACCATGACGGATCTAGTGACATTGCTGCCACTTTTGGTTGCTGCCGCCGCCGGACTGCTCGCTGGCTACTGGTGGGGGCGACGGTTCTGGCTAGCGGAGAACAGATCCCGATACAGCGAGTGGCAGAGCAAATATGAACGAGTCTCGAGCGAGGCGGCGCGGCTCGCCGGCGAATTAGCGGCGGAGCAACGCTCCCGGCAACAGGTCGACATGCAGCTTGCGGAACAGCGAGCCCAACGCCAGGAATGGCACGAAGCGATTGCACCGGTGCATTCAGCACTCCGGCTACTCTCCGAACGAGTTGGCGACTCCGAAAAAACTAGCCTGACAAAGGAAACGGAAATGTTGACGCTGCTCACTCGTATGTCCGATGAATTCGGTCAAGCCTCCCAAAACGTCCAAGCTGAAGCCCGGCGACTAACTCAAGCCCTTTCACGAAGTGAAACTCGAGGGACGTGGGGTGAAATGCAATTGCGCCGAGTAGTGGAAGCTGCCGGGATGATGGATCACGTGCATTTCCAGGAGCAACCCCACAGCGAAACCGCTGACGGCATCCTCCGTCCCGATTTAGTTGTCCATCTGGCCGGAGACCGCCATGCCGTCGTTGACGCCAAAGTACCCCTAGATGCCTTTCTGCGGGCTGGCGAGGAGATTGATGATGCCACTCTGGGCAAACATGCTGACGCGGTCGCTGCTCATATCAGCAAACTCAGCGGTAAAGAGTACTGGCGTAGATTCGATACTCCAGAGTTCGTCATCATGTTTCTCCCGGCAGAGGGCCTACTTGCCTCTGCCCTAGCCGCTCGACCCGAACTCATGCAGAACGCCATGGATAAGCGCGTTTTACTTGCTACTCCGAGCACTCTTTTGGCGATGCTGATGACGATTGATCACAGTTGGCGCCAAGTCCAGGCCGATCGTCAAGCCAAAGAGATTCAACAAGCGGGATCCGAGCTGTACCAGCGAGTGGTGCGGCTCATGGATCTGTTGTCGATTCTTGGTAAATCCATTAACAAGACCTCAGACAGCTACAACCAACTGATCGCTTCCCTCGAAAGTCGGGTCTTACCCGCTGGGCGCAAAATGACCAGAATGACCGTCACTGAAGAGTCGCTACCCGAGCCAGAGAGTCTTGCGGATTCAGCCCGAAGTCTTGATTCAGACCGCTGGCTTCTTGCCAACGATTCCACAGCTATTCACGACCCAGAGGTAGGACTAGCACCACCTAGCCCGAAGAAATCGAACCGCTCTGCCTCATGAACGTAAACTTCCAGGTTTCCTTCTGACGCGCGAGACCCATTGCATCGTCTGCAGCCTGGCAACATTTATTGTGGTGTGGTGACAAACCCGGCTCGCGAACATCTAGCGCCTAATGGTGCTCCTTGGTGGGAGTCCGCTGAAAACATACCTCCGGTACCTCCGAACGTGACCGACGATGGAACCAAGACGGAGAAGATCATCAGCCTGGTGGACTCTGCTGACCCAGTCGAGGAGGTCTCCACCGATGACAATCAAGACCCGCCCGCTAGTACTCCCGAAGCTACTCGGCTGGCAAAGCCCATACAGGCAAATGCAACCGGCCTGACTCTGCGTGGAGCTTTTCTGCTCATACTGCTCTCCACGTCAGTGGCGTGCGTCATCGGATTCTTCATCTCTGGAACCACGTCAATTCCCTCGCAGGCCGGTTGGGGGCTTGTCGCGGGCACGATAGCGGCCGCTCTGCTCGTCCCTGAACGACTCAGCTTGACCATCGTTTGGCTGCCCCCGTTGGTAGCCGTCGCAACGGTGGGAATTCTGGGCCAAATTACTCTGTTGGGGTCGACATTCACCCTTACCCGGGAACTGGCTATGGTTGCGGCGGGCTTGACTGCTCTAGCCCCGGCACAGGTACTTAGCGTTGGCGGCGCCGCACTAATACTTTTCTTGCGCCGGCTACGCGTTCGCTGAGTTGTCTCGCCCTCGCCGCAATTCTTTCGGCAAGGAGAAGGTCAGCGTTTCGCGGGTGGTCTCTATCTCTTCTACATCAGCAAATCCACGTTCAGCTAGCCACTGCAGAACCTCTTGCACTAAGACCTCAGGTACCGATGCGCCACTGGTCACACCAACGGTAAGGATACCGTCCAGAATCGTTTCATCGAGTTCACTCGCGTTGTCTACCCGAACCGCTCGATCGGCACCGGCTTGCTCTCCTACTTCAGCCAGCCGCACGCTATTCGACGAGTTCAACGAGCCAACCACAATAAGGAGATCACAATCAGCAGCAATCTCCTTCACAACTTGTTGACGGTTTTGGGTCGCGTAACAGATGTCATCGCTGGGAGGATCGATGAGATTTGGAAAACGATCGCGAAGGACCTCAACGGTATCCATCGTCTCGTCTACCGACAGGGTCGTTTGCGATAACCAGGCGACCTTGCCATCATTGATCTCAACTTCCTTGGCGTGCTCCGGATTGTCGACGATTGTTATGTGATCGGGCGCTTCACCTGAGGTACCGATTACTTCTTCGTGGCCTTCATGCCCAATCAGTAAGATCTGGTAGTCCTCACGCGCATATCGCTTCGCCTCGTTATGAACCTTCGTCACGAGCGGACAAGTGGCATCAATCGCCATTAGATTCCGCTGTTTCGCCTCCTCGTAGACCTGCGGAGCTACGCCGTGAGCAGAGAAAACAACGATGGAGCCTTCAGGAACCTCGTCGTTCTCCTCAACAAAGGTCACCCCTTTTTCCTCGAGAGATTCAACGACATGTCGATTGTGGACGATCTCTTTCCGCACGTAAATCGGTGGACCATACTTCGCCAGCGCCTCCTCAACGGTGTCAACCGCGCGCTCAACTCCAGCGCAGTAGCCGCGCGGGGCTGCTAGAAGGACTCGTCGGCGTTCTTGTTCTGCCATGTATCAATCTTACGTCCAGAGCAACACGACCGCTCCCACAGCCGTCTATCAGCCCCAGCGGTCTAGCATTCTGGGTATGACCGCGCCCAACTCAGAAGAAAATCCGGTGCCGGTTCGGCAGGCCGCCCAACTGCTTCGTGACTACCTCGGTCGATTGGGAAATATCTGGGTCGAGGGGCAGGTGGCGGAATTGCGGCGCCGGCGCCGGCTGGCCTACCTCACGTTGCGTGATACTGACGCGGAGTTCTCGATACCAGTAGTCGTGGGACTAGACCGATTAGATGGGAGTGGAGTCGATACCGGTAACCGAGTCGTAGTCGATTTGAAGCTGGAGTACTGGAGTAACAGCGGTCAACTTCAATGGCGAGCCCGTCAACTCCAACCACTCGGCGAAGGCGCATTGATGCGCCAACTAGCTGCTTTGAAGAAAACTCTGGCAGCAGAGGGCTTATTCGCCGAAGACCGAAAGCGCCCCCTACCGTTCGTCCCTCGGCGAGTAGGACTCATTTGCGGCCGCCGGGCAGCGGCACACGATGACGTAGTTACGAATGCGCAGCGGCGATGGCCGACGATGGAATTCGCACTGCGGGAGGTGGCCGTCCAGGGGGTGAATTGCGTCCCAGAGGTGATTGCGGCCCTGAGCGAACTCGAGGCTATCCCCGATGTGGATGTAATCGTAATCACAAGAGGGGGCGGTTCCTTCGAGGATCTACTCGGCTTTAGTAATGAATCCCTTCTCCGGGCGGTCTCCGGAAGCGCTACTCCCGTGGTTTCCGCGATCGGGCATGAGGAAGATAACCCGCTCCTCGATCTCGTGGCCGATGTCCGGGCGTCTACGCCCACTGCCGCAGGCAAGCTGATCGTTCCCGATGCACAATCGGAGAAGTCGAAGCTTGAAGAGGTCAAGCGTCGCCTCGCCAGGACTTTCCTTGCACAATTAAAATCTCAACAGACCACCCTGGCTCATGCGAAGGACAGGCTGGACCGCGTAAGTCCCGAGCAGTTACTCAGCGGTCGACGTCTCGACATCGCCGAGACTCTCCGTCGCGTCCAGCGATTCACAGTAAACCAACTCGTCACGGAGCAAACACAATTTCGAGTGTTACGACAGCGGCCGGTACTTGCTCGGCCGGAAGAGATGTTGCGACCGCGGCTCGAGGAACTAGGTACTCACCAGATCTCATTGCGACGGGCGACGGCTGTAGGTCTGGCAGACCGTCACCGAGACCTCATCGCCAGCTCCGCCCGACTCGCAGCACTCTCCCCGCAAGGAACCCTTGATCGTGGGTACGCCGTAGTTCGGCGGCAAGATGGAAGCCTGATTACGGATGCAGCAGATGTCACCGCTGCAGAACCCTTCACCGTCCGAGTTCGCGACGGTAGCTTTGCGGCCAAGGTGGCCGAAACACCGCAGATCGATTTCAAGGAGGAATGATGGATAGCGACGAGCAACTTACAGCGGTAATGGCAGCCGATCCTGCTGAGCTCAGCTACGAGCAGGCGAGAGATGGTCTTCTGAAGGTCGTCCATCAACTCGAAGAGGGGAATCCAACTTTGGAGCAGTCAATGCAGCTCTGGGAGAAGGGTGAGCAACTAGCCGCCCGCTGCCAGAACTACCTAGACGAGGCACAAAATCGACTGGACCAGGTTCAACAAACAGCCGACTCAGCCGACTAGTTAATGCCGGTGCCTGAGTCTATGGCGCAAGACTCAGATCATGGGATTGACGGGGGTTCCACCGGCCGCAGCGATCCAGCAAATGACGCCAACTCATCCCAGTTCAGTGTGCCCGTGACAATTGTCGTCACGCCGTCTTCGATTCTGACAAACGACCTTTGCGTTCCATCGTCGCTGATGTAGGTATCCCAGCCTGATACAAACTTATTGAGATCAGCCGGAACATCTTCCGTGATTTTTCCACCCAGCGTCTGTTCAGAGATAAATTTTGAGTCATCTTCCAGAGACTGAATAACTGCGGCGTACTCCTCTGACGGCGTTACCCATCCGTTGAACCAGACTGGATCGTCTCCCGACGCAGTGGTGGGAGCGAAACGGGCGGTGGTGGCCCGCCAGCCCTCAGGGAGTTCCGGGTATAGGACCGTAAAGTCGGCAATCGCGGCTGTTCTCGCCGCCACCGGCGCCGAATCTACTTCACGGACGGGATCCGGCGGCGGACGCCAGGTCACGATCAGCACGAGGGCAATGATTCCGCCCACGATCCCCATAGAGCGGATGATGTCCCCAACGGTCTTGCGCAACGGGCTCTTATCCGTCGCAGCGGGCTGAGCCGGCGCTTCGGTGACGGCGGGCTCGGACATACCTCAAGCCTACGGGTTTCAGCGAAATCCTGCCGTCAGGACACCTAGAAGCCTGAACATCGCGCCACGCAACCGCCGCTACCGATCGAGTAAGCCGTACCCTGGCGATATGGCTGATTTCTCTTACACGCCTATGTTGCCCCTTGGCCCTGACGACACCGAATACCGTCTTCTCACATCCGAAGGGGTCGAGCAGGTCGATCTTGGGGGTGAGAGTTTCCTCCGGGTATCTGACGAGGCGCTCCGATTGGTGGCCTTTCAGGCCATCGCAGACGTTCAACATCTGTTACGCCCGGGCCATTTAGAGCAATTGCGCAACATCTTGCAGGACCCAGAGGCAAGTCCTAACGACCGATTCGTAGCCCTTGATCTTCTGAAGAACGCCAACATCGCTGCTGGCGGGGTTCTGCCGATGTGTCAGGACACGGGCACCGCAATCATCATGGGCAAGCGGGGGCAGCGTGTCCTCACCGCGGGACCAGACGAACTGCCACTGTCGCGCGGGGTTTACGACGCCTATGCGCAACTCAACCTGCGGTACTCCCAAATGGCTCCCCTATCAATGTGGGAGGAACGAAACACTGGAACTAATCTTCCCGCACAAATCGATCTTTACGCTGCGACCGATCCTGCTGACCAACTGTCGTACAAGTTTCTGGTGTTGGCCAAAGGTGGCGGCTCTGCCAACAAATCATTTCTCTACCAACAGACCAAAGCCGTGCTGAACCCTACCTCCCTCAAGGAGTTTCTCGATGAAAAGCTACGGGAGTTGGGGACTGCAGCCTGCCCGCCCTACCATCTGGCTGTGGTTATCGGAGGGACGAGCGCTGAGGACAGTCTCCGGATGGCAAAGTACGCAAGCACTCGCTACCTAGACTCGTTGCCTACGACTGGCTCGATTGCGGGTCACGCATTTCGAGATACCGAGCTTGAAGGAGAGATATTGCAGTTGACCCGCGACTTCGATATCGGCGCACAGTTCGGTGGCAAGTACTTTTGCCACGATGTGCGGGCCATTCGAATGCCTCGTCACGGAGCTTCCGTCCCGATCGCGGTAGCAGTCTCGTGCTCGGCCGATCGGCAAGCTAAAGCGAAGATCACCGCCGACGGGGTGTTCCTGGAACAGCTTGAAACCGATCCGGCTCGGTTTCTCCCAGATCGGGAGCCGGCAGCGTCGGAGGACATCGTCCCCATCGACCTCAATAGACCCATGGCCGAGATCCGCGAGCAACTCTCTCGGCTCCCAGTGGCAACACACGTCAGCTTGACCGGCCCGATCGTTGTTGCTCGCGATATTGCACATGCTCGAATCAAGGAAATTCTCGACGCTGGAGGCGAACTGCCCGGTTACCTCAAGGATCACTGCGTCTACTACGCAGGTCCAGCCAAAACCCCCGAGGGCTTCGCTTCCGGGTCTTTCGGTCCAACGACGGCGGGCCGAATGGATTCCTATGTCGAGCAATTTCAGCAGGCAGGCGGCTCCTTCGTGATGTTGGCTAAGGGAAATCGCTCCAAGGCCGTCACCGACGCCTGCCAGGAATACGGAGGGTTCTATCTCGGCTCAATCGGAGGACCAGCTGCCCGTCTGGCGCAGGACAACATCACCAAGGTCGAGGTTATTGATTTTCCAGAGCTCGGAATGGAAGCGGTATGGCGAATCGAGGTCCGCGACTTCCCCGCCTTCGTCATCGTGGACGATAAAGGCAATGATTTCTTCGCCGATCGGCTGCGGCCCGTAGCTCATAAGATTCCGGTCGGACCACCACAAAAGTGATGTGAGATTAGCGAACGTCGCTGAGAACGTCAGTCACTAACGCAGCGATCGCAGAACGTTCGGAACGATGCAACGTTGTGTGCGAAAACAGCGGATGGCCCTTGAGCTGTTCAATAATCGCCACTACCCCGTCATGGCGACCGACCCGAAGATTATCTCGCTGGCCCACATCGTGGGTCAGCACTACGCGAGCGTCTTTGCCAATCCTGGAGAGCACCGTCAACAAGACATTCCGCTCCAGAGACTGGGCTTCATCGACGATGACGAAGGCATCATGCAAGGAACGACCTCGGATATGGGTTAAAGGCAAAACTTCTAGCATGTCGCGGCGTTGAACTTCCTCGATCACCGAACGGGTGGTGATGGCCGAGAGGGTGTCGAAAACAGCCTGGCCCCAGGGCGACATTTTCTCGTGCTCAGCTCCCGGCAAATAGCCTAGGTCCTGACCGCCTACCGCGTAGAGCGGGCGAAAAACCATGACTTTTCGGTGCTGCCCTCGCTCCAAAACAGTTTCAAGTCCGGCTGCTAAAGCCAGAGCACTTTTCCCAGTACCCGCGCGTCCGCCAAGTGAGACTATGCCGATATCGGGATCGAGAAGCGCATCTAGCGCGAGCCGCTGCTCAGCGCTACGACCATGCAATCCGAATGCCTCTTGCCCACCTCTGACTAGCTGAATCTTCTTGTCGGCCGTCACCCGACCAAGGGCACTGGAGCCCGGACCACCCAGAACTACCCCCGAGTTGATCAGAAGTTCCGAATCCGGTGGTACTGGTATCGCGCCATCTCGGAACAGATCATCGATATCTTCTGCGGCCACCGTCAACTCCGTCACTCCCGACCATCCGGAAGCGACTACGAGTTCCGCCCGATACTCCTCGGCCGCCAGACCCAGGACAGCAGCCTTCACCCGCATAGGCAGGTCTTTGGATACCAGTACGACCGAAGCGCCTTCTTGTTGCAGGCTGCTCGCTACGGAGAGTATCCGAGTGTCGTTGTCGTTTAACCGAAAGCCCGGTGGCAACACCTGTGAGTCGGAATGATTGAGCTCCACGCGCAGGGATCCACCCGATTCTCCAACTGGCACGGAGACGTCCAGCCGACCGTGGGTCACGCGCAAATCGTCGAGAAGCCGGAGAGCTTCGCGCGCAAAGTAGCCCAATTCTGAGTGAGTGCGTTTCGCTTCTAACTCGGTGACAACAACCAACGGTAAGACCACTTCGTGTTCAGCGAAGCGCGTCATTGCCCGGGGATCGCTCAGTAACACTGAGGTGTCCAAGACGTAGGTGCGACGGTCAGCAGGTTTGATGCCTATTTCGGTCACTCGAGCCTCCTCGGCGAGACACTTCGAACCTACGCTTGATCTTGGAATCACTGGTTATGACACGCCGTCACGTTGGAATCACAAGTCACGGGAAGTCGATCAGCCAGAGTCAGTTGCTCAAAGATCAGCACAGTAGCGGCCGATCTAGCGATTACCCGCCGAAACGTCGTTGCCGTTGTGAGTAAGCCCGAAGGGCACGCATGAAGTCGACCCGACGAAAGTCAGGCCATAGTGCTTCGCAGAAATAGAACTCCGAATGAGCGCTTTGCCACAGTAGGAACCCAGACAGCCGCTGCTCCCCCGAGGTGCGGATAACTAGATCGGGATCAGGTTGACCTCGAGTGTAGAGATGATCCGCTATGTGCTCTACGTCCAGTAATTGCGCAAGATCATCCAAACTCGTTCCGCGCTCATGGTGCTCGTGCAATAAGCTGCGGACTGCGTCCACCAGCTCCCGTCGGCCGCCGTATCCCACGGCGATATTGACAGTCAGCCCATCGACATCGCGAGTACGCTCATCTGCCGACTTCAACAGTGCACTGAAATCTGCTGGCAACAGGTCCAATGCGCCCACGGGATGGATTCGCCATTGACCACGGTCTGCCAGATTCTGAACCGTATCGTTGATGATGGTGAGTAGTGGGTTGAGTTCGGGTGCTGGACGCTGCAAATTGTCGGTAGACAGCAGCCATAGAGTGACGACCTCTACTCCAGCCTCCTCACACCAACCAAGAAACTCTGCTACCCGGGCTGCGCCTGCCCGATGTCCCGCATCAGATGAGGATCCGTGGTAGTTCGCCCAACGACGATTACCATCAAGGATTACGCCAACGTGACGGGGCAACTGCTCAG
The DNA here is from genome assembly GCA_002699445.1 of Micrococcales bacterium. Classification (GTDB taxonomy): domain Bacteria; phylum Actinomycetota; class Actinomycetes; order S36-B12. The sequence continues at coordinate 19,448 of PAAU01000043.1, read as the reverse complement.
CCGGCAACCGATGAAGCACCCGGTTGGCGTACAACCCATACGCCGCGCTGCGCACGCCCATGAGTCGCCGCCTCTCTTCGCTTGGCTCCAGGCTAGCCGAGGTGCAGCCCTAAACCAGATCTGACATCACGTCACTTTCACCAAACGGTGGGTGCTGCCTATTTTTCTGGGTCCGAAGCTTCCAACAGCGGCTTGACTCGACGCGTGACCCACCGTTCGGCGACAAAGCTCATGAAAGGAACTGTGCCGGCGAGCGCGATGAGGAGTGCACGACCCAAATGCCATTTCATCCGAAACACCAGGTCCAAAGACACAATGACATAGGCGATATAGAGCCAACCGTGCGCTATCCATCCGATCGAATACCACGCCGCCGATCCGTCCAACAGATACTTGTAAGGCAGACCGATAACCGTCATCACCGCTAGCAGAACACCGGTGATGAAGGCCATGACCTGAAAACGCAGTAATGCACCAGCTAACCCCTTGAGGCGAACTTTGCCCCTAGCTGGAGCCGCTTCGTTACCTGGCAATGTCACCCCTCTAGCGTAACCGCCGCCGCGAATAGCGCAGACAAGGTCACGCCACCGCTTCACTCAAGGGCTCTGGAACTCGCGAGGCAACCCGAAGTCCCCGAACCCAGACGTAGGCCACCAGCCCGGCAAAGAAAACCCATTGGAGGCTGTAGAGCGCATTCTGCAATGGGAAGGGTACGTCTGGGTTGGCGCCGAAGACAGGACGGATGCGATCGAAACTGTCAGCAGGTGAGGTCGCGGTTACATAGCCGGGTGCAATATCGCCACTGGCTGACCACTGCTCGGCCAAGCCCACCGCCGTGATCGTCACAAGTGGCTGATCTGCGGCTATGGGTGCATCCCGATAGAAGTTTTCGTCAGGTTGGACTCTGCCGAGAACCGAAATCGGAGCGCTGGTCGAACCCAGAGCCGGTGCATCGGATGGTTCGCGCACCCACCCTTGCAACACGGGCACCGTTCGACCGTCACCGAGCCGCACCCCATCGACGACCCAATAACCTGCCTCTCCGGCGTCATTCGTTCGTGTTCTGACGAAGCTGCGAGCCTGCGGTACCGTCGCCCCATCTAACTGCACTTCTCGGCCGAGCACGTCGAGAGGTAAGTCGGCCCCGGTCACGACATCGGGGTATTCGGCAAGTTCTGCGGCTGCCGCACGTTCGACGGTCAGTTGATCTTGCGTTCTTTGATATTGCCACCAGGCTGCCAGCAGGCATAAACCGATGGCGACCACGGCTAGGGCCGTATAGCCAATCCACCGGGGCGTGAGCAAAGTGCGCAGCATCAGCTATCCGGAACGTCCTTGTTGCTCGGCCCAGTGATGTCTATGTTGCCAGCCGAACCGCCATCCGGATCTCCCGATGGCGCTTCTTCATCAAAGTCGATCTTCTTAAGTTGTCGATTCATCGACAGAACGAGAATCACGATTGCGACGGCTAAGCCACCGAATAGCAGGAAACCCACCAAACCCGGAGACAGAACGCTGGGGTCAATATTTCGGCCGGGCGGGGACGGCGCTGGATTCGGGGTTTCCGCCCACAACACCGAGACTGCTCCTACAACTGCTGCAACCACCTGCCACACTCCCGCCAATCGGTCTCAGCGACTATTGTCTCAGGAAACACCGCATCCGCGCGGAGGGGTGATGATCCATGACGACAAAGCGGGAGTTAACAGTCCGGTATGGCGAAACCAGTCGCTCCACCCCCAACCGAATACTGAGCTTCTTACTCATCGTTGGATTCGTGGTGGTGGTTACCTGGGCGGCTGTCGGGTTGTCCGGCACTGATGTCGAGGGAAACGTCATCGGCTGGGAAGCTTTTGACCGCGAAGTGGTGGTCGACCTGGAGGTCCGAGGCACTGCCCCGGAAGGCGTGGCCTGCGTTCTTCGAGCGACCGATCCTTACGCGGTAGATGTGGGTTACCAAGAAGTTGTGGTGCCCGACCCCCCAGCGACAGCGTTGGTCACAATTCCCACGGTGGTGCGAGCCGGTTCAGTGATTGCGTTAGGGTGCGCCCCGGTCGGCGACGACCTTTCTGTCCCACCACCGGACTTTCCACCTGGCGTCGCCATTCCGCAACCCTGAGATCGCTATTTCGACAGTTCATGACTGATGTCAATGCGGGTTCTGAACTTCATCTAATGAAGCGTCGGGAACCCGCTACTTCATTCCACCGAACCGGTACCACCCGAACTCGACCGGATGAGTCGGGCGCTTCCAGCATCTTGTTCTTCCCGACATATATCGCCACATGATGTGCGTAGTTCTGGCTACCCCAAAAAATAAAGTCCCCGGGTTTCATCTTCTTCAAAGAAACCTTCCCACCCGAACGGAATTGTGGGTCTGCATCACGCGGAATTGTTTTGCCATGAGCTCGGAAGATATTCCACAGCAACCCCGAGCAATCCATACCCCAAGCAGATAGGCCGCCCCAGAGGTATCGCAATCCCATGAAGCGACGCCCCTCCCTCAGAACAGACCGAGCGGTGAGCTCCATCGGCTCCGAGACAGCCGCGGACTTTATCCGGCCGGGGCCACGCGGGGTCTCTACCTCAATCCATTTCGAGTGAGATTCAGGTGAGGTGGGAAGAAGCCTCGTTCCATAACCAACTGCCACCTTGCCAGTCGGCGTTTGCAGTCGTGTCTTCTTCGCTCGGACCACCAGGTGTTCGCTGTCGTCGACTATCTGCAGCATGTCGCCTTTAGGAATCAACTGTCGAGCGGGCAACCAGCCTGGATAGCCCGCCGGATCTTGCGGTTCCGGCTGGTCAATAACAGCCACCTTGATCCAGCTGCCCCGAACCTCCCGCACCAATACTTGCTGCCCATATAGCGCTTGGGTTTGAACCCGACCGACCAACCACCGACGTTGCGCTGCGGTCCGCAGTTGCCGATTCCACTTTCCTAACTTCACTGGATCCGCCAACGCAGGCAGATCCAAACGCCGATGAATCCGTGGCTCTCGCCAGAGCGTCGCGACGGATACGTCGATCAGTGCCGACGATCCGATGGGAAAACGTGATTTGGCGCTCGCGATAGTCGCCTGACTTCCGCTGTCATGGACGATTTCCGGCGACGGCGAGGCCGCAGCCACCGGTACCCCCACGGCTACAGCCGTCATAGCAATCAGAGAGTTACGACATATGACGAAGACGTGCATAGATATCCGCACATCGACATCTTGCCAGATTTCGCAGCATCATCCACCTGAGATCGCCTACCCAGTTGCGCGCTACGCGGTATTCTGCCGACGTCGAGAAACTCTCACGGAGGCGGATAAATGTCCGAGGTATGGCTCACTCAAGAAGCTTACGAGGCACTGCAGGCCGAATTGGCGGAGCGCGAGGGTCCAATGCGCGAGGAGATCGTGCGACTCATCGAACTTGCCCGAGAGGAGGGCGACCTTAAGGAAAACAGTGGCTATCACGCCGCCAAAGACGATCAAGGCAAGAACGAAGCTCGGATTCGGCAGCTTCAACAACTGCTTGAGTCCGCTCAAATAGGGAAACCGGATGCTGAGCACGATGAAGTCGCTCACGGCAAAGTTGTCACCGTTCGATTTGTCAGCCTAGATATGGAAGAGACTTTCTTGCTCGCCTCTCGCGAGGAAGCTGCCCACGCTTCAACCGAGGTTTACTCCCCAACATCACCCCTTGGCGAAGCAATAAAGGGTAAGCGTGTTGGCGATAGCGCAACGTACATCCTGCCTAACGGCAACTCGATGGACGTCGAAATCACAGCCGTTTCCGACTACGCCGGCTAGCGCAGTACTGGCAATAGCGGCATCCTAGAGATCGTGGCCGCCATTGAAGCCTCCGGGCTAGTAAAGATATTCCGATCTCGTAGTGGAGAAGTGCGAGCGCTAGACGGCGTCGATCTAACCGTGCCTGAGGGAACTGTGCTCGGGCTGCTTGGGCCAAACGGGGCGGGAAAGACCACTACCGTGCGTGTGCTCACTACACTCCTTAAGCCGGACGAGGGTTCGGCTGTCGTAGCTGGTTGCGATGTGGTGCAGGACCCCGTCGCGGTCAGGCGTCGGATCGGACTCTCGGGCCAGTACGCGGCTGTCGATGAGTATCTGACCGGGCGCGAGAACCTGAAAATGATCGGACGTCTTTACCACTTAGGTGGGAAAGGTGCCTCGCAACGGGCTGCCGAACTCCTGGAGAGGTTCGATCTGGTCGATGCAGCAGACCGACCCGTCAAAGGGTACTCCGGTGGTATGCGACGACGGCTGGATTTGGCGGGAGCTCTTGTAGCCAATCCTCCAGTTTTATTCCTGGATGAACCAACAACCGGGCTGGATCCCCGAAGCAGATTAGGGCTCTGGGACGTGATCGCCGGACTGGTTCGAGACGGCACAACTTTACTTCTGACAACGCAGTACTTGGAGGAAGCCGATCGACTCGCCGACTCCATCGCGGTCGTGGACCAAGGAAAGGTGATTGCAAAAGGCACCTCTGATGAACTCAAAGCTCAAGTAGGTGGGGAACGATTAGAGATCACTGTTGCCGAACCGGAACAGGTAAACGCTGCAGCCCAAGTGCTAGCCGACATTGGGGTCGAAGAACCGTTAGCGGATCCTTCGGCACGATCCATCTCCGTACGTGTAGAGGGCGGAGCGGCAATCTTGGCAGACGCAATCCGCCGTCTCGACGGCAAGGTGACTGTCATCGACATCGGCTTAAGCCGCCCCACTCTGGACGACGTCTTCCTCACGCTCACCGGCCAGAGCGTTGAGGCCGAGGAGGAAAAATCATGAGCGCAACGACAACAACTGAACGTCCCGTCGAACAGGGTTCCGAATCTCGTACCGCGTTCTACGACACGCTCGCTATAACTCGACGAAACGTCACCCGGCTGATGCGTACCCCCGACAGCATCATTTTCGGGATCGTTCAAAGCGTCATGTTCGTGTTGCTGTTCCGTTTTGTCTTCGGCGGAGCTATTCAAGTCCCCGGAGGTTCCTATGTGGAGTTCCTCATGGGCGGCATCTTTGCGCAAACAGTCGCATTTTCCTGTGCCACCACCACGGTCGCAATGGCGACCGACATCCAGGCAGGGATTATTGATCGATTCCGCTCGCTGCCGATGTGGCGTGGAGCAGTGCTGGCCGGGCGAACCACATCTGATCTCCTACTCGGCGTCCTCACCGTATCCGCTATGGCCGTCACCGGACTTCTGGTCGGCTGGCGGACCCACTCTTCCCCTTTGGAGATCGCAGCCGGTTTCCTCTTGCTTGCACTTTTTGCATATGCATTTCTTTGGGTTGGCACCGTTATCGGAATCAGCGTTAAGAATCCCGAAGTCGCTCAGACTGCTGGACTCATTTGGCTGTTCCCACTGACTTTCGTATCCAACGTCTTCGTGCCCGTAGAGTCGATGCCGTCCTGGCTGCAACCGATCGCTGAGTGGAACCCAGTCTCTGCGGTTGCCCTTGCTTTGCGTCAATTGTTCGGGAACTTGCCGGAAGGTTATAACCCTGGCGATTCCTTCCCCATGGAGCAACCGGTCCTCTACTCAGTACTCTCCTGCGTGATCTTGTTGATCGTCTTTATTCCGTTGGGGATTTCTCGCTACCGGCAGGCGGCCGCTCGCTGAGTCAACGCTGATCGAGAACTGTCCGCAACCGAACCGGATCCACTCGAAACTGGGCTATTTCTGCCCCATCAACGAGAAGGACCGGGATTCGGTCCGCGTAACGGTCCGCACTTCCGGGGTGCTCCCAGATATTGATCTCGCTGAACTCAAGATCGTAGTCAGCACAGACAACCTCCACCACCTCCCGAGCGACGTCACAGAGGTGACAGCCTGGTTTTCCCACGAGCACAATCCCGTCATTCACCGGTGATGCTCGCCGCCCAACTCCGCATGGGACTGACGTGGTAGCTCGGGTACGACCTCGATAATGGTTGGGCACTTGTAACGGGACAGTTGGCTCTCACACCAGCTAAGCACCGTTTCCGTGGAGACTGGGCCACCCGGACCGGGGACGACATATACCTTGACGGCCTGACCAGTAAGCGGGTGCGGCACACCCACCACGCAACAGTCCGCGACACCCGACAGCTCGTGGACCACTCGCTCAACCTCGCGCGGATAAACGTTGAAACCACTCACCAAAATGAGGTCATTGCGGTCCGAGACAATGTACAGAAACCCATCATCATCGATGTACCCGTGATCGCCAGTAGCAAACCAACGCTGCGGATCCGGTTCAGCGGCCCCATCCGACCAATACCCGGAAAAGAGCGAGGTGCCTCGTATCCAAATCTGCCCCACTTCGGATTCTTCGGATTCCGCTTCTGGCTCGTCTGGAGTTCGACCTTCCACCACAATCTGAACCTCGACACCTGGAAGTGGCTTTCCTACCGATCCCTCGCGTGGCATCCCTGCCACCAGACTCGTGGCCACTACCGGCGAGCATTCAGTTAACCCATACCCTTCCCAAATTGGCTGCCCGGCCATTGTCGGGAACTGCGCATAGAGTTCGCTTGGGAGAGGTGCGCCACCACTCATAAGTAGTCGCACTGTGGCCAGTGATTCGCGAAGATCAAACTCCGCGCTCCAGGCCACGTACATGGGTGGGGCCCCGGCGACAACAGTCACCCGGTGTTGCTCAATAAGATCGATCGCCTGTCTGGGATAAAAACGCTGACTCAGCACCACCGTCGCTCCAACTGCGAGTGAGAGCCCGAGGACGGCGTTGAGGGAGTAGATGTGGAACAACGGTAGGACAGCAAGACTGACATCTTGCTCCAGCACCGGCACGGGATCAGGCAGTCCCTGAAGCGCGGTGATGTTAGCCATCAATGATCCGTGCGAAAGAACCGCAGCCTTGGGATGACCTTCGTAGCCAGCTACGAACATCAGTACTGCGGGGGACGCGGCATCCGTTTCGCTGGGCAGCAGCTTCGGATCACCTAGCGACTCCATCGCTTCCCATTGACTGCCGCCAGCGGCGATCGTTACACAACCAGCTAGATCTGCACCGGCGATCACATTCGAGCACTCGTGTTCACTGATAAGGAGTCGACCGCCCACCTCGCCAACCATGTATTCCAGCTCCGCCGAAGTACAGCGAGGGTTGATGGGGACTGCAACAGCGCCCGCACGCAACACGCTGTAGAACGCGATGACGAACTCCAGTCGATTGCCCAACATCAAAAAAACTCTGCTGCCGGGCTTGACGCCGCAGGACGAGAGTCCCGCCGCGAAGGCCGTGATTCGATCGTCTAATCCCGCAAAAGTTATCCGTCGCTCACCATCGATGACTGCTACGCGAGCAGGGACCTGTTGCGCAGACTCACTGACCACATCTGCGAGGTTTGTTGCCACGCAGGAGAGTCTGGCACAAGGTGTCTCGCTAAGATTGGGTTGTGCCTACCAAACTCGCTAGATTGCGTTCGCGTTATCGCAAGACCGGTGAAGCCGCAGCCGAGCAAGCAACCGCCGTTGATCCTGATATCGAACCTGGCGGAACCCCCGGAGCAGCAGCTTTCTTTGACATCGACAATACGGTGATGCACGGCTCAAGCATGTTCCACTTCGCAAGGGGAGCAGCAAGCCGGGGTTTGATTGACGCTGGCGACATCGCTCGATTTGCAATCGCCCAACTGCGCTTCAGCCTGCTCGGTGGCGAAAATATGGACGAAATGGCGGAAGCGGTTGAGGCGGGATTGGCATTCGTAAAGGGACGCTCTGTTGACGAAATCGTCAGCCTGGGGGAAGACGTTTTTGACGATACGATCAACGACAAAATGTGGACAGGCACCGTATCACTGGCGCAACGACACCTCGATGCTGGCGAACCTGTATGGCTGGTCTCAGCAACGCCGGTAGAGATCGGTCAAATCTTGGCGGAGCGGCTTGGCTTCACTGGCGCATTGGGAACAGTCGCAGAATCGATTGATGACCACTACACCGGGCACTTGGTCGGATATCCACTTCATGGTCAATCCAAGGCCGAGGCGGTGCGGGCCTTGGCGCGCCGCGAGAATTACGTGCTATCTGAATGCTGGGCATATTCCGACTCCGCCAACGACCTGCCTATGCTGACCACGGTCGGACATCCCGTGGCGGTCAACCCAGATGGCGACCTGAAGGAGCAGGCCAGAGATAACAGTTGGCCGATTTATAACTTCCGAGGGAAGCGAACAGCGAAACGCGCTGGAGTATCCGCGGCCGTCCTTGCAGGTCTAGTCGCCGCGGGAACAGCCGCTGGAGTGGCCGTCGGTCGACGAAGTTAGCGCCATTCCACCAGAGTTAAGGGTAGGCACTCAGCGGCGGAGATCGATCCGTTCCCTATACAAACACCGACCGGCGCTGAACCAAGAGTCGATACAGCTGCTGTTGGATATTTTCCCTTACCTGATCGGTCAGGTTGAACACCAGCATGGGGTCATCCGCCGAACCCTCCGGAAACTCTTCGGTATGAATCGGTTCACCGAACATGATGATCCACTTGCTGGGCATGGGGACCATTCCCAACGGACCCAACCAAGGGAATGTTGGGGTGACTGGGATGTACGGCAGGCCCAAGAGTCGCGCCAAGGTTTTGGCATCACCAATCAACGGATAGATTTCCTCAGCACCCACGATTGCAGTGGGGATGATCGGAACTCGAGCTTCCAATGCCGCTGCCACGAAACCGCCGCGACCGAAGCGCTGCAGTTTGTAACGCTCACTGAAGGGCTTTCCAATGCCTTTGAAACCTTCCGGCCAGACCCCAACGAGTTCGCCACGAGTGAGCAGCCGCTTAGCGTCTGGGGCACAGGCCAAGGTTGATCCGCTTTTTCGCGCGAGCTCCCCGATGAAGGGGCTCTGGAAGACTAGATCGGCTCCCAGTATGCGGAGGTGGCGGTGCGCCGGATGATGATCCAGTAGTGCCAACTGGGTCATCACGGAATCTAACGGGATCGTGCCCGAGTGATTCGCTACTACCAGAGCACCTCCTTCATCGGGAACATTCTCCAAACCACGGGTCTCGACGCGAAACCACTTTTCATAGAGGGGTCGGAATGGGGCCATGAGGAGCTGCTCAAGCAACTCGGGATCAAAGCCAAACTCGTCGACTGAGTACTCCCCCGTTACGCGTCGTCGCAAGAATGCCAAGGCGCCAGCAACCCGTTCGTCCCACGACGGTCGCTCGTAGTCTGACCCCGGCAACTGCTCACTTTCAGTCTGTTCTGGACTACCCGCAGTCTGGGCGCTGTTGCTATTAGATCGACTGCTGCGTTCAGCGTCGGGCCCGGTGGAACTGGTCCTGGTGGCTACTTTTTCCGCGGCGTCGGGTTCGGGTACCTCTGACTCGCCACCGATCGGAATTACTCGGGCATCAGACATGACTACCTCCCGTGGTCAGCACCGAAGCCAGCGCTTGTTCGGCTGCCCCGACTCGCTTTGGTGAAACTATGCGGTTGAGGCCGCGGCCTTCAACGAAGGACATGAACGCTTCTTGAGTTGTGTATTTAGGCGTGAAACCAAGCTCCTCACGCATCCGGGTGGTGTCAATACCGCGGCCGTAAGTGAGAAAACGGACTTGTTCGGGGCTGAAATCAGCCAAACCGGTCCTGATCATTCCGCGACCGGTCAGTGGCACCAGCGGTGGCGGCAGTGGTAGTGGCGGCCGTCCCGCCATCCGAATTGCCTGGGATAACAAGAGAATTCCGTCACCGGCGATGTTGTAGAGCCCTGGCTTATCTGCAACGGCCGCCTCGTGGATGGCACGCAGTCCGTCATCTTCGTGGACGAACTGCAACCGAGCGTCATAGCCCATCACTACCGGCACCATCGGGAGACTGAAGTATCCCGTCATCGCGGTCTCTACCGTCGGCCCGATGAAATTAGCAAATCGAAGAGTGGTGACAGCAACATCGGGACGTCGCCGAGCAAATCCTCGAACGTAGCTTTCCACCTCAACCGAATCTTTCGCCCAACCCGATGAGGGAGCGTGGCGTGGTTCGACCGCCTCGGTGAACATGGCTGGATCTTGAGAACCCGCACCGTAGACCGAAGAAGTTGACTTAACAATCAAGCGGCGAAGACTGGGGGCTTTTTGGCAAGCGGCGAGCAACTGCATCGTGCCAATGACGTTGATCTCTTTCATCGACATCCGGCCGCCCGCCTGAAGCGGCGTAGCGATGACCCCCATGTGGACCACGGTGTCTACCTTGGCCGCATCAATAACCTTCGCGATTATTGGATTTCGGATATCAGCGCGAACGAACTCAGCACGACCGATGTCATCCGGAGGGGGTACTACGTCGACGCCGACCACACGATCCACTCGAGGATCTCTGGTCAGCATCTGCGCCATTCTGCCGCCGAGATAACGAGACACACCGGTGACCAAAACTACTTGGCCCATACTCTCCACCTCTCTGGCTGCGTTACGGGGCTCGCGCTACTTCTTGTTGCGGCGCTGCACCCGGGTGCGCTTGAGCAGCTTGCGGTGCTTCTTCTTTGCCATCCGCTTGCGCCGCTTCTTAACAACAGACCCCATAGGAAACCTCAAATCACGCTGGACCGCCGTTTGACGGCTTTTTTAACAGGTCGCCTGCAGCATCCTGTCCCCTATAGCCTACTGCCCCCAGCGGGTGGACTCTGCCGGCATCACGGTTGCACTGCTAGTCGCGGGTGTGACATTCGCTATATCGAGACCGGTTCGTCACCGAATTACAAATCATCGAGCTCTGTCGTTATGCCCAAATATGGGAATACTGCCCGGCGGGCATCCAGGATCGCAGCGTCTACCGGATCGTGCGGATCATGACCCAAACTCCAGTGTTTTGGCCAAGGATCATAACCGTCGGTCATAGTCCCGGGTGCTTCACGACCCATTTTCGTCGCGGCCATTTCGCGCCATTCTTCCGGCAGAGGCGACTCCGGCGCGATGGGCGAACCACAAGCCTCCGCTACAAGGTGGGTCCACGATCGGGGCACAACATCAAGCCATTCGTAGCCGCCCCCACCCGTGGCTACCCAGTTTCCATCGGCGTAATTATGAGCCCAACGATGAATCGCTTCCGCCGCCATACGTTGACCGTCGATAGATACGGCCAAACTCGCCAGCGGATCTTCAAAGTGGCTGTCGCAACCATGCTGGGACACCACAAAATCAGGTTGGAACTTGAGCAGGACCTCGGGGGCAACCGCGTGAAGGGCTCGGAGCCACCCTTGATCTCCGGTACCCGCGGGAAGGGCGATGTTCACTGCTGTGCCCAGTGCCCGAGGTCCACCGATCTCGGTCGACCACCCGGTACCCGGGTACAACGTGCGGGGGCTCTCGTGGATTGAGAGAGTCAGGACTCGCGGATCGTCCCAGAAAGCGGCTTGCACTCCATCCCCATGGTGGACATCAATGTCGATGTAAGCCACCCGCTCAACGCCTTGATCGAGGAGCCACTGGATCGCGACCGATACGTCGTTATATACACAAAAGCCCGCCGAACTATCCGGCATCGAGTGATGCAGACCACCGGCGAAATTGACCCCGTGTTCACTACGACCGTGATAAACCGATTGCACTGCAGCCAGCGAGGCGCCACATATGCGCGCGGCAGCTCGATGCATATCTGGAAATACGGGCGTATCCATTGTTCCCAGACCGTGCCTTAGGTCCATGAAGTCGGGGTCCTGACCAGCTTGCTTGACGGCCGCTACCAACTCGGGTGTATGCACCCGCAGCAGAGTCTCATCGCTGACGACAGCAATATCTGACAGAACCTGTAGATCTGGGGTCTCGGGCAAACCGAAGGCCCACACCAAGTCGTGAGTCAACTGAACTCTCACTGGATTAAGTGGGTGCTGGGGACCAAAGTCATACTCGGTGAGTTCTGCGCACCAAGACAAAGCGGTCGAGTGACTCATCTCAAGACCCTAGATACTCGGAACGGTCTCGTGCGGCCTCCAACGCAGCTAGGAACGCAGCTCTCACCCCATGGTTTTCGAGTTGCCGCAGAGCCGCTGCAGTTACGCCCGCCGGGCTAGTTACCTGCTCTCGCAATACCGCGGGGTGTTCGGCAGTCTCCCTGATCATTGCAGCAGAACCATACGCGGTTTGAATCGCTAACTCTGTCGCAGTTGCTCTCGGAAGTCCAAGATGCACACCTGCCTCGATCATTGACTCGATGACGTGAAAGATATAGGCCGGTCCACTTCCCGATATCGCAGTGACTGCATCCTGCTGTTTCTCGGGAACTCGAACCACCCGACCTACCGACTCCATGAGCTTTTCGGCTTCGACTAAATGCTCCTCATCACATGACGATCCAGGGGAAATAGCAGACATACCTTCATCAACCAGCGCGGGAGTATTCGGCATTACCCGCACTACTGCGTGTCCAGCTTCCAGCCGGTCTTCGAGGAACGATGTCGTGATACCGGCAGCCAGAGATACCACCAGAGAACCGATCGGGATAGCATCCCTAATTCCGTCCAGAACTGGACCCATATCCTGCGGCTTTACAACCAAAATCACTGTATTCGCGACCGCAACCGCTTCTTCATTACCGAGTACTTTGACCCCGTAACGCTCAGACAACTCCGTAGCGCGCTCCTCGCGTCGCTCGGCCACCACGATTTGATCCGGTTGATGACCTGAGCGGATAAGCCCTGATAGCAGGGTCTCACCCATAACCCCAGCACCAACGATCGCGATTGTGCCCACCGAGGACTCCATCCCGGCCACTGGGACCACTAGTTCTTCGAGGACAAGGATTTCAGGAAAAGCGAGACGTTTGCTGGTTTCTCCGCCATTCTCCTGATCATGTATCCGTACCAGTCTTCACCGTAGGGGATATAGACCCGCATCCGTTCACCGTCATCGGCGAGCCGCTGCTGTTCCTCTGGCCGCACGCCGTACAACATCTGGTACTCGTAGCTCCCCCGCTGACGATCATTGTGCACCGCTAGAGCTCCGGCTATCTCCACAAGTCGGGGGTCGTGCGAGGCAATCATGGGATAGCCCTCGCCGGCAAAAAGGATTTTCATGCAGCGTACAAAAGCAAGATCTACGTCATGCTTTGACTGATATGCCACTGCTTCTGGCTCGCTATAGGCACCTTTACACAACCGTATCCGCGATCCCTCGTACGCTAAGTCCTTGCAATCGCCTTCGGTACGGTAGAGGTATGCCTGGAGTACGGCGCCCGTCTTCGGGAAGTCCTTTCGTAACTCATGCAGGATTCCCAAAGTGGAATCAGTCGTCGTGTGATCCTCCATGTCTAGGGTCACCGCTGAACCAAGGCTCTGGGCTTTTTCGCAGACAGTACGCGCCAGATCCAGCGCCACTTTCTCGCCGTCCTTGGGCAACATTTGACCTACGGCCGACAGTTTCACCGATACTTCGGCGTCAGCAGCCAGACCGTTAGCGTTCAATACGTTAAGTAAACCGAGGTAATCATCTTTGGTTTGCTGCGCCTGCGTCAGCTCGACCACGTCTTCACCCAAACGATCTATAGTGACCAAGCGACCCGTTGCCGTGATGTCGGCCGTCGCGGCGACCGCATCTGCGATGTTTTCACCCGCAACAAACTGTTGGACCACATCTCGGGTGATCGGCATCGAAACCGAAAGTTGGCGGATCTTGTCGCTTCGCGACACCGCCAGCAGAGTTTGCCTGATCACGTCCACTCCTCGCTATCCAGCACCAATAGATGTTTCACTGCAGGCTAGTACTTGGCCGATGCGTCCGCAGCCCTGACCCTCCGGCCACGTCATCGTCACCTAGGCATCACGTCAAGCCTAGAGTTACGGAAAATCAGTTGATGGGCTTCGTCGGATCAAGCAGGTCCTGGATCATCGGTGCGTACATCCGCACTACTTCATCTTCGGATGCAGATGCTAACGGCTCCAACTTGATCACATAGCGGGTGGCGGCTAGGCCAATCAAGTGACTAGAGATCAAGGAAGCTCGCATTCGGGCATCTGGGATACCCACTACGCCCGCGATGCGATCGACTACTGAATCTTCAAGGAAGTCGCGGAGTGACTGCGCGGCTTTCCCTGCAGATGCTCCTGCCTGAAACAAATCGATGACCTGCTGCCGAGCCTCGTCATCTTTGAGAACCTCAAAGGTTCCTCGGACCAACCGTTCACCCATACCGTCTAGCCCCGGGGTGAGTAGCTCCGGAACAGCTTTCGAAGGATCGAACGGCAGACGCATAGCCGCAGCGAACATTTGCTCCTTGTTCTCGTAATACCGTCGCAGCACCGAGGGCGCCACTCCCGCCGCTGTCGCTACGCCCCGCATTGTGGTGCGGGCATAGCCCCGCGAATTGAACGCAACACGCGCTGCATCTAGTACTGCATCGGAAACATCATCAGTTGCCACACCCATAGCCTAGGGGGTTAGTTCCGACGCGTCATGTCGTCCGCTCACCAGACGAAACAGCCATGTGCAGTCGTGCATAGGCCAACGCTTCTGCCAGGTCCGCTTCACGCTCAGCTCTAGAGGAGGCTTTTCTAGTTGATACTTCCACTACCACGACCCCCTCGAAGTGTCGCTGCGCCAGAAGTTCTAGCAGTCGATCAGCAGGTTGGTTGCCACGACCCGGGATGAGGTGCTCATCTCGTGCCGATCCAGAACCGTCAGCCAGGTGGATGTGGGCGAGACGATCACCAAGATCTTCGGCGACTCTCAACGGATCTGAACCACTGACAGATGTGTGGGATAAGTCCAGGGTGCAGTGCGGGTAATCTGCCAATCGCACGTCCCACCCGGGCGAGTACGCCGCTAGTTCCCGCGATCGAGCTCGCCATGGGTACATGTTTTCCACGGCAAACTTAATGTCAGTTTCCTCGCCCATTCGATTCAGCCCAATGACAAAGTCTCGTGCGTAGTCTCGCTGCCAACGGAAAGGTGGATGCACGACCACTGTGCGGGCCCCGAGCGTCTCAGCGGCACGTCGAGCCCGTACTAGCTTGCCCCAAGGATCGGTTCCCCATACTCGCTGAGTCACCAGTAAGCAGGGTGCATGCACCGCCAGAATGGGCATCGAATAGTGGTCTGAAAGCCGCCGCAGCGCATCCGGATCTTGGCTGACCTGATCGGTCATCACCATGACCTCAATTCCGTCATAGCCCAGACGACTGGCGATTTCGAACGCCGCGGCCGTGGACTCTGGGTAGACCGACGCAGTAGATAGCGCGACCTTGGCATCAGGAATCCGCACCGCATTCGTTCGCTTATCTCGGCCCTGGCCATCCTTTGCCGTAGTCATGATCTGCGAAGCCGATCGATGAGCGGGGTCATCGCAAAAATGAGACCAGCACCTACCCCACCGGCGGCAACCGCCAGTGTCACTCCAGACAGCTCTTCAACCTCCATTGCGAAGAATTGTGACAGAGCCGGGACGACAAGCACAGTCAAGAAGGCAATCCCCATCGCCGCGACCACAGATAATCGCAACAAATTGAGGGGTCTGGCGGATTCTAAAAGCACAGCAAGGGCAACTATAAAGAGCGCGATCGACGTGTAGGTTCTTGCTTCATCTTCAGGATAGGTCTCCCAAGAAATCAGGTAAGTAGTGAATGCGGTCGCCGCCGAGATCAGACCCGCAGGAACAGCGAACAACATGACTCGATGAAAGAAACCAGGCCGAAATCGATCGGTATTTGGCATCAAGGCCAGAAAGAAACCGGGAATACCAATCGTCAAGGATGCGATCAGAGTGAGTTGCCGTGGCAAGAAAGGAAACGGCACGCTGAGCAGCCCCGTGGCCAACGAGATGCTCATCGCATAGATCGATTTGGTCAAGAAGACGTCGGATACTCGCTCAATATTGCCAAGGATCCTTCGCCCTTCATATACGATCTCGGGCAATGTCGACCATTTGTTATTGAGCAAAACAATCTGGGCAACAGCACGGCTTGCCGGTGCCCCCGAGCCCATTGAAATACCCAAATCGGCTTTCTTTAGCGCTAATACGTCATTGACGCCATCACCGGTCATCGTCACGGTGTGACCCTTGTCCTGCAACGCGGTGACCATTGCACTTTTCTGATCCGGGGCAACCCGCCCAAAAACCGAGTGACTGTCCATCTCATCAGCTAGCGCGTGCGGATCCTCTGATAGACCAGACGCATCGACTGGATCGTCTGCTCCTGTCACTCCAGCACGCCGCGCTATTGCTCCGACGGTGGCAGCGTTATCTCCGGAGATAACCTTGACCGCAACATCTTGGCTCTCGAAATAGTTAACGGTGTCCACTGCCTCGGGGCGGAGAACCTGGTCAATGACGATGATGGCGATTTCGGTCAGGGAGGGCAGTGGTTGGTCGGCCTGGACAGGCGATTCCGCCGACGCGAGGAGCAGTACCCGGGATCCCTGCTCAGCCTCCTGTTTTACTTTGGCCCACCAGACTCGATCACTGACATCCGCAATAAGCATCTCGGGTGCACCAATAACAAAGTTTCCTGATGCTCCAAATGAGGCGGCCGACCATTTTCGGGCCGATGAAAAAGGTACGGCTTCAGTTACTGACCAACTCGGATCGTCGCTCCCGTCACGGATAGCATCCATGGTCGGATTAGGCCGCGGATCGCTAGCGGCCAGCCCACCAAGGACTAGTCGGATCTGGTCTTCTGCAAGATCACCGACGGGTTGCACCTCCCTAAGCGCCATCCCAGGGCTAGTAAGAGTTCCCGTCTTATCGACGCACACCACATCGGTGCGCGCGAGCGCCTCCACCGCAGGCATCTCCTGAACCAGGGCTTGTCGCTGAGCCAGCCTCACGACCGCGACTGCCATCGCAATACTGGTTAGCAGGACTAGTCCTTCCGGGATCATTGTGACGACACCGGCGATGGAGCCTCGAATAGCATCATCAAGACTTTGCTCCGCCCGCAACTGACTGACAACCAAAAGGATCCCGATCGGAGCCACCAGGAGTGAAACGAAGCGAATAAAGCGTTGGATCGCGTTGCGAAGTTCCGAGTTTGCTGGCGAGAATTCTTTAGCCGCCGCTGTGAGGCCGGCAGCAAATGAATCCGATCCAACGCGTTGCGCCTGCATCAGGCCAGATCCTGCTACGACAAAGGAGCCGCTCATAGCTGGCTCGCCAGGGGATTTTTCGGATGGATCTGCTTCACCACTCAGCAGGCTCTCATCTATCTCCAAACCGATACTGGTTATAACCTCTCCGTCTACAACCAACTGGTCACCTAGCGACAGTAAAATGAGGTCATCTCTCACTACGTCTTCGATGCCCACTTCGATCTGTTTCCCATCACGAAGAACCGTGGGACGTACCGCACCGATCAGAGACAACTTTGACAGTTCCCGGGAGGCGCGATACTCCTGAATAATCCCGATCGCGGTATTGAAGACAATGACTAAACCGAACAGTGCATCTTGAGGTGGTGCTACTAAGAGCATCAGTATCCAGAGTGATCCGATCAGACCATTGAACCAGGTGAAAGTATTGGCGCGAACAATGTCGGTGAGACTCCTGCTGCGAGCTTCCGGCGTGATGTTGGCCAACCCTGCGTCAACGCGCTCAGCAACCTGCTTGTTCGTAAGACCCACGTCCAGATTTGGCATAAACGGCGCTAACGCGTCAGGTTGTGAAGCCTTCATGCCGAGATACCATCTAGCCGCTGCAAGATGACCCCTTCCCGCAGCGCCCACGGGCAAATATCAACCTTTGTGGCACCGAAAAGATCAATAGCTGCCTCGGCCACAAGAGCGCCCGCCACTAGTTGGGGCGCTCGACCCCGAGAAACGCCGGGAAGTTCCGCACGCTCTTCAGTACTCATCCGTGCCAACCGGGGCAACCACTCAATCAAATCTGTCAACGCCAACGCTCGAGGAACTAGTGGACCCTCCGAGGATGGCTCGGCACCTGCTATCCGGGCAAGTTGGCGGAAAGTCTTCGAGGTCGCAACGACTCGCTGGTGAGTTCCCGAGCGCTGAATGCGGGCAACTTCCGCCGCTATCTCGACCCGCACATGACGACGCAATTCTCTCACCTGCTTCTCGTCGGGGGGATCTTGCGACAACCAATCTCGGGTAAGTCGGCCTGCGCCGAGCGGGATGGAAATGGCCTCATCGGGTTCTTCGTCGGCGCCAATGGCGATCTCTAAACTGCCCCCACCAATATCGAGAACCAGGAGCCGACCTGAAGACCAACCAAACCAACGTCGCACGGCCAAGAAGGTGAGTCTGGCCTCTTCCGCCCCCGTTAACACCGTAATGTCAATCTCGGTGCTGTTACGTACCTCGGCCAACACATCCTCTCCATTTGGGGCCTCGCGTACCGCCGACGTTGCAAAGGCCATGATCTCAGTGACCCCAAGATCTTCTGCGGCCGACTGCGCCTCCCGAAGAAAATTTTCCAATGACGTGATGGCCACGCGATCGATATTTCCATCCGAATCGAGATGCTCCGCCAGCCTCAACTCGATCTTGCGACTATGCGCGGCTACGGGGGCAGCACCCTGATAGGCGTCCACTACTAACAGATGAACTGTGTTTGATCCGATATCGAGCACGCCCAGGCGCATAGCTCGACGGTACGCCATCTAGGCTAAGTGCGTGGCCGATGACCCCGAGCTGTTCCCGCGCGCTTGGATCGAATTCAACGATCCCGGGGAAGACGACCAAGTTATTCGGGCGGACCTGACCTGGCTCACTTCCAAATTTCATTGCATTTACGGCCAAGGCTGCCGCAGTATCGACCGCACCATTCCCTACGGTGGCTGCTGCACTCACGGTGCCCACTTCGCTGATAAGTCTGACCGGAAACGGGTTGCTGGCGCAGTAGCGCAACTATCGGACGAGGAATGGGAACGTAAGCCGGAAGGCCGCGCAACGCGGAAACGGGACTGGGTGGAAACAGATCACGAGGGCGAGCGCAAAACGAAAGTAGTAGGCGGTGCCTGTGTCTTCCTTAACTCACCGGATTTCCACCGGGGCGCCGGTTGCGCACTTCATCTGCTTGCCGAACGGCTCGAGGAATCCCACGTGGCGACTAAGCCGGATGTCTGCTGGCAGTTACCGATCCGCAGAGACTACGAGTGGCGCGAAACCGCCGACGGTGGCCGAACACAGGTTGTAGTGATCACTGAGTACACCCGAGCGATGTGGGGTACCGGTGGTCATGACTTTGATTGGTACTGCACTGCTGATCCGGAAGCTCACACCGCGACTCAATCTCTCTATCTCAGTTCTGCCGACGAACTTATCGAGCTGATCGGCGCTGCTGCCTACGAAGAGCTCTGCAACCATTGCCGCGCCTTTGAGACAGCTCGGTCAGCACTCAGCATCGAACCGACCGGACCCAAGCTGGTGCAGCACCGGGGCGACCCCAAACCGGAGTAGCGCTCCGCAGTGAAGAGAAAGTGCGACGTTTCTGTTACGTGGCACGCCAGGACCCTGCGCCAGAACTTGGCAACGCGCGAGTTACCGTTA
>PAAU01000042.1 GCA_002699445.1 Micrococcales bacterium | reverse complement strand
GCTCTACCCTGAGACGTTGCGGGACCGATACCAGCGGCGAAAACGTGAAAGCCCTATATGGAACCCCAACGGTGTATTTTTCTCATCGGTCAGATCTGGGTTACCGTGACAATGAACCGTCGGCCGTGTTAATCAGATGGCCGATTCAGTAAGGGAACTCGACCGATACGGCGAGTACTGTCGAGGTACTGGAAAATAAGTTGTGATTGGTCTCATGGGCAACAGGGTAAACGCAAGGCACCAGACCGGTGTCGATGCAGTTCGGCAGATCGTCATTGTTGCTGTCGCGTGCATTCTGGTTGGCGTAACTGCGGTCGCTCGAGCCAGTGGTAGCGATCAGTTGAGCGTCGAGGATTCGACCGTAGGATCCGGTGTTGATGGGTCGGATGTGTTTGTGGCCCCAGATAGGCCAGTGCGACCGGGGGATGGCTCTCGATCTGATTCGGCGAAGATGGCGGCGGAAAAATTTCTCACTGATGAACTTGTCCATCAAACGGTTGATGCGAGCGGTGCGGATCAACTAGTTGTGGCCAGCAGGTCCGCGGGCGATCGGAACTCCACGATTGTACGGTTCGATTACACCTCTGCGAGCGGTGTTCCGCTGTACGGCGGTCAAGCTCTGGTCGAAGTCACTGCGAACAAGAAGATTCGTACTGTGAACTCTTCGACGAGTAACCGACCTTTCCCCTCAGATGATCCTTCGCTAACTGCGTCGGAAGCAGCAAATCGGGCGCTCACGCAGGTCGCGGATGCCAAGTCGGCCTCGACTAAAGCTCTGGACGTTAGCTCTGGTGAGTTGGTGTTTTACGATCCCGCCGTTGTAGGTGCGATAGGTGGACCGATCAAAGGGGTGCGGCTGGCCTGGCAGTTCGAAGTCGTTGACGGTAAAGCCATCAAGTACGAGACATTGATTGACGCCACCAGTGGTGAGGTCTTGTTAGCGTTTAATCAGGTTCACGGTGCGTTGGATCGCAAGATCTGTGACTCGCATGCCACAGAGGACGACTCTTGCAGCAGTACAGATACGGGTCAGCACGTTCGTAGCGAGGGAGATGCGCCCCTGGGTGACACTGAAGCAGATAACGCCTACCAATTCTTTGGCGAGTTCTACGACATGTTGGATACCTGGTTCGATCGCGATGGTCACGCTGGTGACGGTCGGATGATGCGCGGGAATATCAACGTGCATGAGGATGGCTCGCCCTACCAGAACGCCTACTACAACGGAGTTCAGGTGGTTTTCGGCGCCGGTCTCGCTACCGACGACATTGTGGGTCATGAATGGACCCACGGACTGATCGACCATACTTCCCGGTTGATCTACTACGGCGAATCCGGCGCAATGAATGAATCGATCGCCGATGTTTTCGGTGAGTTTCTCGACCAACGTAACGACTACGATGAGGCCACTGGAGCATGGCAAATTGGTGAAGACTGGAAGGTTATTCGTAGTATGTCTGACCCCAACCAATTCGGGGATCCAGACACTCGATTGGGACGTTATTGGTATGACGGGTCAGGAGATAACGGCGGGGTTCACATCAACTCAGGAGTGGGCAACAAGTTCGCGCACTTGATCACCGCAGGCGGTGACCACAATAACTACCAAGTCTCCGGACTGGGTATCGAGAAAGCCGCTCGAGTCATTTACGGCGCTAATCTGCTTCTCACCAGCAGCTCGGACTACCAGGCCTACGGAAACGCCCTCAACCAAGCCTGCGCCACCCTGGTCGGCAGCCACGACATAGGGACCACGGACTGCGCCCAGGTCACCACTGCCACTCAGGCAGTCAATATCTACACCGACCCTGACGCCCCACCACCCCCCGAACCCGACGACGCCGCCGGTGACAGTCTGGCTACTGCAACCGAACTCCCGGCGAGCTGGACAGTCCGGGAAACTTTGCACTCCGGCGACAACGACTACTGGACTTTCACTACCAGCACGACTCGCGACATCAGCATCGTCCTGAACGAACTGCCCACCGACTACGACCTTGAGCTGTACAACGCCGCGGGCAATCTCATCGCCTATAGCGAAAACCCAGCCAGCGAGGCCGAAACCATCACAAGCACCCTTAACCCTGGAACCTACATTGCCCGGGTCTATCCATGGAGCTCGCCTAAGACCGACAACTACCGACTCGCTGTAACTCCGCCGGAAGACACGACACCCCTCCCAGTTCCTCAACCCGTACCAGCCCCTAATCCGGTACCGAATCCAGCGCCCCCGGTCAGTTCCCTTCCTGATTCGGGGACAACCACCATCGACCCACCGCCGTCAACTACACCGCCCTTGGTGACCAAGAAACTGAGGAAGATCTCGGGACTAACGGTCCAAAAGAATAAGAAACGCCTCAAGCTCACCTGGGAACGGCAACAACTTGATGACCGTGTCTACTACGAGTGGAAAGTCATAAGAAAACTCGTAAAAAGCGGAACCGTCAGGCAAACCGGATGGACCACATCGAAGAAGCCTCGGGCAGTTCTCAGCGTCAAAGATAGGGGCGCCAAGAGGTTCAAAGGTGGCGCCCTCTACGTGTTCAAGATCCGCGCACTCAGCAGCACCGACTCCGGGAAGACGATCACGAAGAGATACCGCACTTAAAGCGAATTTCCCCGTTTGGGCCTACTCAGATAGTGAGTAGTCGCAGGTTAGGTTCTTCCGCGGCAACTTGCGCTTGAGAAGGTACTTGTTGATCGGCTTATCGATGCAACTAATCCCCGACGGATAGAGGCCGTGGAAAGACGTATTTACTGAGATCAATCGGCTACCTCGAAACCAACCGTTGGTTTGCTTGGCCCCAGTAAATGGGGTGGCCAGGTCGTATTTGCCGGAAACCAACAGCAAGGGTGTACTCGTAGTCACCTTTTCCTCGAATGTCGGCAGCGGGTCGACTGGCCGAGGAAGGCCGCGGCACATGGATCCGAATTGGGTGCCATTGAAGCCTCCGATTTGGCCTGCAGGGCTGGTGGTTTTGTTCTCACCCAACTCTGTCGCTATTTTAGCTACTGATGGTCGACCTCGAAGATCCACGCAGTTGATTAATCGGGTCAGGATGTCATTTGAGGGGCCGGAGCGCTTGGCCTCCTCTATCGCAGCGGCTAAGTCACCCTGACTCATCTGAGTGACTCTGTCCTCGCAGCCGGGCAAGCCTAGTTCGGCCACTAGCGAGCAAACCCCAGCAACCAGCGGGTCTATCCCAGCAGGGTTGCGAATGGCGCCGAGGACTAACGCCCATAGATCAACACGGGTCACCTCACTCCCATCGGGGGACGGGATTGTCTGGTTGGCCAAATACTCATTAAGAGACAGGTAACCGGTGACTATCGTTTCCGGCAGGATGCTCTCGAGGTAGCGAAAACCCTTACGCGCACCCTCACTGTTATCTGGCGCATAGTCTTCAACCCGCAGATTGGGCTGCGTCACAGCATCGAGGCCCAGCGCACGAATATTGTCTGGATATCGCTGGGCGTAGACCTTTCCGATCGTAGTTCCATAGCTATACCCGAAGTAGGTCAACTTCTTGTCACCCACCGCCGCGCGCATCGCGTCGAGATCCGCTACGACGTTATTAGTCCCAATGTATTCAACCCACTCCTGACTGTTGTTGTTGCAATAGGCCGCGGCTGGGCTAGAAAATGAATTCTGTGTCGCCACCAGTTGCCTCCAAGTGAAGGGACCGGTGTTAGGGAAAGAATTTGTCCCTCCGACCACGGAGGGACAGTTCTTCAATATGGGCTGCGAGTCGGGGACGCCTCTCGGATCCCAAGCAACCAAGTCGAAATTTTTTCTTAGTTTTTTGCTCTCAGCTATGATTGGGATGATCCCGCGGCCTGAAAAGCCGGGGCCACCTGGGTTCGTGAAGAGGGAGCCTTTAACTTGACTGCGTTTGGCAGTCGACTTGAGGCGAAACATCTTGAGATCAAATTGGGGTCCATTTGGTTGGCTCCAGTTTCGCGGGACCTTGAGTCGGGCGCAGTCATAGCCGACGAGATCCTTCGCAGTGCAGTCCTTCCAGCGGATGCGCTTCACTTTACGTTGCCGTTCGGGACGTGGCCGATCACGCGAGACTGACTCTGTGTCAGCTACTGCGACGAGGGCTGACGCCTTCTGTTTGTCAGAATCCGTGCTGCCGACCTCAGCTGCCGCTGGCGCCGCCAATGCAAGCGATATCGCTATCGTCCATACCAGTGTGAACTTCTTTGGCACAACTCGACCTCTCGTATCCGACTTCTCGACCCTATCGGCTTACCGGCCGTGCTCGCAGTGCAGTCCCTTACTCGATCCCTCTGGGAGATCGATGACTATATCCGTTGTGGACGCGCGGACCACACCGACTCTGTGCTGTCATCAGGTCATGCCTCCAGGATCTCCAGCCCAGCTCGCGATATCGACAACCGAAGCACCACTCCCGGTGGGGACGCGCATCCTTGTCGCTAGTTTTGGGTCATCGGGACTTCTTCATCTAGTCCGGCCAGTAGTCTTTCGCGATCTCGTCCCCAAATGGCTGGGCAACCCCACACCATGGATTGTCGGAAGCGGACTCGCTGAGCTCATTTGCTCGGTTGGGCTCCTTACTCGACGAAAATGGGCGCCCACCGCAACGGCCGTAACCCTGGCGATTATTTGGGTGGGAAATGGAGAGATGGCCCTACGTCTTCATCGCGATCCGCGAGCCTCCAAAACCTGGCGGACGGCCGCGTGGGTACGATTGCCGCTCCAGTTGCCACTGATCTACTGGGCGTGGACATCTCCAACCAGGGAAACGGTAGCTCTCAGCCGAGAAGTTTGAGCCAACAGTTCAGCACGACTCGATTAATCACAAGCCACGGGTAAGACCCCGCCGCTCGATAAGTGCACTTACAGAAGACGCGATCTGTTCATTTCTGAATCGGATCTGAGTGAGTGGTGTTCACCATTAGCTAGATCACCCAGTTTCATCGGCGTTCCGTCGCCGAAAAACCCGTACCCAGCAGTGACCGAATCGCCCAGAGCACGAACTGCCAACTGGTCCTTATCGGCTGCAGCGTCAACCGCAGTGGCACCGCCAGCACAGGCACCGATCGATCCACCAACCGTGATCACGAGCAGCCCGACTA
Source organism: Micrococcales bacterium (assembly GCA_002699445.1). Lineage (GTDB taxonomy): Bacteria > Actinomycetota > Actinomycetes > S36-B12. The sequence continues at coordinate 35,354 of PAAU01000042.1, read as the reverse complement.
GTCCCACGAATCTAATCGATTTCTTGCTCGAACCCGCCGACCGGGAAGTCTATCCAGGAAAAATATTGCCGGTTTAATCTGTCGGCAGAGCCTCATGTTACGCGACTTTCGGCGTGCTGGACTTTGAACTTAAGACGTTCGGCAGTAACTAACCGTTGGCGGGTAGAGTGACGGGTCCGCTTCGGTAGCGGATCGTTGCCTTGCGGTTCTTTCCCGCACCAACGTCGTTGACTGCGTGTACTTGCACGTGAACGCGAACACCATCCGGTAAATCACCCAACTTCCGCAGCCGCTTCAGTGGATGGCTCATCCGCTTCTCCTGTGAATCGGCTGCCATGGTGCGCCAGTTTGTCCACGAACGAGGCTTTCCGCTTTCTCGAGCCTCTTTGCCAATGACCTTTATCCGCCAGCTATAGCCCGTAATGGGCGACCCTCCATCGAATCGTGGTCGGAGGAACTTCATCCCATAGCTAGTCTTGCGTTTCTCCGCTATACACTTGCCACGCAACTTGACGACCGGACCTGGCGGACCAAGGTTGGGAGCAGTACTGGCTCTTCATCAGTCTTGGGCGGAGTTGGTGTGGAAGGAGGAGGTCCCGAGCCAGGTTGTTGAGGCGTTGCTGGTGTAGGCGGATCGGACGTCTGCGATTTGCCAACATCAAACGACCGAGTGACATCCGGGGCCGCAGCAGCATAGGTGCCATTACCCGCCTGCGATGCAGTAATCGTGCACGTGCCAACCGACACATACGTCACATCCGCACCTGACACCGTGCACACACCCGTCGTGTTGGACACATACGACACCGGCAACGTGGACGATGCCGTCGCCGCCTTAGCGGCGGATGCCGTGGGAACTAGCGTATGTATCGAGGTGGCCGGTCAGGCCGTCGCCAACGCGATTCGCTAGGGCCACGCCACGACAGTTAGTCTGCGACTCCTGCCGGTTGAGCGCGACGTACAGGTCAGCATTTCGGCTGACGGTGCATCGGAACCATCAGCAACGATCCGTATGGGCACTCAGGTACTCATGGATTGCTCGACTCATTGGTCGCGACACTCAAGTAAAAATGGGACATTACTCGAGGCCCACATCCCCGTGACTAGGAACGCAACCTCATATCATCTTCATTATCAGCCAGTTTCTTGTGACTGTTCTCGCACCGAACCTACCCAAACAGACACAGCGCCCTCTCGCGCTGGGATACTCACACTGTGCAAGCCTGGTTTCTGCTCTTTCTAGTCCTGCTACTTATTGGTATGCAGGCCATCTTTGTGGCTGCGGAATTTAGCTTGGTCACCATTGATCGCAGAGCAGTAGAGGAAGACGCTGCGGCAGGTGACCGTCGCTCCAAGGGAATCTTGGCCGGAATCCAAACGCTTTCCACCCAGTTGTCTGGCGCTCAAGTAGGTATAACTATCACCTCGTTGATCGTTGGTTTCCTGGCTGAACCCGCTATCGCTCAACTGGTGCTTGTGCCTCTGGGACTCACCGGGTTACCCGAGCAAACTTCTCTGGCGGTGAGCATCGCGTTGGCTTTGCTCATTGCTACAGCAGCTCAAATGGTGCTCGGTGAACTGATTCCCAAGAACGCCGCAATTTCTCAACCCCGACGCATCGCCGCTTTGGTAATGCCAGCGCAACGAATGTTCACAACAGTATTTACGCCCCTGATCTACGTCACTAACGGCAGTGCGAACTGGCTACTCCGTCGCGTAGGTGTGGAGCCTGTTGAAGAGCTTGCCAGCGCCCGCAGCCCCCAAGAACTAGCCTCCCTAGTCCGCCATTCCGGTGAGTCCGGTACGTTGCCGACCGGCACCGCAGATCTCATTGATCGCACCCTCCGTTTTGGAGAACATACCGCTGAGGACGTTATGACACCGCGAACACGGGTAGCCTCCGTCCAGCAAACCGCTGCAGTAGCAGAGGTCCTCGCTACCAGTCGGAGTACTGGGCTGTCGCGGTTTCCGGTGGCCGGTGCAGACGGGCTCGACGAAGTAGTTGGCGTGGTAACCCTGCGGGACGTTCTTCGAGTGCCGCCGCAGGAGCGTGAGACCAGAAGAGTGCGAACGGTGATGTCACCCGTTCCCAGCGTGCCGGAGTCATTGCACCTCGATGACGTGCTGCCGCTGGTACGTCGCGGCAATCACTTAGTCGTCGTAGTAGACGAGTACGGGGGTACTGCCGGAATCGTGACGCTAGAGGACCTCGTCGAAGAACTCGTGGGCGAGGTCGCTGATGAACACGATAAACCCGCACTGCGCAGCCAGCGTCACCAAGACGGCAGCTGGCTGTTATCTGGTCTGCTACGCCCTGAGGAAGCCCGAGAACTGGGTATTCCAGCCGCTGATGACCCTGACTATGAGACTCTCGCCGGACTCGTTATGAAAGAGATTGGCCGGGTACCCATTAAAGGTGATGGGGTCACTATCCCTGGCTGGCGCCTGACTGTACACCGCATGGAAGGTCGGCGGATAGACACCTTGGCGGCTGTCCCAGAGGTGTCATCATGACCGGGTTGTGGGTGGGCCTAGCCCTCTTGCTGGGTAACGCCTTTTTCGTTGGCGCGGAATTCGCCATTATTTCCGCCCGTCGTAGCCAAATCGAACCCCTCGCAGAGTCTGGCGAACGCCGAGCCAAAATCACCCTTCGGGGCATGGAATCAGTCTCACTATTGCTTGCCGCGGCGCAGTTGGGCATCACAGTGTGCTCGATTGGTTTGGGCGCCGTCACGGAACCTGCATTGGCGTACCTTATTGAGCCGCTAGTTATCGCCGTCGGTCTGCCAGAATCGGCCGCTCATGGAGTCGCTTTCGTAATCGCGCTCGCGATCGTAGTTTATCTGCACGTCGTGATTGGCGAGATGCTTCCCAAGAACTTGGCTCTCGCTCGCCCAGAGGGTTCCGCTTTGTGGTTAGGCCCCCCGTTGTGGTTTCTGACCCGCATTCTCGCTCCCGTTATCGCGCTACTCAACGCGCTAGCCAACGCAGGGCTGCGGCTCATGAAGATTGAGCCCAAGGATGAGGTAGCAGCTGCATTCACCGCCGATGAAGTGGCGTCGCTGATCTCGGAATCTCGTCGTGAGGGCGTATTGGGCGAAAGCGAATCACAGCTGGCAGAAGGAGCACTCGATCTGGAAGCACATCGTGCTGGTGAGTTGGTTATACCCGCTGGAGCGCTCCGAAGCCTGGCAGCAGATAGCACTGCCGCTGAACTATTTGCAGCTACTGCCGAGACTGGCTTTTCCCGATTCCCGATCACTTCGCACGAGACCTCCATCGGATATTTGCATGTTCGCGACATCCTAGACTTGCCGCCGGACCAGATTGAATCCACCCGACTGGGCGATCTACGGTTACGTCGATTGCCGCTTGTTGCGACTGATGCGGCCGCAGCTTCGGTCGTTGAAATCCTGAGAACTCAAGGAGCCCACCTAGCCGAGGTAATCAGGACTGACGGCACAGCTGTAGGGATCATCGCCCTGGAAGATGCTCTTGAAGAACTCATCGGCGAGGTCCGAGACACGGCACACCGTTAAGCACCAGACCGATAGTGGAGTTCGTGTTGGACCTCACCCCAATACTGGCCCGACTTAAAGAGGAACGATTTCCGAAGCCCCACGCAAACGTCGCAGTGTCGTGATCATGGACTTGCGGTTGTGTTGCTCTCGATCACCAGGAATGAAGATTTGACCCATGGCTCGAACAGGAAGGCTGAGCGGCCCGGTGCGACGGTCCCACCAGGTCTCTGTGACTCGAGTTCGACCGTCATCTAACGGAGTGAAGGTATAGCGCCACCGCGAAATAGCAAATGGGCCGAAGTCGGTATCAAACTCAAAGAGTTCGCCTCGCTGGGCCCGGCGCACTGTGTTGAACGTGAACCAGCGAGCGACACCGTGTTTGTTAAAGCCAACAAAGCGATCGCCCGACGTCATCTGTCGGGATTCTGCTCGCGCTCCCGTTGCCTCCGGTGACCATTCCCCCATCCTCGTGACATCAGCCACCATGTCGTAGAGGGCGACGTTCGAGGCGTCGATGTCGAGGACTTCGGTTACTGCAGGACCCATAGGGATAAGTGTCCCCACTTTCCGCGAGATCCGCAAAAATGCGAGCAGACCTTTGCTCGTCTCGCGACGCTTTTTGAGGTACCCGCCCGTCTGCCTCTCGGTTGAGCGCGTTGGATGGAGTTCAGTAGAGTCCTGCTATGACCCCTAGAACCATCGTCGCCTTCCCCGACCACATAACGACAGTTGTTGATTTACCGACGCTTCGGGCTCTCAGCAAATCTCTATTCGGACTCGGCCTAGGACCCGGTTGGCCGCTGGCCGAGCAACCCGGATTCGCCACGGCAGGTTTTCGGCTTGGCAATATCAACCTGGAAATCTGTGCCGTTGACCGCAAAGAAAATCCTCTGGATGACTGGCTTACATTTGAGCCGGTTGATTTGGATACCTTGGCCGAATCGCTTGCCGCCCAAGGCCTGTCACACGATCCCTTTGACGCCATGATTGCCGGGGGGCATCCGATCTACACCCGGGTCGATCTACCCGCATTGGCCACTAACCAGACGGCTTTGCAGCTCTGCCATACCTTCTATCCCACCCGCACGACCGGACCTGAGGCACCAACTAATTCCGCGGGTGTCGTTCGGACTCGCTCCGTCAATATCGCTATCGATCCAACCCATCAGGCAGCCTTTAATCTGTTTATGCAATCAGCCACGACCCAGGAAAACTACACATTCACAGACGGACCCGAACTCGTCGTGTCATCCTCAGATACTCTACGAGTGGACGGCTTGACTGTCGAATGCGTCGACCCCAGCCGTGCGGCTAAGGCCCTGATCGACGCAGGGCTTCGGCACGTCAGCGACACCGAAGTGGGCATCGGAAGTCTGACTCTTCAGTTGACAACAAACTAGGGTTCGGCTCGCTCTGCTCGCCAGTCGAATCTGCGCGAATCTTCCCGTAGTGGTTCGATTTAATCGATGTCGGCCTGTCCTTAGCCGCTAGCGTCGTCTGATTCACTGGCGATCCCGCAGCCTGATTCTCGATCTCGATAGGTTGACTCACCAGTGGGTCCGGGTGGAGATGAGTTGCTCCACCCAATTCACCAACGCCTCGACGTCACACGGCTTATCCAGCAGAAGCGAGGCTCCAGCTTTCCAACCTGACCACGTCAATTTCTCGTCACGGATTACCTTGGCGTTTCCGTGAGCTGTCAACATGATGATGGGTAGTCGTGAACCTTGCTGCCGAAGTTGCTGCACAACAGCGATGCCGTGCATGCCAGGCAGCATGTGGTCCAGGATCACTAGATCAGGCTCGTAGTCATCAATCTTGGTCAAACCGGTAGGGCCATCAGTCGCGGTAGTGACGTCGTAACCGGCGTATGTCAGGACATCGGTCAATAGAGCGAGTGTCGTAATATCGTCGTCCACTATGACAACTCGACGGCCTGGTTTCTTGGCGCCGTTGAGACTGCCTGAATCAGCGGGATCAGTCGAAAATGGCCAACTGAGCTTCGGAGAAGCCGGAATACTCAGGCCCGTTGTCTCACCAACGAGCGTCAAGAGTTCGTCTGCATTGAAAGATTTAGGGATGACCCGAGAAACGCCAGCCGTCACCAGCGCATCACTCCACTGTGGTTGTGCCGCGATAGAGAGGCCAAGTACTGGCAGGTGGGGGCGGCCATATCGAGAGTTCGCAATGACTTGCGAGACCTCGGGCAGGTCTGGAAGTGCAACATCGAGCAAGATCAGATCTGCTTCCCGTTCGTGCATTGTCGCTGCGACCGAACTCGCATCCTGTGCTTCTAAGAGCTCCCAGTCTCCTACGGACAGTAAGACATCGCCTATTAGCCTGCGTACCGCAGGATCGGTATCGATGACCAAAACGTTCATCGGGCCCGTAGGTCCTTTCTGGCGAGTGCTGCGTCAGTCGCCTTCTTCTCCTATCGGCGACAAATCGCTGTGGTTTGAGCCTACGGCCATGTCGACGGATTATGTGGGAGGCGCTCGGAGGTCAGTGAGTCAAGACGACTGGCTGCCACATTCACCTCTTGCAAGCCCGGAAGATGACGACCTTGCCCCGCACCGTATCCCTCCGCTCGCATCGCTAGGGTTGATCCATGGCCTACCCGTCAGGGGATTCGATTGGACCGCTCGCTGCTGCTCTTGCGAATGCGGTTGCCGAGGAATGGGCCCACCTCGCGGAACGTCCCGCAGCCAGACCAGGAGCCGTGATTCCCGAAGATCCTCTGGCTCTGACCGGCGATGGGGTAGGTGAGTCCGAGGCACTGTCTATGTTCTTCGACCAGATCGCACCCCATCTCAGTGGGGGGATCGGGCCCCACTATGCGGGCTACGTAACTGGCGGAGTTACCCCAGCGGGTCTTATGGGTGACTGGCTCACCTCAGCGTTCGACAACAACGCAGCCTTCAGCACCGACGGTGCCGCCGGACAGTTCGAAAAGTCGACCATCGCCATGTTGGTGGATCTCTTGCGCCTACCGACGCACCTGGGAGGGACTCTGACGACCGGAGCGACTGCCGCATCTACCGTTGCACTAGCTGTCGCTCGCCAATGGGCAGGAGAACAACAGGGCATCGACAGCGCCAAGGTGGGCTCGCCGTACGGACTAGCTGCACTATCCGGGTCTGCTCACTCCAGCATCGCTAAGGCGATGGGTGTAGTCGGTCTCGGGAGTAGCAATGTGGTCGCACTGCGAAATCAATCGGGCCGGGAGTCAGTAGACCTCGTTGAGTTGCGACAGGCTCTGACAAAACGTGCAAGTGCTCCCACAATCGTGATTGCCAACGCCGGGACCGTCATCACAGGTGACAGTGACGATATCGCCGCAATCGTTGCACTTCGAGAGGAGTTCGACTTCTGGCTCCATGTTGACGCGGCGTTTGGCGGCTTCGCCGCTCTGTTGCCATCGGACACACGCCTGCAGGGTTGGGAGCGAGCAGACTCGATTACCGTCGATCTACACAAATGGCTGAATGTTCCCTATGACAGCGGGCTGGTATTACTTCAGAACCCTCAGGTTCTCCCACGCGTCTTTGGTAATCACGCCAGCTACCTGGCCGATGAGTCACAGCCAATGGACTCGGGTGTGGAAAACAGCCGCCGTATGCGTGCCCTACCGATTTGGTTTTCACTCGCGGCCTACGGTCGACACGGTATCGGCGCCTTGGTGGCTGAGAGCGTGGCCTCAGCTCAAAGATTTGCAGAGCTAGTCACAGCCGACGGTCGACTTTCGCTAGCTGCCCCGGTTCATCTCAATGTAGTTGCGCTTGTTTCTGACGAAATTGATGTCGTTGAACTTGGCTCTAACCTGGCCTCTTCCGGAAATGGCTTCCTTAGCCAAGCGACTCTAAACGGTCGACCCGTCCTCAGGGCCGCGTTTGTCAATTGGCGAACCGATCCTGAAGCCCTCGCTGCGGCAGTGCTAGAACAGCTGGGCTAGAAAGCTCGTCCTTACTGCGGCGGTGGACCATCTCCCTCTCCGCCACCCGCCTGGCCAGGATCGGCAATCTGCAACGGATCTCCCGTGAAGCATCCGACAGTGTAGGGGTATTCATAAGTCATGTGATAGTGGTAGATGTCCTGCTGACTGCCATCCCAGTCGACTTCATGCTTGTGGCCGTGGCACTTGTCCAACGTATCGTTAGACATCTGTTCACCATCGTCACCCCGCAGCCCGTAGATTCCGTATCCGTCAAGCACATATCCCAACAATGGCGAATGCTCGTCACCGGAACCATCGTCTAAGCACGAGGGATTCGTGTGGTGATGGTAGCTACCATTTTTTTCAGGATGCCCCCAGCATTCGTCGAGGACCTCGTGAGCACCCGCATCACGACCCATGGCATCAAGAGCGTTAAAGATCGCAGCACCATCCAATGAGATACCTATGGTGTTCATAGGCAGGCACGTTGGGTCTTTCGCTTCTGTTGGTTGCGCCGTTAACTTCCAGTCCACGGACTGTTTCTCGATCGAGTTTGGATTGCGATCATATTGGTAGGAGGGATCCGACTCTTGAACGGGGAATTTTCCTGTCGGTTGATCTGGCAACCCGTTGCCGCTGATGACTCGCTTCTCGCCCTTGGTCTTGATAGTCAGTTTCGCGTTCGGCCACTTGACGTCGCCTTTGACTGCCGGCTTCTTGTCCATATTCCAGGTGTCGTCTGAAATCCAAGGCCCATCTGTCTGGGACCCTTCGCCATTGAACGTGTCGTTGCACGACATAACGTAACCGCGTTTAGGCTTTTTGGAGACCTTGCCGTCTCCTAGCGGCAACGCTTTGACGTTGGTGTCGGAATTCATATTCTCGGTTGCTTCCGCTGATGGAGATTCAGAGGTCGGAGCACTGGCTGAGTCTTGATTCTCAGAGTCACTCCCTCCACACCCGGTAAGGATCAAGAGCGCGACTGCTCCGGACGCAAGGACAGCTATGGGACGAGGCGACATATCGTTAGCCTAACCAGGACATCTAATGGATTCAGATCATTCCGCAAAAGGTGAGTGATCTGCTGCGCGCTGCGCCTTAGCCGATGTGACACCGATGCCATACTTAATCGATGACACACATCGCATTGCTAGCGGTGCTGATCGCCTGTCTCGTGACCGGTTGTACCGGGATGCTCCAAGGCTCAGGGGCTCCAGCCACAAGCTCTGCCCCTAGTTCCGAGAGCGCGTCACAAGGCCCAGACCTAACAATCAACCAGGTAACTGAACCTGAATTAGCCCAATTCTTCACCAAAAGAGTAGAGGTGTTCGGTCTCGACATCTTGGCCACGAGTGACACACCAGATGCAAAGATTTCCCACGCAGCCGCAGTTGTAGCGCAGTATTTGGACAACGATCAGGACGGTCAAGCCGACGACCCAGCAGTTACAACGTCACTCGAGGAGCAGCGGGCTACATTACTCATGGCTCCTGACCAAGAGGCTCTCGAACTACTTGACCCATTCGGCTCGTCGGCGCTGGAGGGTCGACTATTGCAAGATCTGTATGCGGAGGAAACAGCTCCTACCGGAGGACGATTCGACGCATCACTAGAAGAGATTCACCACCTCATCTTGAACGGGGGCTGGTCGCGGGTCTACCCGAAGCAATTAGGGCAACAGAGCGGCTCTGAGATCGCTACCTATATGAATATCGCACGGGGTGGCTACTTCGAGGAGACACCCCAGGAGTATCCCGTGGGGGCCTGGTTTTCTTATGATGACGAGACCTGCACCTACGATTGCATGCTCACCGAATACACCTACTGGGTTCACACCTCGCTTCTTGGGGCGCAGGCAACGAGTCGCCGGTGCGAGGAGATCTTACGGGAGTGGAAACTGTGCTTTCCCGATGAAGTGGTCGAGACCGATGATGCGGCAACCATTTTCCAAAATCCGAAGAATCTTCTTCCAGATCGGTTGCCCGATGGAAACTATCAGGGATCAAATCCAAACTGACAAGATCGGGAACAAATACGCCTAACGCGATTGTTACAGCCACTAACTGAAAGGAAGTTGAGTAGACATGAAAGCAGTGTGGAAAGACAAAGTGTTAGCTGAGTCTGACGATACGGTGGTCGTGGAAGGTAATCACTATTTTCCGGCCGACTCCCTTAACGATGAGTTCTTTGCTTCAAGCGAGGCAACCTCAATCTGCCCGTGGAAAGGCACCGCCTCGTATTTCGACATCATTGTCGGCGAGGACACTAACCCGGGAGCTGCTTTCGTGTATCGGGATCCGAAGCCCGCCGCAGAAGAAATTCGCGAGCGAGTGGCTTTTTGGAACGGTGTCGAAGTCATCGGTGAACCGCCCAAGCAGCCCGAGAAACCAGAAAGCCTGTTGTACCGCCTCACCGGGGGTTCAGACAGCTAACTGTCCGACGGAAATCACAAGGTCTCAGTCGGGCTCGCCGTTGGTGTCGCTATGTCTGTCGGAGTTGGGATTTCCGGTGGGACCGGTGGAGATGTGGGCTGCATCGGGCTGGGTTCTGGAACAGGTGCCGGAGGCAACGGTGCAGGCTCCACCCCCGTCACCCGATACACCGGAGTTTTCTTTTCACTGAAGCGACTAGACGAGTCAACCAGCAGCCGGTACGCAAATCCGCCGCTGGTTGGAACGATCACGGCCGAATAGCTTCCAGTCGCAGCGGTGACGGCAGCGCTCACTGTCTCCCACGCTCCATCGCTATCCATGGGGCGGCGCATCAGACTTACTTGCCGACCACGTTTTCCGTCCGTGGTGACTGTCACAGGGATTTCAATCCGTTGGCCGCTTACAACCTGCACGGCACCGCTCGGCCACCCCGTGACGCTAGTCCCGCTCCTTTTACCGACAGTTCTGCGAGAAGTGTGCTGCGACACTGGATCCCATACTCCAGTCCTGGGAACTCGGTTCGCCCGCTGCCAAGCCTGAACCGCACCGTAGGTCATTCGACCAAATGCTCCGTCTGCTCCGCCGCCGTAGAAGCCCTCTTCCGACAAGAACTGCTGCAACCATTTCACTCGGTCGCCACTTTGCCAGTACATGACGGACTTTCCGTAGGACCAGTTATTGCCCACGGCTCGCGGACTCCGACAGCCGCCGCGACGCGGCTTTTTGATTCGTCGGTCAAGCTCGACTGGAGCGAAATGCCATCGGTATTTCACGCATGGTCCACGGTCGGCACGACGCGGAATGCCCGTCCAATAACTTGACTTCTTGACAGCTCCATTCCAGGTGAATGAGAAGTGAATATGATCTTCATGGTTAGCGATTCGATTGCCACGATTCGACAAATTGCGCCAGTAGGGTTTGTACTGCGCCCAGACTTTTCGATCCCAGATGATGTACATGATGCCCCAGCGTCGGGCATGAAAACCGCCCCGTTTCGTCAGATACCTCAGCAACTGGCGCGCCTGGGCAACCTGGGCGGGCTTCTTCACGTCGGCTTCAAAATCAAGCGCCCGGCCCTCTTCGTGCTCACTGACGCCCGGGGTATCGCAGCCGCGACTGATGTTGTACGTCTTCACCGTGTCGGCAGGTCGCTTATAGGTGTCAAGCAACATCTCGCGGAAAGCTACAACCCCCGGTAGTTCATTGGCGTTGCAGGCATTCTGTGGGATATACGGTTCGCGGGGCATCGATTGGCGGGGACGCTTGCCACGCACAATAGGACTCTTCCGAAGAGCCCGTTTCGCTTTACGCTTGAGCCTCGACGAGGTTGCACTTCCGCCGAGCCGAGCCCGACGAACGCCCTCAATCACCGAGCCGGGGTTTCCTTCCGCTGCCCGGGCAGTAGCTTTCGCCAACACACCACCCGCGCCAGTGCTGGAGCTGACGACAGCTTGCTCGGCCACAGCTGACTCAGCGTCAGTGCCCTGGCCTGTTGGCGCCGACAACAATGAAAAGCCTAGAACAGCTCCAAGCCCCAGCGTCACCGTTGAAATCCGCCCCATTAAAAACTCCAGCGCCTCTTTAGCAAGGAATCAGCGCCTGAATCCTTGCAGCCCTTTAGATCAGGCACCAGAGTAATCACGCGGACGCGAAACCCCGGACATTGTCAGAATTCGCAACCGGTTTACGGACATCCACTCGTTTGTGAAGGTTCGATTCAGCTGGGAGCGGGGAATCCTGCAGATCTGCATGAGTAACAGCCACTAAACCAGCCACGACTCCAGCTCAATTGCCAGCGCGGATAGTGCCTGACCTCGGTGACTAATCCGATCCTTGGCTTCGCTACTCATTTGTGCCGTCGTGAGATCGTAACCATCCGGCAGAAAAATTGGATCATAACCAAATCCGTGATCACCCCGACGTTCTCGCAGTAGCCGCCCCCGAATTTCTGCTTCCGAAACCAGGAAGCTCGCATTATCAGCCGGGCCAATTCGGGCCGCGCTAGCCGCACAACAGAACGCGGCACCTCGACGATCGTCGGAAACGTCGGCGACCTGCTCGAGAACTAAGTCAAGATTTCGTTGGTCTGATGCTGCCTTGCCAGCCCATCGTGCCGACAAGATTCCTGGCATACCGTTGAGCGCATCCACTGCTAAGCCTGAATCATCAGCGATAGCGATTAGTCCGGTATGACGAGCCACTGCCTCGGCTTTAATTTTTGAATTCTCGGCAAAGGATGCACCAGTTTCAGGGATGTCCGGCAGGTCGGCAAAAACCTCGGCGCCGAGGACTTCCACAGGTAAACCACAGTCCGCCAGGATACGTCGTAACTCCTCAGCTTTTCCTGGATTACGTGATGCCAATACCACCTGAGTGGTCATGCATCCTCCGCCTGCGTGGCTAGCGCGTTCTGCTGGAACTCCGCTAACTTCTTGCATCCCGCCGCGGCGAAATCAAGCATTGCGTTCAGCTCTTGTCGATCGAACGGCTCTTGTTCCGCGGTGCCCTGCACTTCGATAAATCGGCCTGATCCCGTCATCACGACATTCATGTCTGTATCGGCAGTGGAATCATCGTCATAGTGCAGGTCTAGGCGAACTTCACCTTCCACAATCCCGACTGATACGGCCGCAACACTGTCGGTGAGGATCTGCGCATCGGACGAGACGTGACCTTCGGCGGCCGCCCAAGAGATGGCATCAGCGAGAGCCAAGTACGCACCGGTGATGGCTGCCGTACGCGTGCCGCCGTCGGCTTGCAGGACATCACAATCAATATGGATCGTATTTTCGCCCAGAGCCTTGTAATCGATTACCGCGCGCAATGACCGGCCGAGCAGCCGTGAGATTTCATGTGTGCGTCCACCGATTTTCCCCCGGACTGACTCCCGCTGGTTCCGTGTATCCGTCGCTCTGGGCAGCATCGCGTACTCCCCTGTGACCCAACCCAATCCGGAATCCCGCCGCCATCTCGGCACGCCTGGCACGAAACTAGCTGCGCACAGCACTCTCGTACGGCCAAAGGAGACTAAGGTCGAACCCTCAGCTTGCTCCAGCCAACCTCGCTCAAATGAAACTGGTCGTAGTTCGTCAGCCGCTCGCCCATCAGATCTCACCATGCGTACACGGTAGGCCCGCTAGAGCTCCACGGTCATACCGGGGCTCGCTAACTGTGCTGCCGGATAGATCTGCTGCGCTTCCGCCAGTACCTCGCGTTGATCGTTCCAGGGCACTAAGTGGGTTAACAGCAGCGAGCGACACCCAGCATCAGCTGCGATACGAGCTGCCTGTCCCCCGGTCAGATGCAGATCCGGTGGATTGTCGTGCCGACTGAGAAATGACGCTTCAAAGAGCGCCAGGTCACTGCCACTAGCCAGCTCGGTCAGCCGAGCCGTTGGTCCGGTATCGCCTGAGTAGGTGATTGAGTGCCCCCCTGCCTCTACCCGAATAGCTCGCGCCTCGACCGGATGCCGCATTGGTGCCGTGGTGATTCTAAAAGGCCCCAGAGTTAGGTTGCGCTGGATCTGTCGAACGTCTAAGCCGCTGATTTCGGTATTGGCGCCGAGCCCGTAGGCAGTTGCTAACCGCGAGGCCGTGTCCGTAGGACCCCAAACTGGTATTGAGTCGGCCGGACCTTCGGGACGATATTGCAGGGCCACGTAGTAAGAACACAGATCGATGAAGTGATCTACGTGCAAGTGACTCAAGACAACGCCGTCGACGGCGTAGATATCGGCGTAGCGCTGCAAGGCCCCCAAGGATCCATTACCCATGTCCAGCACGATCCGGCTGCCCTCGTACTCGATGAGATAGCAAGACGCTGGTGAATCAGGGCCTGGGAACGATCCGGAGCAACCAACCACGGTGAGTTTCACGGCTTGAAGACTACCTGGAGACAAGCTCTGGGGCGCGACGTACCTGTTGCACTTCCGGACCCAGGAAACGCTGTCCCAACCTAGTAAAGGGTTCGGGGTCTCCAGTAGCCACAAACTGGTGGCTTGGCGGGCCCCCTCCTGGGGCGCGCAAGAGACTAGTAGACATGAGCGTTGCAAAAACGCTCTTAGCGGTTTCCTCTGCACTACTTACCAAGGTGACGTCGTTACCCATGACGTAGGACACAACTCCGGTCAAGAGCGGGTAGTGCGTACAGCCGAGCACTAGCGTGTCGATATCTGCCTGCTGCATCGGCTCGAGATAGTCGCGAGCCACCTCCAAGAGTTCATCCCCGCTGGTGACACCTGCCTCCACGAAATCTACAAAGCGCGGGCACGACTGGGTAGTCAGCTGAAGATGGGGCGCGGCTGCGAAAGCATCTTCATAGGCACCAGACGTTATGGTGGCTCGAGTACCGATGACACCGACACGATTGCTCCCAGACGCCGCTACCGCACGACGGACTGCTGGTTGAATGACTTCTACAACCGGTACTTCATATCGCTCTCTCGCGTCACGTAGGACCGCGGCCGAAGCCGAGTTACACGCGATCACCAGCGCCTTTACCCCCTCCGACACGAGATGATCCATGATGTCGAGGGTGATGCTGCGCACTTCTGCGATGGGACGGGGGCCGTAGGGACCTCGCAATGTATCGCCTACGTAGTAAATCGACTCATCTGGCAATTGGTCCAAGACCGAACGAGCCACCGTCAGACCACCGACGCCGGAATCAAAAATCCCGATTGGCGCCTCTACATCTATGCCCATAACTGGTCCTCTAGGTCTTTGACAACGTCTTCGACGTTACCGGCATAGGCCCCGCTCGAAAGATATTTCCAGCCCCCATCGCAGACGATGAGAGCAATGTCAGCAGACTCTCCCGCCGCTACAGCTCGTTCAGCCAAGATCAAAGCTGCGTGCAGGATGGCTCCAGTGGATATTCCGACAAACATCCCTTCCTCGGTCAGCATCGCTCGAGTACGACGAACGGCATCCTCCGCACCAACTGAGATACGCGAGTCTAAAATCGATTCGTCGTAAAGTTCGGGGATAAAACCATTCTCCAAGTTACGCAGACCATAAACCTGCTCCCCGTAACGCGGCTCCGCAGCGATGATGCGTGTCTGCGGCTGATTTTCCTTGAGGTAGCGACCGACCCCCATCAAAGTTCCAGTAGTTCCTAGCCCAGCGACAAAGTGGGTGATTGTGGGCAGATCCGCGAGTAGTTCCGGCCCAGTCGTCAAGTAGTGACTCTGCCAGTTGGCTTCGTTGCCGTATTGGTAGAGCATCTTCCAGTCCGGGTTTTTCTCGGCCAGTTCCTTTGCGTGACGTACTGCTTCATTGGAGCCACCAGTGGGTGACGAATAGATAATTCGCGCACCCCACATTCGCAACAACTCACTGCGCTCGGGCGACGTATTCTCTGGCATGACCGCTACCATTCGATAGCCCTTGACCTTGGCCGCCATGGCCAGGGAGATTCCCGTGTTACCGCTGGTTGGTTCCAGGAGAGTATCTCCCGGGATCAACTCTCCCCTACTTTCCGCCTGATTGATCATCGCAAGCGCGGGACGGTCTTTGATCGATCCGGTCGGGTTCCGATCCTCCATCTTGGCCCACAGCCTGACATCAGGACTGGGCGACAAGTGCGGCAGCCCGATGAGCGGCGTGCCACCCACGGACTCAAGCAGCGAGTTATAGCGCATGGACCTTAACCACCGGCCACAGCTGGCAGCACCGTCACCACATCGCCGTCCGCCAAGGGCGTATCGAGTCCCTGCAAGAATCGAACATCCTCGTCGTTGACGTAAATATTGATGAATCTGCGTAGTTGGCCAGAGTCGAGCAGCCGGTCCGCAAATCCATTATGTTTCGCATCCACATCCGAAATCACCGCGGCGAGATTCTCCCCCGATGCCGACACAGCCCGCTGACCGTCTGTCAGTCCCCGCAAAACAGTCGGGATTTCTACAGTTACCGACACGGCTTCTCCTCACGGTTGTACCCAAATGGATTATCGCTTGACCATGATCCCACGTGCTTCTGGGTACCCGGAATCGAGCAACTCGAGCATCAGAACTCAGGTGATCTCTACGTCTTCCTCGGTCACCTCTCCATCCATGATCCGAAAGGAACGCAATTCCACCGGTCCATCGGCGCTACCGCACTCTCTCGTTGAGATCAGCACGTAATGCGCATGCGGCTCGTTGGCATAAGCGATATCCGTTTGAGACGGATACGCCTCGGTGGCCGTGTGCGAATGGTAAAGAATCACCGGCTCCTCACCTCTGCGATTCATCTCCCGATATAGCCGCAGCAAATCAAGACTGTCGAACTCGTAAAACGTCATGGATCGTGCCGCATTCACCATGGGAACAAAACGTTCCGGCGTATCCGACCCTTCCGGCCCGGCCACTACCCCGCACGCTTCATCTGGATGATCTCGCTTTGCATGCGCGACCATCTGATCAACCACACTGCGAGACACCGTCAATCGAATACTATTTTCCCCTGTCATGAGCAGCACCCAGCAATCTCACTTCACCATCACCTCAAGCAACGTTGACTGCAACCACGTTACCCACTGATACACGTCGTACTGGTGATGACGCGGGTCATCTGGGTCCCAGCTGGCACCAACCTCGTCGTCATCTGTCGTAATGTCGAGTCGGCTACCCAGCACCAAACGCATATCGTTCATGGCGCCCAGAAAGACTTCCGCATCATCATCGGTAATCTCGACGGTCTTCGCGTCCGCACCAGGTACACCAAACTCGGCCACTAGCCGCTCCACAGTGGCCAGTCGGGCAGCTTTGAGCTGTCGTAACCCCTGCTCGGTAAAGCGACGGAAGTCGGCAGCGGCCTCCGCGTCATCATCACCATAGGCATTAGGAAAAAGCCTATGGACGGCTGGATCAGTCGGTTCCATGGGTGGCTGGACTTCGTCAGATAGATCAACAAGTTGATCAAACGGATCGACACTCGGCTGAGCCTCGCTGACTGGACCCACCAGGGCTAGCATTGCCTCCGCTAGTCCACCCAGAACTCCCGCTTCTTCAGGAACCAGTGTCAACTGCATGCTGGTGCGATCGCGCCAGAATCCGTAGTTCTTCCGCCACATGGCTAGTCGTCCTTCACCAAAGTGGCCCAAAGACCATGTCCATGCATCGCCTCTACGTCCCGCTCCATCTCTTCACGCGAACCATTACTGACCGCAGAGCGCCCATCATGGTGCACCTGCAGCATCAGCTCGGTGGCTTTCTCCTTCGAGTAGCCGAAGTGCGACATAAACACGTGCGTGACGTAATCCATGAGGTTTACGGGGTCATTCCACACCACTGTCACCCAAGGACGATCTGGGCGCACGTCTTCAGCGACATCTTCAATCGCTTCCGGAACGGCTGTCACGGCCCCATGGTGCCATGATGGGATACATGATTTCGCCACCAGCACCCGAGCTGCCGCAGTCGAAACTCGTAGACCTAGTTCGCGACTGTGTCATCGGTGATGACGTAGTCATGCCGGGACCCTTCGGTCCGCGTCGTATCACCTACGCCGACTACACCGCCAGTGGGCGCGGCCTGTCATTCATTGAAGAGATCATTCAAAGCCGGGTCCTTCCTGCCTACGCCAATACTCATACCGAGAGCAGCGGGACTGGGCTCCAGACAACCCGGCTCCGGGAGGAAGCTCGACAGATAATTCATCAGGCTCTGGGTGCTGATGATGACTATGTGGTGATCTTTGCCGGTTCTGGCTGCACGGGAGCCATAGATCGCTTGATCGGAATCTTGAATCTTAGGATCCCGGCCGATCTCGACGAACGGCACAATCTCAGCCAATACATTCCGACTGAGAGTAGACCGGTGATCTTTATCGGACCCTATGAACATCACAGCAACGAACTTCCTTGGCGCGAATGTATTGCTGATGTCGTCACCATCGATGAAACACCGGAAGGCCATATCGATCCGGTGTCATTGCGAAGTGCACTGGAGCGCTACGCCGATCGATCCTTGAAAATCGGTGCTTTCAGTGCCGCAAGTAACGTCACCGGAATTCTTACTGACTGTGATGGAATCTCACGACTACTGCACGAGTATGGTGCTCTGGCTATTTGGGATTACGCAGCCGCCGGACCCTATGTCAACGTGAGAACTGCAGCACCCACCGGTGATCCGTTAGCGGCCAAAGACGCGGTCGTGCTGTCGCCTCACAAGTTCATCGGTGGTCCAGGAACGCCTGGAGTCTTAGTACTTCATCGTGATCTGTTAGCCAATAGAGTGCCCGCGGTTGTTGGCGGCGGGACGGTCCGCTTTGTAAATCCAACCGATCACGAGTATCTGTCTGATCCGATTGAGCGAGAAGAAGCAGGTACGCCGGCCATTGTGGAATCCATACGGGCAGGACTCGTCTTTAAACTTAAGCAGTCGGTGGGGTCCGAGACCATTGAACAGCTAGAAGCCGACTGGACCCGACGTGCCATAGCTACCTGGCGAGATCATCCCAACATCCGGATTCTTGGAAACCTTGATACCGACAGGCTGTCAATAGTTTCTTTCGTCGTCCGATCGACCAATGACGGTTACCTGCACCACAACTTCGTTGTGTCGATACTGAACGATCTTTTCGGTATTCAGTCCCGTGGCGGTTGTTCATGCGCCGGACCCTATGGCCATCGACTACTGGGTATCGATTTAGAAACTAGTCAAGAGTTCGCACGCGAAATTACTGGTGGGTGCGAAGGCATCAAACCCGGCTGGATTCGCGTCAACTTCAACTATTTTCTGTCCGAGGAAATATTCCAATTCATTGTCGCCGCAGTAGAAGTTGTTGCCACTTACGGTCACCGACTACTTCCTCAGTACCACTTCGATCCCGAGAGTGGTCTGTGGCGACATGAAGAGGGGCGAGCAGACCCACCACTAAGTTTGTCCGACGTGAGCTTTGCCAACGGCTTCGTCCGATTGCCCCCAGATTTACCGCGGGCGCCGGTCTCTGCTCTGGCGGACTATTTGGCGGAGGGCACTGAACTACTGGAATCGCTCCCCGAACCGTCATCCCAGGGACCTGAAGGACTGGTCAGTCAAGATTTCGAGTCATTGCGCTGGTTTGATCTGCCGCGAAACTCACTCGTATCTCCAGGCAACTAAATTTCTCCAACTAGCGAGAGCGCACTCGCATCACCGGGCTTAGTAGTTTGCCATGATTGCTCGTCCGCTTGCTCTTCAACCGGAATTTGTACTTTCGAGGCTGACTGGGAAGCGAAATCCGGAACTTGACCCGACCTTTTGCGGAGGTTGTGGCTTTTTCTTTTGTCCGCCACTTCCCCTTGATCCTTAGCTGACGTTTGACCGTCGTGCCCTCTTCCTTGGGACGCAGCTTCCCCTTTATAAGCATCTTTCCCCCAGCAGCGGGACGTTTCTTATTCGTCTTGGCTTTCAGAGTGAATGACTTCTCCGCCTCGGCAGCTGGGGGTGCCTGCGGCACTGGATTACCATTGGCCAACGGAGCAAGTGCCTGGAAGAAATTTCCCTCGACGGATGTCAACTCCCAGGTCGCAACGCCCCCGATGCCAAACTCTTGCACGATCTCGGTTCTGCTGGCCGCAGTCCCTTCACCGCCAAACCACACTTGCTTGCGCACCTTGCAGGTCTTATTTCGACGATTACCGTTGCTATCGACGTATGATCCGGCCTGACTCTTCGCGTAATCAAATGTGTATTCCCGCTGAGTTGCATCAAAGCGAGGCTCTATCCCATAAGCCGCCGCGACCTCTCGCGCTCGGGTGGGGGTGAGCGCCGTCGCGTCTCGATCATTTGGAGTCCACTTGTTGGGACAGTTTCCAACCGTGACGACATCATCTTGCGCGTCGCGCTGATACCAAGCCTTGCCGTACTGATGCAGTCCGACGTAGATCTTTCCTTTTTGCGCGGCTCCAACTTGGGCAACGGCGCTTCGGGCTACTTCGCGAACCCAAGGATGCGGGCCAATAGGTCCTGGACGTGACCACGAGTAGTCGTAAGTCATCAACCGCAACCGATCCACGTTCGCCGCCAATGTCGGCCAATCGAAAACGTTATAGCCACCGCCTGGATTAGGGGTCCCATCGGCGTTAAACGGCTGATATCCACCCGGCACTGTAATGGACAGCAGTTTCCCCTGAGCTCGAAGCGACGCCCCGAGCCGCTGAATCATGTCATTGAGGCGGGGGCGAGTTCGATTCCATGTCTCGGATCCATCATTAAAGGCGAAGTTCTCCCAATCAAGATCGATTCCATCCACACCAGCCTTGACGACCCAGTCCGTCAACTGCTCAGCGAACGCTTGCCGCCGTGATCCCTTGGCAAGGTAATCGGACAACTCACGACGCCGACTCGAGTCCAGATCAGTGTGAGTGGCAAAAACCAGAATTCCTTGATCCTGTAACCCTTTCCGAGCAGCATCAAACTTTGCGTTAGTCCAAGGGGTAGCGGTATCGGACTGGCAACGACCGCTCGCGGTTGTGCAGATTGGACGCTCCGTTCCTGCCCAGTGCCACCAGAAGATATTCACCTCTCCCAAGACACCACCGCTGTTTTGCGCCACATCAATCATTTTGGCCGCATCATGCCAGTATCCGAACCAACCACTCACGGACCTCGACCGATCCGCCGCCGTAGCGACCTGAGGCAACATCAATCCAGCGATTAATGCACCCAAAATCACCCAGAGCAATCCGTGTGCTTTTGTCTTACGCACCGACACAACGTCCTCCCACTCAACCGAAGCGATCTTTAGCACCGCTTCAAGTCGAGGTTTTTCCTATCGGGATCTATTTGCGATCCACGAACCTACCGCTGACTCAAGTATGAGGCTTTGCGATCCCAAAAAGTTCCACCCGTGTGGCGAGTTACTCAACTCTCCGATAAACGTTCGAGTCGCGCGACATTTACCAAGAAATAGGAGAAGCGAAGTACAGTCGCCGCGTGTTGGGAGATACGACGTCAATATTTGTCAGAGCGCGACGAATGGCAGCATTAGCGGGTACGGGCGCTGCGCTGTCCGCTACTTTGCTGATTGCACCACCGGCAGCGGAGGCCAAGGTGCCAGTGTGGCCGGCCGGGGTTAAGACTGCCCTGCCCGCGAACTTGCAGTCACCCGCCAAGGTTTCTACGGCGCGGTATCTGGCGAAAATGCGAAAGCGGATGAAGAAGCGCTCTCGAAAGCGAGATCTGGGGCGCGACGTCTCCGTATTCGTAGCTGATTTAGAAACGGGTAAGCGAGTATTCAGCCGCCGGGCTAGGAACGCTCAGACCCCCGCTTCAGTTATGAAGTCGGCGACGGCGCTTGCAGTACTGTCGGCGAGAGGCGCCTACCACCAGTTCGCTACAAAAGTCATTCGATCCGGAAATACCTTGACCCTCGTTGGTAGCGGCGATCCGCTATTGGAGTCTGCTGACATCAGAGAGTTAGCAAGCCGAACTGCATTGGCAGTGCGCGAATACGGCGAACCCACCGGCAAGTTACGAATCCAGTTCGATGATTCCTTGTTCGAATGGCCCACGAGCCCTGCGGGCTGGCTGTCCAACTACTATCCGTCCTACGCAAAAAGACCGTTTGGATTGACTCGCCGCTGGATCAGCACAAACGATGGCGCCAAGGATGCGGCTACCTACTTTAGAAAGGCCCTACGCGAGGACGAGAACCTTGCTGTGAGGCGTGGTGTCATCCGGGTAGGAGCCGGAGAATACGAGGCTGCCCCAGGTACGGTCCCCGACCCTGCAGCTATACCCGCACCCACTCCCCCAACTGCGGAACCTGTGAACCCCGACCCGGCGGCCAGCCCAGCTGTGGATCCAACCACCGTCCCAAGCCCAGTCGCTCCGCCAGTGCCCATCGCTCCTACCCTTATCGCACAGTTTGACGATCACACCGTGGCCGACGCAGTCACTGCCATGATGCCGTCTTCAGACAACTCGATTGCCGAAAACCTTATTCGCCATGTCGCCTCAGCACGCGGAGCCTCCACTTCCGCCGAGGGCGCGGCCGCTGCAGTCACTGCAGAGTTGAAATCATTGCGAGTACCGCTTCGCAACACACGAATCGTTGATGGCAGCGGGCTTTCACGGCAGAACAAAATGTCAGCCAGGACATCCGCTGCCATCAACCGAGCAATGATGGACCCCAGCCGTCCCGATCTCTCGACCGCGATTTTCGCTATGCCCCGCGCCGGGGTAAGCGGGACCCTTAGCTCTCGCTTCGGCTCAAAGAAGACTAAATGCGCTCGGGATCGAGTCTCGGCCAAGACAGGGACTCTGCGATCGGTGGTGACCCTCTCCGGAGTCGCCGCCGGTAAGGACGGCCGACCGCGAGTTTTCTCAATCTTGATTAACGACTACCGCAGCTACACCTCGACCGCTCGCTACTGGATTGACGCTATGGGGGCTGCTATCGCTGGGTGTCGCTAGTGCAACGCTCTCGCTATTTCGGCCGCGGCACCCACCAGCTTCGGGCCAACCAAAGCTGTATCCAGCTCGGCCATTGAAACGACCCCTACCGACGCTTCGACCCCAGGTACTCCCAGGACAGGCGCAGCCACCGCATAACCTCCGTGGGCAGGATCGCCACCGGAGATTACCCAGCCCGCGTCAAGTGGTCGTCCTTCAGCCCGAGTAGCTAGTGCGGCTCTACCCGCCACACCACGATCCAGTGGGGCTCGATTACCAGCTCGCAGAGTGCTGGGCTGCTCCTGACGGGCAGGTTCCACAACGGCAACCACTACCGCGTCGGCACCGTCGACAAGGGTGAGGTGGGCAGTCGCACTGAACTGCTCGGAAAGCCTGCGAAGAGCGGGGACCGCGGCGTCACGCACCATACCCTGCACGTGGCGAGCAAGAGTTAGCGCAGTAAGACCCAGGCGACATCGATTCCCGCTGCCGCGACGCAATAAGCCGTGTTGTTCCAATGTGACAACCAGGCGATAGACAATCGTCCGGCTGACATCTAACTCACGCGCCAATTGGGTAACAGTTAGCCCCTCGGGATGGTCAGCTAGCACCTCTAGCACTTGCAGGCCGCGGTCTAGCGTCTGACTTGTTTCAGCAGGCATGTTCACCCCCCATCTTCCTTCTCCCCTCGGTTCCGATATTTGATCACTATGACTCGACTATGTCCCACAACTGCTCTTACCGCCACTGCGACTCAGCTATCTCCTTCGCCACCGGGCGGCAGACCTTCAAAAATGCGCTTGCAATCTGGACAGACTGGATAGCGAGATGGGTCCCGAGTGGGGGTCCATACTTTCCCGCATAGCGCGCGTACTGGCTCACCGGTTACAGCGGACTCAACGATTTTGTCTTTAGGCACATAG
Source organism: Micrococcales bacterium (assembly GCA_002699445.1). Taxonomy (GTDB): domain Bacteria; phylum Actinomycetota; class Actinomycetes; order S36-B12. Next base: position 12,180 of record PAAU01000042.1, on the reverse strand, counting down.
TGAGAAAAACGCTCGTGGTCGCCACTGTCTGTGGCATGTGTTTCCGGGTCGGCCACAAGGGTGTCGCCGAGGTCCGGTGATTCCAATGGGGTGTCGCTCATTACTCCACCATATGCAATAACCGGTCATTCTGCCCCTATTGCCGTACCTAGTTTGTGGCTGGCAACTCTGGCAGAGTGCTCCAGAGCCGAGTCGGATCCGGTTGTCGTCGTAGGACCTGTGACCACAACACCTCGGGTTCCGGCGAGAATAGATCATGTGGTTGACCTGTAACCACATGCCAATCATCCCGGGAGATTTCCGATACCAGCTGCCCGGCACCCCATCCTGCATAACCAACGAATATCTGGAGTCGTTCGCTGGAATCCGGTTCGTCATCCTTTTCTAAATCCACCAGTCTGACTCCCGGACCACCTAACTCGTCAGGAAGTCGCACCACATCAGGGTCCTCCGCCAAGGCCAGTATTGAGTTCGTAGCGACAGGTCCACCGTCGCGAACCCGCGCAGCCAGGGCCCAGCCGGGAATGTCAAGATCAAGGCTGGAAATATCACTTGATCGATTGACCACAACCCCAGCGCTTCCCTCCTCATCATGCTGCAGCATGTAGATCAAGGTTCTGCGGAAGTTGGGATCTTGCAAGGAAGGCGATGCAACCAGGAAATCGCCGGGGCGTGGGATTCGGGGACGTGGCCGCCGCAGTCGATCGAGTCCTAGTCCATCCATCTACTTATTGTGACGGGTTGGCGAGACTTCAGCCCGTCGGGAATGGAGTTCCCCTTCGTGACGTTTACGTCGTTAGGCTCGTGGGCAAGAAGAACTCACAGGCAACTAAGGCTGGAGAATGACATGGCAACCGTTGAACTTGGCGAAGACACCTTCACTAAGACGATCGAGGACAACGACATTGTTCTCATTGATTTCTGGGCCGAGTGGTGCGGTCCTTGCAAGACTTTCTCACCCGTTTTTGAGAAGGTGAGCGAGGAGTTCCCAGGTGTGGTGTTTGGCAAAGTCAATACCGAAGAGGAACAGCAGATCGCTGGTTCCTTCAGTATCACCTCAATACCCACGCTCATGGCGATTCGCGACAACGTGGTCCTCTACGCAGAGGCGGGCGCACTTCCTGAGCCGGCGCTGCGCGACTTGGTCACTCGAGTCCAAGACGTTGACATGGACGCTGTTCGCAGTGAGATTGCTAAGCAAGCAGAGACGTCAGGCGATACCGAGTGAGCGAGCCGAGATCGCCGCGGCGATCTCATCGGAGCACATATCTGCTCCCTCACCTCGTTGCCGTGGATATTCAGCGATAGCGATTCGGGCGTAGATTCGTTCTCGGTCCTCTTCCGTGAGGCCCCCCCACACGCCATATGGTTCACGCGACCTAATCGCGTAGTCCGCGCACTCGATGCGAACTGGGCACCGCGAACAAACAGCCTTGGCTGCTCGGTCTCGCCGCAATCTTGCCAGCCCACGCTCATTGGGTGGGTGGAAGAAGAGTGTGTCATCCGCTTCCCGGCATGCCCCGCTGTCTTGCCATTGCCAGGTTGCGTCTTTGGGAACCTGAGCCAATGGCTGCTGCGGCATGTGAGCCTCCGAGTTGAGTAGTCGATCTTGATCTCACTTGTAGTAAACCCCGCCAGACTGCGCCTGTCACTAACTTTTGCCGGATATCCACTTTCGCCTTAGAGATTTCACCCTTTGGTCGGATTTGCCCTGTCTGATTTGAACTATTTAGCAAATATCAACAGACAAATCGGACATTTATCGCAAAGGCTACCGATCCTAGACGAACAACCTTCCTCATTGAAATCAAAGACCAAGATTTCTATTTTTCGAGAAGCTAGGTTTCACGAAAAGCAACCCCCACTGTCATGGTCAAACTCATCGCAATCCCCTCATCGGAATCGACGACCCACCGGCTAAAGACAGCAAAGGTGGTGTGCGCCACCACTCTCCCGGCGGGACACAACGCTGTTTGTCTGCGACTACTCAACCGATCACACACTGCCACCGATTGCCGTGACAGATCCGATGCCGATGAGGACGCAACTCAGCACGAATAGGATGAGCAGTAGCGGCCAAACGAATCGGATGTACTTGTCGTACCCTACTTTCGCCAAAGTAAGACCGCCCATCACGACGGCTGAAGTCGGCGTAAATAGATTTACTAGCCCGCTGGCGGACTGATAGGCCGTCACAACCACAGCCCGAGAGACTCCCGCAAAATCGCCGAGTGGAGCCATAATCGGCATGGCCAGAGTGGCATGGGCTGACGATGACGGCACTAATAGGGCTAGCGGAATATTTACGATGTACATCAGCACTCCGAATGCTGCGCCCGATAGGTTACTAACTGCACCTTCAAGCGAGCTAAGGACGGTGTCAGTGATTTGTGCATTATTCATAATCACGGTCACGCCCTTGGCGAAGGCGATGATGAAGGCCGCACCGATGAAATCACCCATGCCTGCGACAATTGAGTCGACCATCCCTTCCTCGCCAAGCCTTCCGATCAGACCGACAACGACCGACATGATCAAGAACAGTGCCGCCAGTTCTGGGAAGTACCAATCCAACGTGATTGACACCAAACTGTCACTGAAGTCGCCCCAAGGAATCACGGAGAAGATCATGAGCAGGAAAGTCAAACCAAAGACCCACAGCACTGCTTTCTGACGACCACTCATACTAGGTGGTTCAGCCTCATCAGCCGCGAGACCCTCATCGTCAGGCAATGCCTTCATCAGCGATTTACTGGGGTCATTCCTCACCTTCTTGGCATATCTCAGTACGAACCACATCGATATCGGGACCAAGATCAGGTACATCAGTACACGCAATACGATGCCGTCACCCAATGGAACGTTAGCTCCTGCCGAGGCCACCCCAGTCGCAAACGGGTTCACAGTAGACGCCAAGGTTCCGGTACCCGCCCCTAGCAAGATGACCGTGGCCCCGACTATTCGGTCATATTTCAGCGCTACGAATATCGGCACAATCAAGGCATAGAAACCTAAAGTCTCTTCCGCCATTCCGTAGGTAGTACCGCCGAGCGAGAACACGAACATCAAAACGATGATCAGCGTTGGACCCCGAGATCGGAACCGATGCGTCAGTCTTCCGATACCTGCATCCAAAGCACCGGTGTTCATCGTCACTGTAATGAACGCACCGATTGCCAGAACGAAAAAGAACACATTTACGGCACCAAAGAGCTCACCACTCTCATACGGTGAGATTAAACCGGCACCCTCATATACCTCTGCCTCCCCGCCGTCACAGGCTTTGGTCGCTTCTTCTTGTAGCTGTGCCGAAGGATCGGGATTAACCTCTTGCCCCTCTTGCACGCCATAGAGGCCGTTGACCGGCGATAACACTAGATCCGAGATTCGCTCGTAAAGCGACGAATCAGTTTCTAGTTGCTCGTAACTTTGTGGGATAGGTTTCGGTTCTTCACCCTCACAGGATACGTAGGCGTAACTCCCAGACGGAACGATAAAGGTGAGTCCCCAGACCAAGAGGAGCACGAAGAACAGCACCGTAAACGCTGTGGGAAATTTAAAGCCCTTTTTCTTTTCGGGGTCATCTGCAGGCACTTCTTGGGAAGGTGCTTCCGTTGTCATTGCTACTCCAAGACGAACTTGTCGGCCACTTTTCATCGTGCCTGCACCATTACTAGCGGAAACAGATTCAGAATGTCATGTGAAAATATAACTACGCACTTGGTGATCTTGTGAGTTAGATAAATCTGAAATATAGAAATAATGGAATAAATAAATCGACCACATCTGCTGATAAAAGCGTCTTCACCATGATCAGTGAATAGAAAACCCCATTCATGCCGCAATATCTGTCAGTTGGGTGGCGAAACTTCTCAAGAACGACGAATATCAACCTCGAGGCTCTGCCTCAACGAGATTCATCGAAAGGAACTGCAATGCTCCATGTCGACTCAGAGGTCGGACAGCTGAAGCAAGTTATGTTGCACGAGCCAGGACTGGAACTCGACCGCCTCACCCCACAAAACTGCGACGAATTACTCTTCGACGACGTTATGTGGGCCCGCAAGGCTAGGGAAGAGCATCGTGCCTTCGCTGACGGGTTAGAACAAAAGGGCGTCAAGGTTCACTTGTTTCGGGACAAGCTGGGAGAGGCTCTCGAAATTGATGAGGCTCGCGAATTTTTGCTGGATCGGATCGCGACACCTGAGCGGGTCGGTCCTCAAATCGTAGAGCCGCTAAAGGAGTTGGCACGTGGTGTCAGCGGGTCCGAGATGGCCTCTTACATGATCGGCGGCATCCTCAAGAAGGACTTGGGACTGCCACGTAATTCTAATCTGCTGTGGGACTACCTTGATGACTACGACTTCATCCTGACTCCCCTGCCCAATCACCTCTTTCAGCGAGACAACACTGCCTTCGCTTACAACGGTCTGTCTGTGAATCCGATGGCAAAGCCCGCTCGGCAGCGGGAAACATTGCACAGCCGGGTGATTTGGAACTTTCACCCAGAGTTCACGTCAGTAATCCCGCATTTCTATTACGGCAACGACGATGAAGTACACCAGCCCGCCACGATTGAAGGCGGTGACATTATCGTCGTGGGTAACGGGACCGTGCTGATCGGCATGAGCGAGCGAACCACACCACAGGGGATTGGAATGCTCACCCAGAACTACTTCTCGGCCCCTGACAGCCAAATCAATAAAGTTATTGTTGTTGAGTTGCCAAAGGTGCGGACCCTGATGCACCTCGATACCGCGATGACGATGATCGATAAAGATAAATTTTCGGTTTTCTCTGACCTTCCAACCAACCTAAAGACTTACGAACTCACCAAGTCCGATGACAGTGGGGCTTACAGCATCACGGAAATTGACGACTTGTGGCCGGTCCTGGCTGACGCCATCGGCCAGGAAAAGGTAACTCCGCTCTACACGCCCATCGATGAGTTGGGTGCCGCCCGTGAACAGTGGAATGACGGTAACAATTTCCTGACCGTCTCACCTGGTGTCATTTTTGGTTACGACCGTAATGAAACGACCAATACATTTCTCCGCAGGAATGGCATCGAAATTATGGGCATCGTGGGCAACGAACTTGGTCGAGGACGAGGTGGGCCTCGGTGCATGTCGTGTCCGATGGAGCGAGGTTCGGCCGACGAGTAATCGGTGGAGGCTGTTTGATTACTTTCGCTCAGGCTCAGCACTACCCCATAAGAATCAACAAGACTAAGAAGAAGAAATAGAGAGCTCAAACAGAAAGGACGACCATGCCGGTCAACCTACGTAATCGTGATTTCCTCAAGGAGCTGGATTTCACCACACAGGAATTACAATTTCTGCTCGATCTATCTCGAGACCTCAAGCGAGCCAAATACACGGGAAATGAACGCCAGCGGATGCAGCGCAAGAATGTCGCGCTGATATTCGAAAAGACCTCTACTCGCACCCGTTGCGCCTTTGAGGTAGGTGCCTACGATCAGGGCGCCGGAGTCACCTACCTGGATCCCAGCGGCTCACAACTGGGCCATAAGGAGTCGATCGCCGACACTGCGCGGGTGCTCTCTGGTTTCTATGACGGCATTGAATATCGCGGTGCCGCCCATGAGAACGTCGAGGAGTTGGCGCATTTCGCTGACGTACCAGTATGGAATGGTCTCACCGATGAGTGGCATCCCACTCAGATGCTTGCCGATTTCCTCACGATGAGTGAGTACAGCCGGGGTAAGCCGCTATCAGGTATTTCCTATGCCTACATGGGTGATGCCCGTTCCAACATGGGCAACTCTTTGCTCATCATGGGCGCCATCATGGGTTGCGATGTTCGCATTTGCTCACCAAAGGATCTGTGGCCCGCCAAGGAAATCCAGGATCAAGCGCATGCGCGAGCTGAAGAAAGTGGAGCGCGAGTCACGCTGACTGAAGATCCCGACGAGGCGATACCAGGAGCCGAGTTTCTTCATACCGACGTTTGGGTGTCTATGGGCGAGCCCAAGGAAGTATGGGACGAGCGCGTCACGTTGTTGAAGCCGTATCAGGTGAATCGCGCAGCGCTAGACAAGACTGGGGCCAAGGATGCGAAATTCATGCATTGTCTACCGGCATTCCACGATACGAATACAAAAGTAGGCAAGGACGTGGCGGCTTCCACCGGCATGGAGAACGGCCTCGAGGTGACGAATGAAGTCTTCGAGTCAAGCGCAAATATCGCCTTTACGCAGGCAGAAAACCGACTACACACCATCAAGGCGATCATGGTTGCAACGATTGGGGACTAGGGATCTCTGGTAGCTCGCACTAAACGCAGTTTGGGTCGCTGGTCATAGAAGTACACGCCAGTCGCGATCATAACGGCTACCCAAATGGCACCACCCAAGCTCAGAGGATTCGCGATCACATCACGAGATCCGACAAGAAGTAGGAGGAAGAAACCCACTAGAAGTATCGCTACCCACACTAACCTGGGCATCCGGTTGACGGCTCGGAAGTCTTCTGCAGCAAAACCGTAAGCATCAATAAAACCCCATACGACCAAGGCCAACGAGCCGAAGCCAAGTATGAAACTTAAAGCAGTCACGAGAGGATCCACGAGAACAGCCTAGACAGGGCAATGAACCGGTTCATCGAACTCCAAGGCGTGTCCCGACATGACGTGTCACCCGAGCAAGAAACGGGAGTCAACATGAGACCCTGGTGACCAGCTGACAACCGACAAGAGGCCTGGACATGATCGAAACACAGCAACCCAGCCTCTCGCAGCGATCCTCGACGCAGTGGTGGGCCATCGCCGGCGTGATTACAACAAGCGCTTTAGTAATTGGCGGCTGTGTATGGTCTGCGACTGCGGGTGGAGAGCCAGCCTGGGTGGTGTTTTCCGATATGGCGTCTGTGACCTTTTCTCACCCTTTAGTCAGTGCGATTTCCTCTCTCGCAATTATGATGTGGACGGCCGCAGCGGCCATCAGCTTGTTTGCTGGGGCCCAAGCCAAACGTATGGGGCGGAATCAAGAGTCTCGCTTCCTCGTCATGTTCGGCCTATTGACCGCGTTATTGGCTCTTGACGATCAATTCCTGCTGCATGAATGGTTCCTGCCACTGCTCCCGTTCGGAAGCCAGTCACTCTACGTCGCGCTCTACGCCCTACTCGTAGTTGCCTTTATCGCAACGCAACATTCAATGCTCCGTCGTGGCTACCCCATTGTCTTGTTAGTGGGAGCGTTGTTCTTATGCGGTTCTGTCGGATTGGACACCGCGGGAGATATGCTCGGCTATCGGCCGCCAACGGCGGGGCTGGTCGAAGACACCTTCAAGTTCATTGGGATCGGTCTGTGGTTGACCTACGCCATTCTCACCGCTTGGCGTTGCACCCAGCTAGATCAGCGTAAGACAAACTCAACGGCCGGGCTGGCCATGGGGCAGCCAGAAGAAAAGCAGTAGCCGTCACCCTACGTTCACGGGGGTATCAGCTACCTGCACATCGAACTTCACTTGGTCGCCATCTTCTACTGACGTAACCGTGATGTAGACCTCGTACTTCGTTGTGCCATCTGAAATGGTGCACGTGATTTTTGCTCCGACTTCAGCCGGCAGGTCTCCAGGACAATCAACGGGTGGGGCTGGTTGACCAACCTGTTGTGTCAATGCCGCTTGTGCCTGCTCCGCTACATCAGAACTGGTCACTGAAGCGGTTCCACCACACCCGCCGACCGCTAGCGCGAGCACCGCGCTGCCCACAATTAATTTCGCCAACGACGATCGCCGCATACGATCACCTCCTGGGCCCATCACGTCGCCAGTCAGCCTAGAGCAAAGCCACCAAGGAAGTAACTCAGATCATTGACCAACTGGCCCGGTCAGGTCGCCTGCCCGTTACTGGGACCGCTGCTTCTCAAGCTTTCGCGGCCTCCAGATGCCTTCGTAGCTCCGCAAGTTCATCGCGCAGGGCTGCAGGAACTTTGTCGCCAAACTTATCGAAGTATTCTTCGGTGAGATCGCATTCGGCCAGCCATGAGTCCGGATCGACCTCGAACAACTCAGCGAGCTGCTGCTTGTCTAGATCTAGACCATCGACGTAAAGATCTCCGTCTTTAGGCCGGTTACCAATGGGGGTTTCATCGGCTTCGACTCGACCCTCCACGCGCTCCACGATCCAGGAAAGTACGCGAGAGTTTTCACCAAACCCCGGCCAAATAAACTTCCCATCACTGTCTTTGCGGAACCAATTGACTTGATAGATCTTGGGCAACTTGTCTTCCTCCGTCATGTTGCCAATCTTGAGCCAATGACCCCAGTAGTCCGCCATGTTGTAGCCACAGAACGGCAACATGGCAAAGGGATCACGACGCAACGCTCCGACGGTCCCCTCAGCTGCCGCAGTTTGCTCAGAGGCTATCGACGAGCCAAGGAAAACCCCATGTTGCCAATCTCGAGCTTCATTGACTAAGGGGACGTTGGTTGCGCGCCGTCCACCAAACAGGATGGCCGAGATGGGAACCCCAGTTGGGTCTTCCCAGTTAGGCGCGATCGACGGGCACTGCTCCGCCGGAGCAGTGAAGCGTGCATTGGGATGACTTGAGGGATCATCGCTTTCCGGAGTCCAATCGTTTCCCTTCCAATCGGTGAGGTGTGCGGGCGCTTCTTCGGTCAATCCTTCCCACCACACATCACCATCGTCAGTCATCGCGACATTGGTGAATATCGAGTTGCCCCACAGCGTTTTGACCGCGTTGGCATTCGTTTTGTCCCCAGTACCCGGCGCAACTCCGAAGAAACCAGCCTCCGGATTAATGGCGTAGAGCCTTCCATCATTGCCAAATCGCATCCAAGCGATGTCGTCGCCAACCGTTTCAACCTTCCAGCCTGGGACGCTGGGTTCCAACATCGCAAGGTTGGTCTTACCGCACGCGGATGGGAATGCGGCCGTAATGTACTTGACGTCACCATCAGGACCGGTGAGTTTCAGCACCAACATGTGTTCAGCCATCCACCCCTCATCGCGAGCCATCGCTGACGCGATGCGGAGAGCGAAACACTTCTTGCCCAACAGGGCATTGCCGCCATAACCGGATCCATACGACCAGATCTCTCGGGATTCCGGGAAGTGAACGATGTACTTGGTGTCATTGCAGGGCCAGGAGACGTCATCACGAGGACTGCCGGCGTCATCAACCAGGGGGAACCCAACCGTGTGCAGGGCCGGAACGAAATCGCCGTCCTCGCCGAGTTGATCTAGGGCCGCAGAACCCATTCGGGTCATTATTTTCATGTTGACTACGACATACGGTGAGTCGGTGATTTCAACACCCAGTTGTGAGATCCGCGATCCCAACGGTCCCATGCAGAACGGCACAACGTACATCGTTCGGCCACGCATACACCCGTCAAAGAGTCCGCCCAGGATGCCGCGCATCTTCGACGGCTCCATCCAGTTATTTGTTGGGCCGGCATCTTCTTCGCGGTTAGAGCAGATGTACGTGCGGTCTTCAACGCGCGCGACATCAGATGGATTCGATCGCGCCAAGAACGAGTTCGGGCGCTTATCCGGATTCAGCCGGACGAAGGTCCCACCATCAACCAGTTGCTGAGTGAGTCGATTCCACTCGTCCTCAGAGCCATCGCACCATTCGACTCGCTCGGGCTTGGTTAAAGCAGCAACCTCTTCCACCCATTCCAGCAGTTTCTTGTTCTTAGTCGGAGGGTTCTCCAGACCCGGAACGCTCATCTTCAACTCCGTATCTCGCCACATCGCCCTGTATCCGAAGCCCAAAGGGAGCGCTCAGACGAGCGCTAAACCATGAAGGCGAGGCGAATCCCAATAAGTCTAGGATGCCCGATACTCCGCCAAGTGCCACATTCGGGGTGGTGTATCTCACCCTGTCCGTCCGATATCTCTGATCACGCGTCGATTCCCACCCGGGCAATCTCTCCTAGGCCGATACGCTGCTCCTATGACCGAATCGATGTGGCCCGCTCCTCTCGCTACATCACCAGTGCATGGAACCATCGGCATAGCTGGGTCCAAGTCCATCGCGAACCGCGCCCTTCTTCTAGCCGCCTTAGCTAACGGCTCAAGTACCTTGACCGGATTACCTTTGGCCGCACGCGACATCAACCTGATGATGACAGCCCTGCGTTCTCTCGGTATTCGATTTGAGGTTGACGTAACCAACCGCGCGGTTCATGTATTTCCCGGCCCGTTACGAGGTCCCGCCGACATCGATTGCGGGCTCGCCGGCACCGTCATGCGTTTTCTCCCTCCCGTGGCAGCGCTAGCCGAAGGCGATATCCGATTCGATGGCGACCCCCGCGCAAGGGAGCGCCCCATGGCTGCGGCCATCTTGGCCTTGGGCGATCTTGGAGTCCAGCTATCTACCGATAACGAGCCACGACTTCCGTTTCGTATCCATGCCACCGGGTCCGTATCCGGCGGCTCCGTGACCGTGGATGCCTCATCAAGTAGTCAGTTCGTGAGCGCCTTCCTACTCCCTGGGTGTTACTTCGAACAAGGCATACGTATTCATCATCGAGGTGCACCCGTACCCTCACTGCCGCATATCGAGATGACCTGCCGCATGTTGCAACAGCAAGGAATTACAGTCACGGCGGACACCGAAGATCCGACCGACGCCAATTGGTCGATCGCTCCCGGAACGATCGCACCTCGTGACCGGCATATCGAGCCAGATATTTCTAACTCGCTTCCCTTCGCAGCGGCCTCGCTCATCAGTGGTGGCAAGGTGGAACTTTTGGGCTGGCCCCAAGCAGGCTTGCAACCAGTCTCGATAGTCCGCGAGTTGCTCAGCGAGCTCGGCGGCGACTCGGTCCAGACCGACGCCGGTCTGACAGTCCGTGGCACTGGTGAAATCAATGGAATCGATAGAGACCTCAGCGATCTAGGTGAGTTGGTTCCGACAGTGGTGGCGCTGTGCGCTCTCGCCAACGGTCCTTCGCGCCTCAGTGGCATCGGTCATATTTCCGGCCACGAAACGGACCGCCTCTCCGCCCTCGCGAACGAACTTAATCGAATAGGCGGCGACGTCTCGGTCACTTCCGACGGTTTGGAGATACATCCGAAACCGTTACATGGCGGCGAGTGGCATACCTACAACGACCATCGCATGGCAACCGCAGGCGCGATTATTGGGCTACGAGTGCCTGGAATTGGCGTGGAAAATATTGCGACCACCGGCAAGACTTTCCCCGAATTCCCAGAGCTATGGCAAAAGCTCGTTTCTGACAGCAACCTGGTTGTTTAGTTGATGCCCCGCGAATACACCGAAGACGACGTACGTGTCCGTCCGCAGAGCCGCAAGTCTCGGCCCCGAAGCAAGGACCGCCCGGAGCATCGCGATGCGCGACCCGGCCTTGTTGTCACTGTTGATCGTGGTCGCTTTCGGGTGGTACTGGCTAACAATGGGACTCGCATTACCGCCGTTCGGGCTCGCGAACTGGGACGCCGAGGAATAGTGGTCGGTGATCGCGTGGGTGTTAGCGGCGATACATCTGGCTCGTCCGGATCACTTGCCCGGATCGTTCGCGTGGATGAGCGCAAGACTGCTCTGCGTCGGACCCCTGACGACAATGACACGACCGAACGTATCGTGGTTGCAAATGCTGAACTTCTCGGAGTTGTCGTATCGGCAGCTGACCCATCTCCGCGGGAACGGTTCATCGACAGGTGCCTGGTTGCCGCTCTGGATGCAGGACTCGAACCACTGCTTGTTGTGACAAAGACTGATCTAGATGCTGCCGACGATCTGGCCGCTGGGTACCGAGCGTTAGGAATGCAGCTCATCCGCGTCAGTCCCGAGAAACCGATTGCGGAACTAAGCGACGTGCTCGCAGACCGGACAACCGTTCTGATTGGTCAGTCAGGAGTGGGGAAGTCCACCCTCGTCAATCGACTGGTACCGAATGCCGATCGCGAGATTGGTGTAGTTAACGAGGTAACCGGGAGAGGACGACACACATCAACCTCTGCCGTGGGTTTATCACTTCCAGACGGTGGCTGGATCATCGATACCCCCGGGCTACGCAGCTTTGGACTGGGACATATCGATTCCAGCAAGATCTTGGGGGCTTTTGGTGAACTTGCGGATGGCGCATCTCAATGTCCGCGCGGCTGCGACCATCTCCCGCCGCACTGTGCTCTGGACGAGTGGGTTGCAGACGGAGGAGCCGG
>PAAU01000041.1 GCA_002699445.1 Micrococcales bacterium | reverse complement strand
TGTCGGCCGCGGCCAGGTCTGCCGCTGGCAGCCCAATACCTAACGGCGTCCGAGCCATGCTTGTCCAAAAGCCCCATAGGGGTGACGACGTTGCCCTTTGATTTAGACATCTTCTTGCGGTCGGGGTCTAGGATCCAGCCTGAGATTGCTGCATCAGACCAGGGCAATCGATCGTCTTCGAGGTGAGAACGCACAATCGTGGAGAACAGCCAGGTCCGTATGATCTCGTGGGCTTGAGGCCGCATGTCCATTGGGGAAACGCGTTGCCACAGATCGGGGTCAGTGGCCCAGCCACCCGCAATTTGCGGTGTGAGTGATGATGTAGCCCAGGTGTCCATGACATCCGGATCACCGATGAAGCCCCCCGGTTGACCGCGTTGGGCTTCGGTATAGCCGTCAGGGCAATCGGATGAGGGATCGATAGGTAGTCGACTCTGCTCGGGCTTCAGCGGTGTTTCGTACTCGGGCTCACCACTGTCATCGAGGCGGTACCAGACCGGAATTGGAACCCCAAAGAAGCGCTGCCGAGATACCAGCCAATCACCATTCAGACCCGATACCCAGTTTTCGTATCGGACCTTCATATTTTCCGGGTGCCAGCGTAGCTCGTGCCCGCGCTGGATCAGCTGATCGCGAAGCTTCTCGTCACGGCCGCCGTTGCGCAGGTACCACTGACGAGTAGTCACGATTTCTAGCGGCTTTTCACCCTTTTCAAAGAATTTGACGGGATGCGAAATGCTGCGCGGCTCGCCACTCAATTCACCGGCATCGCGCAGCAACTCCACCATACGTTTCTGAGCTGTGAAGACCGTCGCACCAGCCAAGGATTCGTAGGCGGTCCTACCTGACTCGGATGTGATCCATCCTGGGATATCTCGGGCAACCCGACCATCCCAGCCCAGGATTGGGCGAGTGGCAAGGTCTAGTTCACGCCACCAGATCACATCGGTGAGATCACCGAAAGTACAGATCATGGCGATTCCGGAACCCTTTTCCGGATCTGCCAACGGATGCGCTACTACCGGAACTTCAACGCCGAAGACTGGCGTAACGACCGTCTGGCCAAAGAGCGGTTGGTAGCGCTCATCATCTGGGTGAGCTACCAAAGCTACGCACGCTGGCAACAGTTCGGGACGAGTGGTCTCAATATAGATGGGATCACCATCTGGCTGATGAAAGGAAATCCGATGGTAGGCACCCGGCCGTTCCCGATCCTCGAGCTCGGCCTGAGCGACCGCTGTCCGAAAGGTTACGTCCCATAGAGTTGGGGCTTCACTTTGGTAAGCCTCCCCGCGCTCCAAGTTGTTCAGGAAGGCCAGCTGGGAAGTGAGTCGAGCATTCCGATCGATCGTCTGATAAGTCTGATTCCAGTCGACACTTATCCCCAGGTGGCGCCACAGTGCTTCAAATTCCTGCTCGTCCTCTTCAGTGAGTTGCTCACACAGATGGACAAAGTTACGGCGACTGATCGGGATTTGACGCTTGGGATCGGGCTTTTCCGGTGGGGTGAAGTCCGCGTCATAAGGCAAGCTTGGGTCGCATCGCACACCAAAGTAGTTCTGGACCCGGCGTTCCGTCGGTAGACCGTTATCGTCCCATCCCATCGGGTAGAAAACAGATTTTCCACGCATGCGCTGGTAGCGCGCAATGCAGTCAGTGTGGGTGTAGGAGAACACATGGCCCACATGCAGAGAGCCGCTCACTGTGGGTGGCGGAGTGTCGATGCTGTAGATCTGTGAGCGATCTCGTCCGCGATCGAATCGGTAGAGATTATCTTGCTCCCACGTCTCAGACCATTTTCCCTCCAACCCCTCAAGCGTGGGGCGATCGGGCATAGCGATCTGGGCGTCGGAGGTAGTCTCGGTCATAAGACCTGATTCTATGCTGTCGGGCTTCGAATACCCTCACTGCGCGTCGGTTTTCGCCACGTCTTGCAAGGAGATCTTCGCGGCCGTGATGGCGGCTTCATGTGACTGCTGCGCGGTGATCAGCAAGAGATCGCCAAGTTGCCCGTCAGGGCGGTCGGTGAGGGATCGTGAGGGATCTACTGCTAGATCGGGATCTGGCTCGCGCTCCAGGAGGGCTGCCGCGAGTTCCATCTCCGATGCGGCGTATTGGGCCAGTAGCTTGCCCACGTCCGACGGGTGCCGCCCATGTTTGACCATGGCTTCGGCGGCACCGGCCGCTCTTTCGACTCGGTGAATGAGATCAAACATCGATTTGCCATCTGTTCGGGAAATACCCGGACCGACAGGCTCCAGTTCTCTGATTTCTAGCTGGTGTTGCACCGGCACGCGCATCCGCAGCATTTTGCGGTGGAGGGTCACAGTGTCAGTGTTAGTTTCACCCGCAACCAACTCGGCAACGGCATGCAACCAGCCGGCACACGCTTCTGCGTACCTCTGCAATTCGTCACGGAGGGTATAGACCGACCTCATCGGCAAGATCATGACGAGCAAGATCGCCAACGTACAGCCGAGTAGGGTATCGCCGAATCGCTCAAGTGCAACGGCTGTAGGTGATTGGCCGAGTAGTGAGGAGGTAAGGATGACCCAGAAGGCGACCGCCAGGACGTAAAGACCTTGATTCACTTCAACCAAGACCAATGCGGCAATGGCTGCCAGGGCAACAATGGCGAACGTCGTAATCTCAGTTGCCTTTGGGTCGTTCAGATTCTGAATGAGAATGACCCCAGGGAGAACTAACGCCACCGCACCAGCGGTGCCGAGGGCTCGAGCAGCCGTCTGAGTCACTATCGCTGAACCGTCCGGCCGCAGTAAGACAACTGCAGTCGCTGCTATCCAGTACCCGTGTTCTAGTTGTAGCGCTAGGGCCAGGATCAGTCCCAGTGCCGCGGCGATAGCCAACCGGAAGCCACTTCGCCTGTCCGTTGATGTGGGATGCAGCAGAGCTGAGATTCCATTATTGACTAACTGGTGTCTTTGACGCTCGCGAGACTGACGGACTTTGAGCAGTCGGGTCGCGTGACTGATGAGTTGTCGCGACTCCTGAGCTAATCCTCTAGCGGCCGCTGAGGCAGTCGGATCCTCGGCTATGGAGTTTGCCTTAGCCACCAGCCAATCGAAGTCGGCCATGAAACGACCTGCCATCTTTCCAATCGGGGTCCAGGCAACCTCAGACCCAATCATGTCGGCGACGCAATTCAGCGAGTCCACTGCGAGTGTGATCGAGTCATCCAGACGATGTCCGTCCAGCGCGGCCGTCCCAAGGGCACGATGGGAGCGAATCGCAGATGCTTCTTGCCGGATTCCTTCGGTATGTACGACGAGTTGCTCGAGTTCCAATCGTCGGTCTCGACTGAGGTCAGTTCTTCTTAAAGTCTCATCCGCCACTAGGAGTGCGGCCTGAGCGGACTCGCCGGTTCCACTTAGAGCACGAGGTTGGGCATCCGATAAATGATCGGCGACCATTCGCATGGCCTCAGCGAGCGGGCGACGTTCGGGAAGATCATTTTGTAGGTTCAACGCAATCCAAGTAAACAACGTTTGCGTCAGTCCAGCCCCGAGCATGAATACGATAGTTATCGGCTCGAAGTTGACCTCTGGACCTGAAACCCCCAAGAAGGCCTCAACCGTAATCACGTCCGCCGCCATCCTGCTTAGTCCAGATTTGCGACCTGCGAGCGATCCCGCGACATAGGCGAGCAGAACTAACATAACTCCTGGAATTGGTGTGTCCAGAGTGGGCCAGGCTATTGCGGCAAAAACTGCGAGTACCAAACTTTCCAGGGTCATGATGCGAATAGTGACCGCTGGCAACGCAGTGGCACGATCTTGGAGTCCCACGAACAGGGCGGTGGAGGCAGCTAACGCCCCGGTTTCCGCACCCAGCCAGGCCCACCCAAGTATCAATGCGGTCATGACGATTATGACTCGACGGGCCGCAGACCAACTGCGCAGCCGCCACCGTTCCAGGGCGAATACGTTGCGACCAACTGCGCGGAGATATTGCATGACTATCGAATGGTCTAGCAGATCGACTGCGGTTCGCAGGCCGACTGACGAGTAGTTCTCGAGATTTGGTCGCGCTGGGTAGTTGTGAGGAGGCTGGCATAGACTGCGTAGGTGCTGGTTCAACCTGATTTGCCCGATCTCGACGACGTGCTGGACGAGATCTTGGATAGGCAGCCCGAAACTATGCCAGTCCCGACTCTCGGTCGGGTGGCGGCCGTGCTGCGATTGATGGGGGACCCCCAAGAGTCCTTTCACGTCATTCATGTGGCGGGTACTAATGGCAAGACTTCCACGGCTCGCTTGATTGAAGGCCTGTTGCGAGGATCTGGCGTACGCACTGGGTTGTACACCAGTCCGCACTTGCACTCGGCAACCGAACGAATTTCTGTCGATGGTGACAACCTGTCAGATCAAAAATTTGTCGAGACTTATGAGGAGATAAGGCCGCTATTGGCGATGGTTGATGACGCCGAGGCGGCCGAAGGCCGACCTAGTCTGACGTTTTTTGAAGTAATGACGTGCATTGCTTTTGCCGCTTTTGCCGATGCTCCTGTGGAGGTTGCAGTTTTGGAAGTCGGTCTCGGTGGCCGATGGGATGCAACCAACGTGGCTAACGGTCGAGTCGCCGTAGTTGCCCCAATTGATATCGACCACGTCGAATTTTTGGGACATACGCTTGAAGAGATAGCCAATGAGAAAGCTGGGGTTATCAAGGCCGGCTCGATCGCGATCTTGGGCCCACAGCATCCCGAAATCATGGCCTTGCTACAACGGCGCTGCGCCGAGGTGGGTGCCACAGCCCGCTGTTACGGGGAGGACTTCGCAGTTCAGTCCCGGTCGGTAGCCGTCGGCGGACAACTGCTGAATATCCGGGGTTCCGAAGGCGACTACGACGAAATCTTCCTCCCGCTTGCTGGAGAGCATCAGGCCCAGAACGCGGCCGTCGCGATCGCAGCTGCGGAGGCGCTGTTGGTGTCTGACGCGCCGTTGGGTCCCGACCTAGTCGCCGCGTTGGGCGAAGTATCAAGTCCGGGGCGGTTGGAAGTCATACAACGCCAGCCCACGGTATTGGTTGATGCGGCGCATAATCCCGCCGCTATGCGAGCCTTGGCGGCAGCAGTAACCGATCACTTTCATTTTGAACACCTCGTCGTTGTGATGTCGGCCATGAGTGACAAGGACCTGTTGGGAATGCTCGTTAACTTGCAACCGATCGCGAGTCAGATAATCGTCACAACAAACAGTTCGGTTCGTGCGGTGGCAGCGGAATATTTGGGTGAGGTAGCAGCGGAAGCCTTCGGATCCGATCGGGTAGAGGTTGTGGGAAATCTGGACCAAGCAATGTCGCAGGCAGTCGATATCGCTTCACAACGTGGCGGGGCGGTCCTTGCCACTGGTTCCGTCGTGACAGCTGCGGACGCTTCGCAGTGGGCGGCGCAGCGACGTGGGGGCGACGGCGAATGAGAGTTCTGACATCAGTAGTGCTGGCCTTCGAGTGGCTCGTGCTCGCCCTGGCCATCCCGGTGGCCATTAATGTTTCCGCCGTCTCGGAGGACCGGGCCTGGACGGCATTCGCAGTTGCTTCGGTCCTGATCGTGCTTGCGGTTGCGTTGATGAAAACCCCCGTCGGAGTCTGGCTGGGATGGGCTGTGCAGGTTGTGGCCTTGCTATCGAGCATCTTCGTTCCCATGTTGGCCATCCTGGCACTCATCTTTGCTGGGCTATATTTTGCTGCGGTGCGGTTGGGGCGACGGGTTGATGACATCAAGGCTCAGCGAGCGGCTCTAGAGGGCCAGGCGGCGGCCGATTCACAGACAGGCACAATGGCTGAGCAGGATAGTTCGGCTGCGGCTACCGAGGAGGAAAAGCATGAGTGAACGGACATTGATACTTGTGAAGCCAGATGGGGTCACGCGGGGTCTGGTGGGGGATATTCTGAACCGGATTGAACGTAAAGGGTTTACCCTGGTCGCTCTGGATCTGCGCACGATCGATGCTGAGGTTGCTGGGGAACACTACGCGGAGCATCGCGACAAACCGTTCTTTGCTGAGCTAGTAGATTTCATCACTTCTGGGCCCCTGGTTGCTGGCGTCATTGAAGGCCCAGCCGCGATAGCCTCCTGGCGGACCATGATGGGTGCCACAAACCCAGCAGACGCGGCTCCGGGAACCATCCGGGGTGATTTAGCCACTGAGATGCAATTTAACGTGGCCCACGGGTCCGACTCGCCCGCTTCGGCTGCCCGTGAGATAGGGATCTTCTTCCCAGACCTGTGAATCGGTTGCTGAATCTCGGCTCGTTGCCTTCCAGATTGTCGCGAACCGAAGTACAGTAGCGGCCTGACGACAGGGGTGTTGTCAGGGGGCATGCGTCTCGGTTGTGGCGCGGTTGGGGTTAGCCATGGGATTCGAAACCGTCATTATGGGTCGGGACGTGGCTGTCGATCTTGGTACTGCAAATACCCTTGTCTACGTAAAAGGTCGAGGCATCGTTGTCGACGAGCCAAGCGTTGTGGCGCTCGAAGAATCATCTGGTGCGGTCATCGCCGTGGGGGTGCGAGCTAAAGAGATGCTCGGTCGAAGTCCGGGCGAAGTCCAGGTCACTCGTCCGCTGTCTGAGGGTGTTATTGCTGACTTCGAAGCTACTGAGGACATGCTGCGGCGGTTTATTCAGCAAGCTCAGTCGCGACGGGCCCTGGCAAAGCCACGAATTGTGGTCTGTGTGCCTTCTGGGATAACCGGGGTTGAACGTCGAGCCGTCGAGGATGCAGGATACGCGGCTGGCGCGCGCCGAGTATTTCTCATTGAGGAGCCCATGGCAGCAGCTATCGGCGCTGGTCTGCCCGTTTACGAGGCGGCTGGAAGCATGGTCGTTGATATTGGTGGCGGAACGACCGAAGTGGCCGTGATCTCGCTCGGGGGCGTGGTGGTCAGTATGTCTCTGCGGGTGGGTGGTGATGCGATGGATGATGCCGTCATTCAGTACTTCAAAAAGGAGTACTCACTGTTGCTGGGAGAGCGGACTGCGGAGCGGCTGAAATCTACTGTCGGTTCGGCATATCCGGCGCCGGAAGAGCCGGACGCTGAGATTCGGGGTCGCGACCTTGTCAGTGGCCTTCCCCGAACTGTTGTCTCGAGTGCGCGCGAGGTTCGGGAAGCGCTCGATGGGCCAGTCGTAGACATTATCGATGCGGTCAGAACGACCTTGGACCGTACCCCGCCCGAACTAGCTGGCGATGTGATGGACCGGGGTATCGTCCTGACCGGCGGCGGTGCCCAGTTGACCGGTCTGCCGGAAAGACTTCACCACGAGACTCGTATGCCAGTGCGGGTAGCTCCGAATCCTCAGGATTGCGTCGTGCAAGGTGCCGGCCGTTGCGTAGAAGATTTCGCCGCGTTGGAACCACTACTCATGAATCGGCCCCGGAGGTAGCGGGTGGCCGTAACAACTCGCGTCGATTCTAAGCAGCAGCGGAGGCCGGCCGGTAAACCCAGCCGCAGATCCCGGGTGCCGATCCCAGTTCTCATCCTGGGTTTGGTTGCGTTGTCTTTGATGTTGCTAGATCTGCAAGGAGGAGTGACGGGGTATCTGCGTCAGGCAGGAATGACCGTCGGGGGCCCCATGCAGAGCTGGGCAAATAGCGCCCTCGGGGTGATACCAACTCTGCCGGATCAGCGAGTAAATACCGAGGAACTACAGCGCGATCTGACTATCTCGCAGCAGCGTGAAGTTGAATTGCAACTTCAAGTCGATCAGCTGCGCGAACAACTTGATCGAAGAGCAGTCGATCCGGCTGGTACTGAACTGGAGACGATCTCCGCCGCCGTGGTGGCCGCTGGACCGTTGTTATCTCGTACGACTGTGACAGTAGCTGCTGGTCGTAATGACGGTGTCGATCTGGATACGGCAGTACTCGCTGGCAATGCACTAGTTGGGCGGGTTAGTGAAGTCGGTCGGACCAGCAGCACGGTGCAACTCTTGACGGATCCCGACAGCGGCGTTGGTGTTCGGCTTCAGGGTTCACGTGAGTTAGCGCTCGCGGTGGGCGGCACCGACCAGCAAGTGCTGGATCTGCAACTCTTCGATCCGCTGGTGGATGTGGAGTTGGGGCAGCGTGTCATAACCGTCGGCTCACCGGATGGACGGCCATTTCCCGCGGGTCTGGTAGTCGGAGACGTGACCCAAATCAACGGTGTGGTCGGTGCACCAGATCGAGCTGTCGTTATTGAGCCCAAGACAGATCTCAGCGCCTTAGACGAAGTGCTTTTGGTTCTTCCAGAAGGCGATGGAGCTCGGGAGATCAGGCAACAACCATGACTCCAAAACAGTGGCAATACCTGGTCATGGCTCTTCTGATCGGCTCTGCCGTGATACTGCAGGCCGTAGTCGCCGCTCGACTGCCGTTGCCCGGACCGCCGTTGGGGCTAGCTCTTGTCGTAGTGATAGGTATCGGTTTGGCTGGCGGTACCACCGCAGGAGCCGCCAGCGGTTTTACTGCCGGACTGCTTTTGGACGTCATGCCACCTGCGCAGACAACTTTGGGAATCTCGGCTTTCGTACTGCTGATGGTCGGCGCACTCGCAGGTCGAGTGACTGATCCACGCGGACTCGCTCCCGCTCAGTTAGCAGGATTGACCGGTGCGCTGGCCGGATTGGTATGGCTGATTAGTCAAGGTCTACTGTGGCTCCTTGGCGATCCGGTGGCTCCATGGTCATGGTTGCTGTGGTTTGTCCTGGGCACGACGCTCATCGGCTCTGCAGTAATTCCCGCAGTGACCTGGTCATTGCGTCGATTGGAACCAGCTGGCCGTCGACGACGACGAACCAAAATTGCCTCGGCTGCGAGGTGAGACAGTGGCAACTCGAACAACGACACGGTTAGTCATCCTTGGGGTGTTGTTGGTGTCACTTTTTACCGCGTTGGCGCTACGAACGGTGCAGTTAACCGTGATCCAAGGTGCGGACTTGGCTCAGGCCGCGGAAGGTAATCGAACCCGGGAAGTGGCAGACCCGGCGCCACGGGGTCTGATCCTGGACTCCTCCGGGCGGCCCATGGTGGGCAATAGTCCGGAGGCTGCGTTGGCACTTGATCGTCAGGCATTAAACGAGTCACCCGATGGTGGGGTCGCCCAGTTAGAGGTAGCAGCCACAGCTTTGGGTCTCACTCAACGGCAGCTATCACAACGCCTCATCTCCTGCGCCGAACCAGACGCCCCACCCCGGCCGGTGTGTGACGACGGCAATCCGGTGGCCCCAGTGGTGGTTGCCCACAAAGCAGCCGATGAGAAGGCCTTGCTGGCGGTGGCCGAGTCGCCTAGCGAGTACCCGGCTCTGGAGGTCGTGTCGGTCGTTCGGCGCACGTATCCCTTTGATGAACTGACAGCTGGTCAACTTTTGGGATATCTAGGTGAGGTTTCGGGTGAAGAGTTGGCGGAAGCGGCCGCCAGCGGGGAGGATCTTTCATCGTTTGACCGCATGGGTCGTGGTGGCTTGGAACAACAGTACGACGCAGAGTTGAGGGGTACTGCCGGACGCAAGGTTATGGTGGTCGATTCCCGAGGTAATGCCACCGGAGTAGAACAAGCGAGTGACCCGGTGCCTGGCCATAACCTGATCACCTCTGTCAATGCGGAACTCCAACAACGGGTGGAGCGTGAGCTCTCGGATGCGCTGGCTCGCGCAGGTCGTCCCAAGGCCCGTGGGGCCGCAGTGGTGCTGGACGCGAATGAAGGTCGTGTGCTGGCGATGTCTTCGCAACCCGATTACGACCCGAGGGATTGGGTCGGAGGAATTTCCCAAAAGCGCTACGAGGCACTTTCGCGGTCGGGCGCCTTGCTCAACTACCCGATCCAGGGTCAGGCCCCACCAGGCTCAGTTTTCAAACCCGTCACGTTGCTGGCGATGGCCGACGAGGGCTTCTCTCTGCGGCGAGGCTACGACTGTCCTGGTTCCTATCAGGCGGGGCAACGGTCATTTACCAACTACAACAGCGAGGAATTCGGCATGATCTCGTTGCGTCGAGCCATGGAGGTGTCCTGCAACACCATTTTTTATCGGGCGGCTGACCGCATGTGGCGCGACGGCGGCGGAGAACGAGTCGCTGAGACCGAGATAGACCCAGTTGCTAACGCTGCGGCGGAGTTAGGTTTCGGGAGCCCAACGGGCGTGGATCTGCCAGCCGAAGCCAGTGGGTTTGTCGCCAGCCCTGCTGCCAAGTACGGCTTGTGGCAGGAGCAGCGCGATAACTGGTGCAGCGATGCCAAAGCGAGCCTAGGAGAACTGCAGGCCAGCAATCCCGCTCGAGCCAAATACCTGAAAGCTATTGCTCGAGAAAACTGCCGCACAGGTAACCGATGGCGACAGGGCGATGCAATCAACGCAGCCATTGGACAGGGGCTAACGACGACTACGCCAATCCAGATGGCGGCTGCCTACGCCACTATTGCCAATGGTGGCCGACTGGTCACACCTACCGTCGGGAAGGCCATAGTTACTAACGACGGTGACACTATTCGCGCTATTCCGGCCGTTGGTCAAGGCCGAGTGAAAGTGTCGAGATCGAATCTTCGATTCCTACGCTCGGCTATGACTGGAGTTCCTACTCGAGGAACTGCCGTCGGCGCTTTTGCCGGATTTCCGCTAGCCAAGCATCCGGTGGCGGGCAAGACCGGATCGGCGCAGATGGAAGGAAAGCAATCAACGTCGTGGTTCGCCTCATTCGCCCCAGCGGTTGACCCAAAATACGTCGTGGTGGTCATGATCACCGAGGGAGGAACCGGTGGCGAAAATGCGGCGCCAGCGGCTCGAGGGATCTACGAGAGTATTTTTGGAGTAGATACTGAGGCTGTATTCCCCAAATCTGGTCCTCCCAGTGAAATCCCGAAGATTTCTGGGGTGTCCCGATGACGATGGTCGAACGCCGGGAATCAGGCAGAATTCGTAGTCGGCGGCAACGTCGAGCCTCGTGGGACTGGGTACTTATCGGTTCGGCGTTGGTGTTGTCGCTAATCGGTACCTTGTTCGTAGCCTCAGCAGGTGGTGCGGCCGCGGGCCGGAAGCAACTGTTGGGTTTACTGGTTGCATTGCTGATCGGCTACCTGGTGTCCCAGGTAGAACCAAGATCTCTACGCGCGTGGGCACCTGCGTTATATCTGACCTCCCTGGTCTTTGTCCTTCTGGCTTTTACTCCGCTCGGAATCGAAATTGCGGGCGCGCGAGCGTGGGTTGCGTTACCTATGGGATTTACGTTGCAGCCATCGGAATTCGCGAAGCTTGCGTTGATACTCGCTCTGGCGAGCACCCTTGCTGGTGGACGGGAGCAGTCGGGCCCGGACAATCGATCGGTAGTGCAAGCGCTCGGGTTAGCCGCAGTTCCTATTGCTCTCATCATTCTGGGAAATGACACCGGCTCGGCATTGGTGACTACTGGCATTGTTGCCGCGATGATGCTGGTGGCTGGAGTTTCCTGGCGCTGGCTAACGGGACTAGCCGCGGCGGGTGCGGCCGTCGTCACCCTGGCTGTGATGGCGGGAGTTCTCGCTGAATATCAGGTACAGCGGTTGCTAGCCTTCCTCGACCCGACGGCTGACTTGACTGGATTCGGTCTGAACACGGTGCAATCTCGCATTGCGGTTGGCTCCGGCGGGCTGACTGGACAGGGCCTCTTTGAGGGCACTCAAACGCAAGGCGATTTCGTGCCAGTCAACGACTCAGACTTCATCTTCAGTGTCGTAGCAGAAGAAGCGGGCCTGCTTGGTGCGCTATCGGTGATTCTGCTGGTTGGTCTTGTGCTGTGGCGAGGTTGGCGTATTGGTCTGGACGCCAGAGATGGCTTCAATCGACTCGTGGCAGTAGGAGTAGTCGCATGGTTTGGATTCCAGGCTTTCGAGAACATCGGGATGACCTTGGGCATCACACCAGTGACCGGAGTTACGCTGCCATTTGTCTCTTACGGCGGCTCTTCGATGATCGCCGCATGGATGGGGATAGGTCTGCTGCAACTGGTTCGGCGAGCCAGTGCGCCGCAGCGACGCTAATCGGCTGAATTCAGGCTGGGGTGGACGGTTGTGTTCAAACACGTAATCTAGAGAGCAGTCCTGGAGCAGGGGTGTCGTTGATTCAACGGAGGATTCGTGACCACTAAGTCGCTATATCAA
Organism: Micrococcales bacterium; assembly: GCA_002699445.1. GTDB lineage: Bacteria > Actinomycetota > Actinomycetes > S36-B12. Next base: position 61,677 of record PAAU01000041.1, on the reverse strand, counting down.
GAGCTGGAGCCTTTACTGGCGCAGGTTCGTAAGCCAATCCAGTACGTGGGTGGCGAGGTCAATGCCACGGTGAAGGAATGGGACGAGGTCGCGGTGCGATGGGCGCTGTTATATCCGGACGCCTATGAAGTGGGTTCACCCAACCAGGGGGTGCAGATTCTTTACGAAGTGTTGAACGAACAACCGGATGTGCTCGCCGAACGTTGTTACGCGGTCTGGCCTGACATGGAGGAATTGCTACGGGAGCACGAGATTCCCGCATTCACGCTCGACTCCCATCGGTCCCTGGGCGACTTCGATGTTTTGGGCGTGAGCCTTTCGACTGAGTTGGGGTACACCAACCTTCTCAACACTTTAGATCTGGCCGGAATTCCATTGCGGTCAGCGGATCGCAGCGACTCCGACCCAGTTGTACTGGTGGGAGGACACTCGGCCTTCAACCCAGAGCCACTCGCCCCATTTATTGATGGAGCAGTGCTGGGCGATGGTGAGGAGCCAGCCCTACAGATTAGTCGACTCATTTCGGAATGGCGAGAGGCCGGATCGCCCGATGGACGTGTTGGATTGCTCGGGAAATTAGCTGCTTCCGGTGTCGTCTACGTTCCCGCGTTCTATGACGTCAGTTACGGGACGAGCGGACACATTCAATCCATCCGTCCCAATCGAACTGGAGTTCCCTGGCAAGTGAGCAAACATACGCTCATGGATTTGGATGAGTGGCCTTATCCCAAGAAGCCAGTCGTCCCGGTCGCGGAGACGATTCACGAACGCATGAGTGTCGAAATCTTTAGAGGATGCACGAGAGGCTGCCGCTTTTGTCAGGCAGGGATGATAACTCGCCCGGTCCGCGAACGTTCGGCCGAGACAGTGGCAGACATGGTCGACTGTGGAATCAAGCGAACCGGTTTTGATGAGGTCGGTATGCTCAGCTTGTCGAGTGCCGATCATTCGGAAATTGGTGACCTAGCCAAGGGTTTGGCGGATCAGTACGAGGGAACTAAGACTTCGCTGAGTTTGCCGAGTACTCGAGTGGATGCCTTTAATATCGAACTCGCCGACGAATTGTCGCGAAACGGGCGACGGTCGGGTCTCACCTTTGCCCCCGAAGGTGGCAGTGAACGTATGCGGCGGGTGATCAACAAAACGGTGTCAGAAGAAGACCTGATCCGGACGGTGGCTGCGGCTTACTCCAGTGGCTGGCGGCACGTCAAACTGTATTTCATGTGTGGTCTTCCGACCGAGACGGATGACGATGTGCTGCAGATCGCCCGATTAGCTCGCGAAGTGATTCGGACCGGTCGAGAAGTTTCTGGGCGGCGAGATATCCGCTGCACCGTATCCATCGGGGGATTCGTACCTAAGCCCCATACGCCTTTTCAATGGGCTGGCCAACTGCCCGCGGAACAGACTGATCATCGACTGCACCTGTTGCGGGACGAAATTCGAGGAGATCGCGAATACGGACGGTCGATTGGGATGCGATATCACGATGGTGAGCCGGGGATCGTTGAGGGACTGCTGGCAAGGGGAGATCGTCGAGTCGCTGATGTGATCGAGCAGGTGTGGCGGGACGGCGGTCGATTCGATGGGTGGAGTGAGTATTTCTCCTACGACCGCTGGAGCACGGCGGCGACTAAGGTGTGGCGAGATCAGCCAATCGACGTGGACTGGTTTACCACTCGTGAACGAGACTTCGACGAAGTCCTGCCCTGGTCCCATCTCGACAGCGGGCTCGACGCAGAGTGGCTGTGGCAAGACTGGCAAGACGCCTTGGGTGAAGATGAGGTGGGTGACTGTCGCTGGACCCCCTGCTCCCAATGTGGCGTTTGCGATCAGATGGACACTCACATTCAGGTGGGCCCCGCGGATAAGGTGTGGATTCCTACTATCCCCGTCGGAGCGACTGCCTCGGAAATGGCGTGAGCAAGCGTCAGTCGCCCAACGAGGCGCAGCCGATCGTCCAGAAGTTACGGCTCCGATATTCAAAATCGGGTCGTATGCGGTTTGCCAGCCATCGCGACTTTCAGCGGGCGCTGGAACGGGCGGTGCGCCGGGCAGAACTGCCAATTGCGTTCAGTGGCGGATTCTCGCCCCACCCACGAATCTCCTACGCCAACGCGGCCCCAACTGGAGCCGCCAGTGAAGCTGAATATGTTCAGCTCGGAATGCGTCAGGAAATTGACGCACAACTGGTCCCGGATGCCTTGACAACCGCACTACCTGCCGGATTTGCGATTACACAATGCGTAGTGTCCACCTCGGGATCAGTTGCTGATCGACTGGAAGCCAGTCTCTGGCAGTTGGAAGTTCGAGGAGTCTCCGAAGAGCATGTGACGGCGGCCCTGAATCGGCTTGAGGCCACCCCCGATGTTGCTGTTGAACGGGTAACCAAGTCCGGTGTGAAGCAGGTGGAGGTTGGCTCAGCCATGCTGGAAAGCGCGGTCACCACCGCGGAATCCGTCGTGGGGAGCGAACCTTGTGCAATACTTCGGGTGGTGGTGCGGCACGATACTCCCGCTGTACGACCTGAGGACGTCCTCACTGCTCTCGTCGAGTACGCGGATCTGGATGAACCCGTTTCGTCGGTGTTCACCCGGCTGGCGCAGGGACCCCTAATGGGGAACCCCGTCGCAGTCGGGGATCCATTCTCCGAGGCGCTATAGGACGCAAACGGGCGCGTATGCGCCCTGGGACCGTAGGCTTTCCGGTCCGCTGCGGCGGATCGAACGACAAGAGGTTCCCGCGCGGTGCAGTGCACCCGGGAACCGTGAAGGGATCGAGCACATGCTCGACAAGGACAGCGATAGACAAGATAACTCCTCTGACCAGGAGACGACCGACAGCAGTGGCAACGCGGCCAAGAACACACGAAAAAGCCGCGGTGCTAAATCTGCGGCGGTAGCCTTTAACGCTCCAGACAAAGGGTCGGGTCAGCCAGGGACCGCAGGCTCCGAGGGGCCTTCTGGCGGCTCGCTTGGTGTTCCACTTTTTCAGGCGCCACAAATTCCCGACCGGCCAGAGCCGGACACGAGAGCCGCGGGGGAATCTTCTGGCCGGCGTCAAGACAAAGCAAGCGAATCGCGCGACAAGGATGCCAATGCCAAGTCCGGTGAAGGCCGGGGCGGCGAGGGTAAGTCTGGCGGCAAAGGTAGGTCTGGCGGCAAAGGTAGGTCTGGCGGCGAGGGTAGGTCTGGCGGCGAGGGTAAGTCTGGCGGCGAGGGTAAGTCTGGCGGCGAGGGCAAGTCTGGCGGCAAAGGCAAGTCTGGCGGCAAAGGCAAGTCTGGCGGTAAAGGCAAGTCTGGCGGTCGACCTAACTCGGAGGAATTAGCGGAGGATGGCGGTAAATCTGATTCGGACTCTGAAATAGATGACGATTCATCAGATTTAGGTACGAAGCGTCGGCGACGTCGTCGGCGACGCAATGACGGCGACGGCGAAAATACGAAGGATGAAGTAACCGCCGTCAAAGGCTCTACTCGAATGGAGGCGAAGAAGCAGCGGCGTCGTGAAGGTCGGGAATCAGGCCGACGACGAACCGCGATCGTCTCTGAGGCTGAGTTCCTAGCTCGGCGTGAGTCGGTGAAGCGGAGCATGGTTGTTCGGCAGCGAGGTTCACTTACTCAAATCGGTGTCCTGGAAGACGACGTTCTGGTGGAGCACTACGTAAATCAAGCAACCGCCACTTCACTGGTCGGGAATGTCTATCTGGGTAAAGTGCAAAACGTTCTCCCGTCAATGGAGGCCGCATTCGTTGATATTGGTCGCGGTCGTAACGCCGTGCTCTACGCCGGGGAAGTCAACTGGGATGCAGCCGGTCTAGAAGGCAAGCCAAAGCGGATTGAAAACGCGTTGTCGTCTGGCGACAAAGTACTGGTTCAGGTAACTAAGGACCCCATCGGTCACAAAGGCGCACGTCTGACAAGCCAAGTTTCGCTGCCAGGACGTTTTCTGGTCTATGTACCCGACGGCTCCATGACGGGGATCAGTCGTAAGCTGCCAGATAAAGAGCGCTCTCGCCTTCGTAGCATTTTGCGACGAGTCCTACCAGAGGGAGCGGGCATTATCGTCCGCACTGCGTCCGAGGGTGCGAGTGAGGAAGATCTGACTCGAGATGTGGAGCAACTCACTGCTACCTGGGAGCGAATCCAACAGAAAACGGGTAAGGCAAAAGCACCTAGTTTGCTGCATTCGGAGCCGGATCTAGCGCTGCGCATCGTCCGAGATATTTTCAATGCCGATTTTGAGTCACTGATCGTGTCAGGTGACGATGTGGGGGCTCAACTCGAGGAATACTTAACGGACAATGCGCCTAGCCTGGCTGAGCGGCTCAGTCGCTGGACAAAGGCTGAGGATGTCTTTACCGAGTTCCGAGTGGATGAACAGTTGGCTAAGGCATTGGATCGAAAGGTATATCTACCCTCGGGCGGTTCTCTCGTGATTGACCGCACCGAGGCTATGACCGTTGTCGATGTAAATACGGGTCGCTTTACCGGGCAGGGGGGCAACCTCGAAGAGACGGTCACCCGAAACAATCTGGAAGCCGCCGAAGAGGTGGTCCGTCAGATCCGGTTGCGGGATACCGGCGGCATCATTGTTATCGATTTCATCGACATGGTTCTAGAAAGCAATCGAGATCTCGTCTTGCGACGACTGGTTGAAAGTCTCGGGCGAGACCGAACAAAGCACCAGGTTGCGGAAGTGACCTCATTGGGTCTCGTTCAGATGACGCGGAAACGTATCGGACAGGGCCTACTCGAGACATTCGGTGAGACTTGCGACTGCTGCGCCGGTCGAGGAATGCGGATCCAATCGGATCCAGTAGATCGAGGCAATGAGCGCCCACGGCGTCCCGTGCGGCCCCCGGGCTCGCATGATCCCGTCGAGGCGGCTCGATCACATCCTGAAAAGTCCGAAGATGAAGATGGCGACTCGGATGTGAAGGTAGTGGCGGCTGAACCAGAGGCACAGACAGCAGAAACTGAGGGCACCACAGATCTCGCTGACTCATTATCGGACGATGCAGAAGACGATTCAGACACTGCCACATTGGCTGAAGATGTGGATGAACTCGATCTGGAGAAAGATCGTTAGCGAGGGCGGTTTGACCGAACCCCGCGGTTGTCCGTAACCTAGGAAGGTTCCACCGAACCGACACCAAGGCGGATAAGTCCGTTGTCTACTTACGGCGGGACCACCAGACAGTGCGCCATTTCAAGTGAGGTGCACTGCGACAAGACAAAGGAGTAGCGGGATGTACGCGATCGTTCGCGCCGGCGGCCATCAGGAGAAAGTAAGCGTCGGTGATGAGATCGAGGTCAACCGCGTCCCGGAAGAGCCAGGCGCCACCATCGAGTTGCCAGCAGTCATGGTCGTTTCGGATGGCGCGGTCAAGACCGGCACCGACGCTGCCGGAGTAACTGTGGCGGCTGAAGTGATGGACCACCACCGTGGTCCCAAGATCAAAGTGCTGCGCTACAAGAACAAGACCGGCTATCGGCGCCGCCAAGGGCACCGTCAGGACTTGACCCGGCTTCGGGTCACCAGTATCGGCTGAGGAGATAACACCATGGCTCACAAAAAAGGCGCGGCTTCCACACGGAATGGCCGCGACAGTAACTCCAAGCGGCTCGGTGTGAAGCGCTTCGGCGGTCAACAGGTCGGTGCCGGTGAGATCTTAGTCCGGCAGCGCGGCACACACTTCCATCCTGGAACTAATGTCGGCCGCGGCGGAGATGACACTCTCTTTGCCCTTGCTGAAGGAAAAGTTGAATTCGGCACTGCCGGCGGCCGGCGCGTAATCAACGTCGTAACCGTCGAGGCCTGAGTTCCGCGATACAAATGGCCCCGTCGTTTATCGACCGGGTAACAGTTCATGCTGTCGCGGGTGACGGTGGCAACGGTTGTTCCTCGGTGCACCGAGAGAAGTTCAAGCCACTAGGCGGTCCTGACGGTGGCAACGGCGGCAAAGGTGGATCGGTCATTTTGGTCGCCGATCCCTCGGTTCCCACTTTGCTGGATCTCCATCGACATCCGCATCTCAAAGCCGATAGCGGAAAACCGGGTCAGGGCGGACATCGCACCGGTGCCGCGGGTTCTGACATCACGATCGGCGTCCCGCCTGGAACTACGGTTGTGGACTCTTCCGGTGAGCTAGTAGCGGATCTTGCGGTTCCAGGTGCGGCTGCGGTACTGGCTCGTGGGGGCAAGGGTGGTCTCGGTAATGCGGCCTTGGCATCACCTCGGCGAAAGGCCCCGGGATTTGCATTACTGGGCGAAGTGGGGAACCAGCAGGATTTCCTACTGGAGCTCAAGAGTATTGCGGATGCCGCCCTCGTCGGATTCCCCAGCGCTGGAAAATCGTCCATTATCGCGGCGATGAGCGCCGCACGACCCAAGATTGCCGATTACCCGTTCACAACACTTGAACCCAATCTCGGGGTCGTTGAAGCGGGGGACAAGGTATTCACGCTGGCGGATGTGCCAGGGCTGATCCCAGGCGCTAGCAGCGGAAAAGGCCTAGGGCTGGATTTCCTGCGCCACATCGAACGCTGTGAAATTATCGTGCACGTCTTGGACTGTGCGACGTTGGAGCCGGGACGAGATCCCCTAACTGACCTTCAGACGATCGAAGCCGAACTTTCCAACTATGGTGGATTCGAAGATCGTCCCCGGGTCATTGTTCTGAACAAGATTGATGTCCCTGAGGCTGCGGAACTTGCGGAACTCGTAGGTCCCGATCTCGCAGAGCTGGGATATCCCGTCTACAAGATCAGTGCGGTGAGCCGCGAAGGCCTACGAGAGCTCGCCTTCGGTTTGGCGCGAATCCTTGGCGCACGAGAGGAGTCGCCTGTTGAGACGCCGATGGTCGTCATCACTCCACGAGCTGTTAATGAATCTGGATTCAACGTTCGTCAGGATGGCGACCACTTCGTCGTTACAGGTGAACGGCCAGAGCGCTGGGTACGACAAACCGACTTTGGAAATGATGAAGCGGTGGGCTATTTATCAGATCGACTAGCGCGCCTAGGTGTGGAAAAAGAACTACTGCGGCTAGGGGCGAAACCCGGGGTCACTGTTGTGGTTGGGGCCGGTGATGATGGAGTGTTATTTGACTGGGAGCCGACGGTCGATGCTGGTGAGCAAGCTCCGCGTGGCAGACGTGGTACCGACAATCGGTTGGACGGCTAAAGTGTCCCGGACTGTTTTTGGGCAGAGTCGGCGATTAGTGGTCAAGGTTGGTTCTTCGTCACTCACGCATCCAGCCGGCGGGCTTGATCATGACAAAGTCGTTGCCGTTGCCGAGTGCATTGCAGCGGCGACTCAAACCGGACGACAGGTCGTACTGGTGTCCAGCGGTGCGATTGCTGGAGCTTTGGCTAAGCTGGAGCTGAAGGCTCGACCGCGAGATCTGGCGACTCAACAAGCCGCCGCAAGCGTGGGGCAAGGTGCCTTAATGCGCATCTATACCGAAGTGTTTGAGTCTCATGGGCTTGTGGTCGGACAAGTACTCCTCACCGCCGAAGACGTCGTTCGTCGTTCCCATTATCGCAATGCACAACGAACGCTTTATCGACTCATGGAACTCGGCGTCGTGCCGGTTGTCAATGAAAATGACACGGTAGCGACGGATGAGATTCGATTAGGTGACAACGATCGATTGGCGGCGTTGGTTGCTCACTTAGTTCACGCGGAAGCACTGGTGTTACTCAGCGACGTGCCAGGGCTTTACGACAGCCACCCACGCGGTTCTGACGCGGCCCTCATCGCAGATGTCTATGGGGCTGATGACATCTCTGATCTTTCATTGTCTGGAAGTGGCCCGTTAGGCTCCGGCGGCATCAAGACCAAAGTCACCGCGGCTCATATTGCCGCGGGAGCTGGAATCCCAGTGCTCTTGACTGATGCGGCTCGAGCCAATCAAGCATTGATGGGTGCGGACATCGGCACGATGTTTCACCCCACCGGAAAACGAGTCCCCACTCGATTGCTCTGGTTGGCTCACGCCGCTGATCCAGTCGGTGGTCTGCATTTGGATTCTGGCGCGGTTGAGGCGATCGTTTCTCGAAAAAAGTCTCTACTTCCTGCCGGAATTAGCCGGGTTTCGGGTGATTTCCACCGAGGTGACCCAGTGGACCTCTTAGATGAAAACGGTCGCACAGTGGCTCGAGGACTGGTGAACTTTGATTCAAGCGAGTTACCTGACCTACTGGGTCGCTCGACCGAGGAACTAGCCCGGGAACTGGGCTCGGCTTACCGCCGCGAAATCGTTCATCGCGATGATCTGGTGGTGCTGTTACCAAAGTAGTGAGGGTGCCAAGGCATGAGTCAGCCAGCAGCCGCACCTCCGCCTGCCTCGCTTTGGCACGTTACCCTCACCTTGCGCGACGCCGCCCACGACGCTGAGGACTTGAGAGATGAGTTGAAGCGCCTCGTGGTGGCTCATGGCATCGGACTTTCAGTTCGATACTGGTCGGAAACGTTGGAATTGCGTTACTGGGATGAAGGTTCTAGTTGCCAGCGAGTTGCCACAAATGCCGTGGAGCTGTGGCAGTCCTACCAAGAGGATCTTGGGTTGCCACCGTGGGACGTTGTAGGAATTGAAGTTGTTAGCCCCGAAACGTTTCAGCGACGAAAGCGAACTGAGGACGACCAGGTAAAGCTATTCACCCCAGGGGTGGCGCCGTTCGAACGGTAGGCGGCCTACTCTAGAGATGTGACGACCCCTTTGTCTGATGAATTCCGTGCGGCGGCGCAGCGATCGCGGGCAGCGGCGCGATCCCTGCGCACTCTGACAGCCGATGAAAAGAATCGGGCGCTAGCCGTGATAGCTGAGCAATTGGATAGGGATGGCGAGCAGATAGCGGCCGCCAATGCTGAGGATCTAGCGCGAGCCCAGCAGCAGGGGACCGCTGCCGGTTTGTTGGATCGCCTCACTCTTACCCAAGATCGGCTTGACGAGATAGTCGAGGCAATAGCTGTTGTTCGGGATTTGCCAGATCCGATCGGTGAAGTAATCCGTGGTTATCGGTTGCCTAACGGATTGTCGGTAGAGCAAATACGGGTCCCGATGGGTGTTGTAGGGATGATCTACGAGGCTCGTCCGAATGTCACCGTTGATGCCGCCACGCTGTGTCTGAAGAGTGGCAACGCCGCACTGCTCCGAGGATCAGCGAGTGCTGCCAATACAAATGCCGCGCTGGTAGCGACCATGCGTCGAGCGCTGATGTCGGAGAGTATGTCAGCAGATTCGATTCAACTAGTTCCTGGAACAGGACATGAGACGGTGGACGAACTCATCGGAGCACGGGGTCTAGTGGATGTAGTCATCCCACGGGGCGGAGCTGAACTCATCAATCGAGTCGTGACCGGTGCTAGCGTGCCAGTGATCGAGACCGGCGTAGGTAACTGTCACATATATGTTGACGCCGCAGCGAATCTTGATCAAGCGGTAGCAATCGTTGTGAATGCCAAGACTCAACGGCCTAGTGTCTGCAACGCGGCAGAGACTCTGCTGGTGCATCGGGCTGTATCGGATGAGTTTCTGGCAAAAGTGTCGGTGGCGCTAGCTGATCACGACGTCACGCTTCACGCAGATGAGGAAGCAACTGCGGCCGTCGCAGGTTCGGGAGTTGAAGCGGTACCGGTGACAGATGCGGACTGGGCGGCTGAGTACTACTCCTTTGATCTCGCGGTCGGAGTTGTTGATTCCGTTGATCAAGCGATCAATCACATTCAACGGTGGAGCAGTGGCCACACCGAAGCCATCTTGTCTGACTCGGCTACGACGGTTCAGCATTTCTTGGCTGCAGTAGATTCAGCTGCTATCGCGGTGAACGCATCGACTCGGTTTACAGACGGAGGCGAGCTGGGGTTTGGTGCCGAAATTGGCATCTCCACGCAGAAGTTGCACGCCCGAGGCCCGATGGCGCTTCCGGAGTTGACCACCACCACTTTTGTCATCACCGGAAATGGTCATATCCGGAGTTGAAGCTTGGGTGGTCACCAATAGTCGTGGCAGTCCGATAGGCTGCCGACGAAGCCGTTTATCAGGAGGATGCCATGACAATGTTGAACGCGATCGTTGTCCGGCTTGCCGAGTTCGAAAACTCCGAAGGTCAAGAGATCCAAGAGTTGTCTCCGGTTGCCTACGGCATAATCGCATTTGCGATTCTTTCGATCGCTCTGATTGTTGTGACGCGCCTAGATCTTGACCGCTGAGACCACGATGTCTTCAGGGGGGCCGATTGGGATCATGGGTGGTTCGTTTGACCCCATCCATCATGGACATTTACTTGCGGCCAGCGAAGTTGCCGATCGCCTAGATTTGGCCTCCATCGTTTTTGTACCGGCGGGGCAACCTTGGCAGAAATCACGACAGGAGCTCGCCGCGGCGGAAGATCGGTATGCGATGACAATCGTGGCGACAGCCGGTGACTCTCGTTTTTCGGTCAGCCGAATGGAGATTGATCGACTGGGACCGTCCTACACGGTGGATACCCTGAAGGAGTTGCACCAGACCTTCGAGCCGTCCGCTCTATATTTCATCACCGGGGCTGACGCCTTGGCTGGGATTCAGACGTGGCACCAATACGAAGAGATCGTGAAGTTAGCGCATCTTGTTGGAGTCTCGCGGCCAGGTCACCCCTTGCCGAATGATGAATTTGTGAAGCGACCAGTCACACTGATTGATATTCCGGGAATGGCTGTGAGCGCAACCGATATTCGCCAGCGCATCATGACCAAGCGTTCTATTCGATATCTGGTCCCAGCCGCAGTTGAGTCATACATACGAAAACACCAGTTATACCGGGTGGCTGGATGAGTCAGACCGATGAGCAGGCGGAGATACTTCGGCGTCGACGTACGGCGCAACTAGTCGGGGTAAGTGTGGCGATCGCACTAGTTTTTGTCGTTGCTTTAGTGGTTCTGCAATTTTCCACTGATGCCGCGCCACCTGATCCAGAAGGATCTCCAACGCCGAGTACTTCTGCAGATAGTGAGCCACTGCAAACCTTGATGATCCGGGTGATCGACGAGAGTGATGAGAACGCCAGGGTGGCAGGAAATATGCTGACCGGAGTCGGCTCGGTGGTCGGGGCCAGTGCTGTGGTTGTTCCGCTACCGCAGAATCTGGTGGTCTCGTCGAGTGAGGTGTCGCCAAGACCGCTGCAACGACCCGGAGCTGGGCCGCGGGGCAGCACCGACACCGTTTCGGTGACTTTGGGGGTTCGCGTCGATGCCTCGTGGAATATGGAACGTAAAGCCCTCGCAGGCCTAGTTGATGGGGTCAACGGGGTGCTTATCGATGTGCCAAAGCGCACGGTGGTGCGTTCTAACAACGGAGGCGTTGTTGATCGATTCTCCAAAGGTCGACAGCGCATGTCAGGAACGGCTGCTTCGTGGTACGCGGTCGGACAGGTGCGTGGTGAAAGTGCCCAAAGCGCCATGATGCGCTTCGAAGCCGTCATGCTCACTACATTGTCGGAGCTGCCGCAACGTGAAGCCGATATCCGACAAACGCTTACTGCTCTCGGAGCACTATCCCCGTCAACAGTTCCGTCTGAAGAGCTTTCCGGCTACCTTCTGGAACTTTCAGGACAGGCAGCTGTGGACAATTACCGACGTCTTTCACTTCCGGTTAAACAAATCGGTGACTTTGCCTGGACCTACTACCCTGATGCCACTCCGCTTTTGCAGAAAGAGATGCCGCAAGAACAGTGGATAGTAGGTGAGGCGTTGCCACCTCGGGTGTTGATTACTGCACCGTCACGCCCACCGGGGTTGATTCTGTCAACGCGAAATCCCTTGGCGATAACTAACTACGAGTGGGTAGATGGCCGAGCTGTTCAGGTAACGGAGCGCAATCGGAGCCTCATCCGGGTAAATGGTCCTTCAGAATGGGGTGTCAGCGTAGCGCAGGCGCTGGGCCTGTCAAGAGATGCAGTCAAGGTTATGGAGAATGAGGCCGAACGTGAGCCGTTGGCAGATGTCGAAGTGATCTTGGGTTCGGACTATCAGCCAGGCTGACCCCAATCTGTGGTGACCGGGTTGCATCCGTAGGGTGGGGGAATGAGTGCAGATCTTCAAGCCGCTGAGTGGGCTGAGGTTGCCGCGCTAGCCGCTGCGGACAAGAAGGCCACAGATATCGTTGCGTTTGATGTCAGCGACGTTTTGGTGATCACCGACATATTCGTGGTCTGCACTGCAGCCAACCATCCGCAACTGCTTGCAGTAGTTGATGAAGTGGAACGTAGGCTCAAATCGGCGGGAGCTCCGACACCGCGCCGAGAAGGCAAGGGTGAGGGCACCTGGGTGCTGCTGGATTTCATCGATTTGGTGGTGCACGTGCAGTTGCCGGATGCACGAACCACCTACGATCTCGAACGGTTGTGGCGAGATCAGCCGCAGATATCGCTGCCGTACTCGGTCACCCAAGTCTGATGGCTCGTCGGGTGATCGTGTGGCGACATGGCCAGACTGAGTGGAACATGCAGCGTCGTTTTCAAGGGCATCAAAATGTCGACCTCGATGAAACCGGCCGCGATCAGGTCGCGGCTGCCGCGAAGGTGATCGCCAGAAGGCAGCCCACCGCAATCGCGACCAGTGACTTGGCTCGAGCTAAGAGCACTGCACAAGCGCTCGAGGCGGAAACTGGCTGCTCGGCTCGGTTAGATTCAGATTTACGTGAGACATTCTGTGCATCTTGGGAGGGACTCACTCACGAGGAAATCATGAAGCAAGATGGACTGATGTTCCAGGCTTGGCTCATGGACCACCGGATTCGTCCCGGTGGGACAGGGGAGACGATCACTGAGGTGGGTGGTCGAGCCGCGGCAGCTGTCGAACAGCACCTGGTTGATGTGCCATCGGGGGAAACCTTAGTCGTCGTGACGCACGGTGGCTCTGCCCGCGCGCTCGTGGGTCATCTGATGGAATGGCCGCCCGAATCCTGGCGGCGGCTGGGTGTGCTTGACAACGCCGCTTGGGCGGAGCTGTTATTCGGTGTGGATGGCAGTTGGCGCCTGCTGGCCTATAACAAGTCGGCGGGCTGAGGCGGATGGGTCTGATGATTACCGCGGGACCGAGTGTGTCGCGCCTCAACCATTCCGGTACATTAGGGCGGTACATTGGGGCTGTGGCGCAGCTGGTAGCGCACTTGCATGGCATGCAAGGGGTCAGGGGTTCGAGTCCCCTCAGCTCCACCATTCACCGTAACGCTGGGGTGATTCTGTGAGCGATGAACCGTCCGCTCCGAAGTATCAGCAGCGTGGCAAGACAAGAGATCGTTCAGGTCTAAATGATGTACCCAAGATGTGGCCACCTCGCTTCTTGCGTCGCAGAATGGGGGAGTTAGGCCGTTCCGACTATTCACGATCGTTCCACGAACTGTGTGATTCCATGGCGAGTGCAGTTTTGCCGCTACTCATGATCGCTCTCGGGCTTCTGCTCATGCTAGCCGCGCTATTTCGACTTGGACCTCAGGAGTCGGCCGTTACCGCTGCGGCTGCCCTCATAGTTGGTCTAACCGGTCTAATCCTGCTGGTGGGTGTTGTGGTTGTAAAGCGCGGCGGCGGGTTAGTCAACAACCCACAGCAAGTTGCGGCCGGAACCTTGATTGTGGCCTCACTGGGTTTTGCGGTGGCAATGGCCGCGGCAGGCAGCCTCGCCGAAACCATTTTTGTGGTCTTGCTACTGGTTTGCGCCGGCATGGCGCTATTGCGAGCGTTCTGGTTTGTTTCAACCGTGTCTGCGATCTGGTTGCTTTGGCTGGGCTCAGCCGCTTTCTTAAGTGGGTCTGTGGAGGTAGGGGGGTATCTGCTGGCCATGGTGGGAGCCACTGTTTTAGCCGTAGCAATAAACGCTATCCGGCTGTCATCGTTGATGGCGCTAGTGGCGGCCATGGATGGAGTTCAGTCAGAGACAGTGCGCGATGCTGAGACCGGTCTGCTCAATCGTCGAGGGCTGGCCGAAGTTGGTCGAGAACTGATGGCACTCGGTCGACGATTCCAAGAGCCAATCAGCTGTACTGTTCTGGAAGTTGTACCGAGATCACACACCGCAGCAGGCGAATCCGATGAAGCAGTTTCAGAGGTCGCTGTCTGTCTGGTGCCGGTGTTCCGCGATTCGGATGCGTTGTCTCGCTGGGATAATCAACAGTTCGTGATTCTAGCGCTCGGTTCTGGACCGCGAGTTGAAGAAATTGAGCAACGACTACGAAGTGATCTAGACCCGCTTTCGGATGTCCAGCTGACAGGTGGTCGGGTCGTTCACATGCCTTGGCAAGAAGAAAACGTTGATCAGTTAGTCGACCGTGGCATCGATGAAATGTACCGACGCGACATGATTAAGCAGGCGCGCGTCGGAGATGATCTTGCCACATGACCGAGCCAGCGCCCCGGTTGTTGTTCTTCGCCGACTCGCTTGCATTTCACGGACCTTCGGGACCAGTGCCACCATCGCATCCTGAACTGTTCACAACAACGTGTGCCCGCCTTCTGGGTGCTGAGGTCGATCTAGTGTCACGTCTGGGTTTTACGGCTCGCGACGGTTGGTGGGCTTTGACCAAAGATCCGGTCGTGTGGGGAGAGTATCTGCCTCGTGCAGATGCAGTCGTTCTGTCTCTGGGCCACATGGATCAGTTGCCTGCCGCGATGCCGACCGGGCTACGTGAGGTGATGCCTTACCTGCGTCCGGGAGGGTTGCGGCGATCAACTCGAAGAGCATATTTGGCAGCTGCGCCACGGGTGATTTCATGGACAGGCGGCCGCTTCAGTCAGCTCCCGCCCGTAGTCAGTAATCACTACTTGAGCCGGATGGTGTCCGGCATTCGCTATATACGGCCTGATTTACCTATTGTGCGGCTGCTCCCCACTCCCTACGACAGTGAGTTGTACCCCTCGAAGCGACCCCACCCGCCAGCAGTTGCGGCGGCCGTTGCGTGGTGTGAAAGCGAAGAGATCCCAGGCATCGTTCTAGATGATCTCGTGTTGCCGGGCCCCAATAACCCAGACGGATTGCATTGGGGCTGGCAGACTCATGAACGAGTAGGTGCTCGGTTAGCGGCTGCTGTCGAGCGATCTTTGACCAATCGAGCGCCAGACCAATGACCTCGATCGCCTGGGTAGCAACCTGCCTGGCGCTCGTTGCAGCACCAACCGACTGGTGGGCAGTAGCTAGCGATCGAAGCCGCGTTGAATACGTGGCGAAGCCCTTGGTGCTGGTAGCCCTTATCGTTGTGGCGGCAACCATTGAGCCCGCGAATGAGGCGGTGCGGTGGTGGTTCGTCATGGGACTTACTTTTGGGCTCGCCGGGGATGTACTACTGATGTTCGACCGATTTATCCCGGGTGCATCAGCCTTCTTAATGGGCCATATCGCCTACATTGTCGGCTTTCTAACGGTGCCGCTAGCTTCCAGCTGGTTAGTGGCGGGCGGAGTCGTCTTTGTCGTTATCTTGGCGACGGTGGGACGTCGAATCGCTATTGATGCCTGGCGTCAGTCAGCCAGAATGGGCGTCATAGTAGTCGTGTACCTGTTGGCGCTGGGCGCGGTCCTAGTGCTGGGTATGGGTACGGCGGTGATCCCGGCGGTTGCGGGGGTAGCGCTGTTCTCGTTGTCCGATGCGTTGTTGGCCTGGGGAAGGTTCGTAGGGGCTACCCCAGGAGGGCGCACCTTTGTGCACGTGACATATCACGGCGCGCAAGCACTCTTGGTTGGCGCGCTGCTGGTTCTCTAGCGGTGCTGTAGCGGTTGGACTTGCTGACGGTGCAGCAGAGACCGACCGAACACCACCAGAGCGATACCACTGCAGATAATTGCAAGTGCTAGCGCAACTGGACTGCCAACCGCAAAGGCTAGTAGCACGCAAACTCCGACCAGGACCGTCCCGATGCCGAGTGACCTACTACTATCGCCGCGGATCGGCGGTTCCCGGAATGCGATGATCGCGCCGGAGGTGATCAAGACCCCCGCGGTCAGCATCATGAGCCAGAAATACATGACGCCAAAGTAGTGAGACGACGTCTGGGAGTCCTGGCGAATGAACAAGTTAGACCGATCGAAGGTTAGTAGGTTTCGGTACGGTCTAACCAGGAGCTGATATGGGCGAAGCAATTGACCAGGATTCCTTCGAGGAGCAGGACTACCTGCTCTTCGGTGAACGCATCCGGAATCAGGCTGAGGAGTTGGCGGCGCTTATCGCCAAACCGGGCTTCGGTACCGGGCCACTGACCGTGGGTACGGAAGTTGAAGTATCGCTCGTGGATCACGAGGCTCAGCCAGCAACTCGCAATGTCCAGATAGCGGCTGAAGCTGGCGCTGCTACTGAAGTAGACCGATTTACGGCGGAATACGACACCGCTCCGGTTCCGCTTATGGGTCGGCCGTTCGCAAGCATCGCTCAAGATATGCGATCCGGACTAGGCCGCCTGGAAGAAGCGGCCCGAGCGCATGGAGCACAAATAGTCCTGGCTGGGACCTTACCCACGCTGAGTGAATCAGTGCTGCTGAGACCTGACATCATGACGCCGGAGCCTAGATACCGAGTGATGGCGGCTGCTCTATCCCGACACAAATTTGACGATGAAATCCGTATCGATGGCCCGACCGAGACCATTGCCGCCACATTCCCGGGGATAGTGGCAGAAGGAGCAAATAACGCTCTCCAGGTTCACTTGCGTGTCCCGCCGGACAATTTCGCCGCCACATTAAACGCCGCCCATCTAGTGGCAGCACCGATTCTCGCATTGGCAGCCAACTCGCCATTCTTCCTCGAACGAAAGTTGTGGGCCGATAACCGAATTCCGATCTTCGCTCAAGCAGTCAGTGGTTGGGCGGCACCGATCGCGGAACGTCGCGTTTTCTTAGGCAAAGACTGGAATCGTCGTGGAGCGGCCGAATCATTCATTGAGGACGTAGAACACTTCGCGCCCATCCTGCCAGTCTTATTCGACGTCGATCCAGCTGCTGACCCCCCGGCCTTGCATGAGCTGAGATTGCATGCCGGCACTGTCTGGCGTTGGAATCGACCAATCTACGACCCCAGCGGATCAGGTCATGTACGCATCGAGTTCCGCGTCCTGCCTACTGGGCCAACAATTGAGGACATGGTGGGGAACACCGCATTGATGATTGGAGCAACGCTTGCTCTGGCTCAGGCTGACGTAAGTGATCGGTTGCCGTTCGAGCAAGTGCGATCTAATCTCTGGGCTGCGGCACAGAAAGGGCTATCAACCGATTTGGCGTGGCCCGATGTGTCGAAAGGAGGAGTAGTCCGGCGATCGGTCGTCGATATTCTGGCTGATCTGCTCCCGGCTGCGGAAAACGCATTGGACGACGCGGGTGTGGCGACTGAAGACATCGAATCGGCATTTGCCTCGGTACATGCTCGCTTAGAGCGACAGAGCAATGGTGCCCGGTGGCAGGTGGAAACTGTGCACCGATTGCAAGCGCAGTCGAGCAGGACTGAGGCACTGGCACAAATGTTGCAGCGGATGCTGGCCTACGGGTTTGATGGACCGTCTGTTGCGGAGTGGTCCTAGCCCGTGGCGGAGGCCAGTCACCGATCCGGCAGGATATTGGACCCGCGGTAGGTGAGACTGATCCTATGGCAGCGATTATTCCGGTGGCGTCTGGTGTGTACCGCATCCCCACCCTGGGAGACTTCATTAACACCTTGGTCCTGGTTGACGATGACGGGTCGGTGATCCTGGTCGATACCGGCACTAAGCGTGCCTCGAGACGTATCGTGGCTGGGTTAGCTGCGATTGGCAAGCACCCCGCTGATGTGCAAAAAGTGATCCTGACACATGCCCACAGCGACCATGCTGGTTCAGCTGCTGATTTGGTCCGGCGCAGTGGGCTCTCCGGGGTTGGCGTACACAAAGATGATGCTAACTATGTCGCCTCAGGTGAAGCGCCGCCGATGAACAGGGAGATGATCCTAGGTCGTATTTTTGGTCGACTCCGAGTCGGTGGATTCGATCCGGTTCCAGTATCTGAACAGTTCGATGACGGTCAGGTCATAGACCTGGCGGGCGGCGTGAGCCTGCACCACACCCCCGGGCACACGCCTGGTCACATCAGTCTGCGACATGAACCAACGGGAGTTTTGTTCACCGGCGATGCGATCTGGAACATGACGGGTCGAATGGGCTGGCCCGTTGCCGCATTTTGTAGTTCGGCCCAACTAAACGAACAATCTGCACACGTTTTGGGAGAGCTTGACTATCGCGTTGCAGTCTTCACTCATGGACCACATATCCACGACAACGCGCGCGAAGCAGTAAGGGGGTTCCTGCGGCGCAAAGAGGCTTAGACCACTCGCTACCATTGCGTGGGACCCCGAGATTCTTAAAGGAAACTATGACCGACCGCGCCGACTCCGTTGGAGGAGCGACCGAAGACGTCTACGACGCACATCGAATGCAGGAGCGGTGGCTTCCGGTTTGGGACGAGCTACAGCCTTTCCGCTCCGGTGACCCGAAAGATGCCCGGGAAAAAATGTATGTCCTGGACATGTTTCCTTACCCCTCAGGTGACCTGCATATGGGTCATGCGGAGGCCTACGCCCTAGGTGATGTTGTTGCCCGCTACTGGGTTCAGCGAGGCTTCAATGTAATGCACCCCATCGGGTGGGATGCATTCGGTCTGCCGGCGGAAAATGCAGCAATCAAGCGTGGGATTGATCCTTCGGTATGGACTTACGAGAATATCGAGCAGCAAAAGGCCTCGATGCGTCGTTATGCCTGTTCATTTGATTGGGACCGGGTGCTGAATACCTGTGACCCGGAGTACTACCACTGGAATCAATGGATCTTCCTGCAGATGTTCAAGCGCGGATTGGCCTACCGTCGCGCATCCCAAGTGAACTGGTGCCCGACTGACCAGACCGTTCTCGCTAACGAACAAGTAGTCAACGGTCTATGTGAGCGTTGTGATTCACCGGTCACGAAGAAAAAGCTCACTCAGTGGTACCTCCGCATTACCGATTACGCTGAGCGGCTCCTCGACGATATGGAGCAACTCGAAGAACTCTGGCCCGAGAAGGTATTGCTCATGCAGCGCAACTGGATCGGCAGATCGACTGGGGCAGAAGTTGAGTTTCAGATCGATGGCGGTGTGGAACCGGTAACTGTGTACACCACTCGCCCAGACACCTTATTCGGCGCAACTTTCTTCGTCGTCGCTGCCGATAGTGATCTCGCGGCGGAGCTGGCAGAAGGCAGTCCAGCCCAAGACGAATTTGTGAGTTACCTGGCCGAGGTGCAAAAAACCAGCGAGATGGATCGGCTCAGTACCGATCGTAAGAAGACTGGAGTCTTCTTACACCGATACGTGATAAATCCAGTGAACGGTGAGCGACTGCCGATTTGGGCAAGTGATTACGTGTTGGCCGACTACGGCACTGGCGCAATCATGGCCGTTCCGGCCCACGATCAGCGTGACCTGGACTTTGCCCGTGAATTTGATCTGCCGATCAGAGCAGTGATTGCAGCAGATGAGGATCCGGCCCTCACCGGAGTAGCGACCTCAGGTGATGGCGTTCTGATGAACTCGGGGCCGTTGGACGGTTTGAGTAAGGAATCGGCGATCGAGCGGATAGTCGAGATTCTTGCGGAGAATGGCCAGGGCGAAGGAGCGACTAACTATCGTTTGCGAGACTGGCTAATCTCTCGTCAACGTTACTGGGGTACCCCCATTCCTATTATCCACTGTTCCAACTGCGGTGAGGTTCCAGTTCCGGAACAAGATTTACCGGTTGAGTTGCCACCGGCGGCTGATCTTGATTTATCTCCTAAAGGCACCTCTCCGCTAGGAGCCGCAGCAGAATGGCGCAATGTAACGTGCCCTACCTGCGGAGGGCCGGGGCAACGTGATGCTGACACGATGGACACATTCGTCGATTCCTCGTGGTATTTCCTCAGATTTCTCAACCCGCACCTCAATGACGGTCCATTTGATCCAGCTGTGGCCAAAGAATGGATGCCGGTTGATCAGTATGTTGGTGGCGTTACTCATGCCATTTTGCATTTGCTGTACGCGCGCTTCTTTACCAAAGTGCTCTATGACTTAGGCATGGTCGAGTTCAACGAGCCCTTCACCCGACTCCTTAACCAAGGAATGGTCGTTATGAATGGTTCGGCTATGTCTAAGTCTCGAGGAAATGTAGTTCGGCTGTCTGATGAACTCGCTGAGCACGGTGTAGATGCGGTCCGTCTGTCGATGGTTTTCGCGGGGCCACCTGAGGATGATATTGACTGGGCGGATGTCTCCCCGGCTGGAGCGAAACGTTTCCTGGCCCGGGCTTGGCGAGTTGCTCGTGATGTGACTAGTGACCCGGACGCAGATGCAAGCACCGGGGATAGACCGGTGCGACAAGCTACTCATCGAGCAATAGCTGACGCTCAGCAGGCAGTGGAAACATTCCGGTTCAATGTTGCCGTGGCGCGAACGATGGAACTGGTAAATGTACTTCGGAAAGCCATTGATAGTGGTGCAGGTCCGAGTGATCCGGCCGTGCGTGAAGGCGCTGAGGCAGTTGCGTTGTTGCTTTCGCTGGTCGCCCCGTATACCGCGGAAGATATGTGGGCAGAGCTTGGTCACGAGCCTTCAGTTGCTCGCGCCGGCTGGCCGTCGGTCGATGAGGAGTTAGTCCGTGCGGACGCGGTGACGTGCGTTGTTCAAATCAAGGGCAAAGTCCGCCATCGACTCGAAGTTGATCCAGATATTGCCGAGAACGAGTTACGGGAATTGGCACTAAACACTGCGGCCGCGCAATCCGCAATCGGGGACGGAGAGCCGCAGCGTGTGATTGTACGTGCGCCCCGGCTAGTCAATATTGTTCCGTAGCTAATCTCAACTCTTATTGCCCGGACATCAGGCCAGCCGCTGCGTAGGCTCAGGTCATGGCGAAAATTGGCATTGTTACTGATTCGACCGCCAACCTCCCGCAGGCAGCTCTCGACTATTGGGGTATCCGGGTGGTTTCCGTTGGAGTCACGATCTCTAACGACACCTACGAGGAAGGCGTCAATATCACCGCACCTCAGGTGGCGGAAGCTATGCGTCGCAAACTTGCGGTAACGACCTCACGCCCGCCACCGTCCGTATTTGAAGAGGTCTATCGCGAGTTGGCCGACGAGGGCTGTAAGGCAGTGATTTCGGCTCATCTGTCAGCGGATCTTTCGGGTACCTTCGAGAGCGCCCGGATGGCGGCTGATCGAGTGAAGACAAAAGTGGTGGCCGTAGACTCACGATCCATTTCGATGGGTTTGGGTTACGGATGTTTGGCAGGAGCCCGTGCCGCGGCAAATAATGAGTCCCTCGAAGATGTAACCGCAGCTATAACGCAGACTGCTGCGCGCAGCAGGGTGCTTTTTTATGTGAACTCACTGGAGTATCTGAGACGCGGTGGCCGAATTGGTGCTGCCGAGCGTTGGATCGGCAGCGCGTTGGCAGTGAAGCCGATTCTCCAGCTAGCTAGTGGACGAGTGCAGCCGCTGGAAAAGGTTCGAACCGCGTCCAAAGGACTCGCCCGACTGGCGGAGTTGGCTGGCGGTTATGCCGGTGACCAACCATGCAGCGTCTCAGTAATGCATTTGGATGCAGAGTCACGAGCAATCGAACTGGCGACCAAGTTACGTGCTGGTCTTCCACAGGCGGATGTGAGTATCGGGGAATTGGGATCCGTTATCGGTGTTCACGTGGGGCCAGGGACGTTAGCCGCGATTGTGTCCCCGGCGGCAGATCGCTGATGAGCCTCTACGGAGTTGCATGGAATGAGCTCCTGCTGGCCGGTGTCGTCGGGTACCTGATTGGCTCCGTCAGTCCGTCGGTGATTGCGGCCAAACGCAAAGGTATAGACCTGCAAGCATCGGGCTCAGGAAATCCTGGTGCCACTAATGCCGCTCGGACGCTAGGCAGCACCATCGGGATCATCGTCGGTCTCCTGGACGTCCTGAAAGGTCTTATACCGGCAGTGTTGTTCTCCTACTGGTTCGGGGACGCCGCCGGCGAGACGGCTGCCTTTGCAGCCGTGGTCGGGCATATCACCTCCCCATGGTTGCGTGGTCGCGGTGGTAAAGGTGCCGCGACTACTCTGGGCGCGCTCCTAGGTACGAATCCGGGCTGGTTGCTGTGGCTGATCCCCGCCTTCATCCTCGGCTACCTCGTGTTTCGCCGGGTGGGCATGGGAGTCGTGGTAGCCGCTGCCGTCATGATGTCAATCGGGCTCTTCTTCCCAGCCTTCATGGGTGACGCGCGGCTTTTCGGGATCGCTCTGGGGCTCTTGGTGCTGGTGCGACACAGCGCCAACATCAAGCGCTACATCGATGAGAAGAAAAGTGGTGGAAACTCAGAAGCAGAGTCCACTGCTGACTGAACCAGCCGCTCGTCCCCAATCCTGAGTTGTCCGATGGGTTGTTGGTGCGGAGTCGCATGCTCGTGGCATGTCACAACCCACCAGGCGTTCCATCGACTCGAGTAATCTCCGAGGTATTGCGGCAGTTGCCGCGTTGGCAATACTTTTGGCTGTCGCCTGGTGGTGGACTGGACGCAGCACACATCCCGTTGAGGTGCCGCGCCAAACTGTGCCGTCAGCCATTGGTGATCGAGAGTCGGAGCCATCATCCAGAACTCCTACCGCCAGTGACATCGTGTCAATGTCGAGTCCGGATCCGCTGAAGGAAGAAACCGAGATTCTTGTCGACGTTAGAGGAGCTGTTCGGCAGCGGGGTATTCAACGTCTTGCCGCCGGAGCGCGGGTTCTGGACGCGATCGAACAGGCTGGAGGATTGCGTCAAGGACATAGCTACGGTTCGGTGAATCTTGCGCGCCGTTTAGTCGATGGGGAGCAACTACGCGTCGGAAAGATCGGTGAAACCACGGCGAACCCTGCCGATCCGGTTGATGCTGCCGAGGGAGCTGTCGTCAATATAAACAGCGCAGATTCGCTCCAGTTGCAGGAACTAGACGGTATTGGCGAAGTGATTGCCGAGCGCATTGTGAGTTGGCGTGACGAGCAAGGTCCATTCCGTTCCGTCGATGACTTGATTCAGGTACCAGGAATCGGCGATCTGACTCTCGCGGGATTTCGTGATGCGGTGACTGTGTAGTGATGGGGGGAAGATCGTTCGCCTTAGCGGCTGCGGCTTGGTCAGGCTCCTTCCTCGCTTGGTGGTCATTCGCAGCTGCTCTGGTGGTGCTGATTACCGTGGCCATACCGACTGTGATCTTGTGGCGGAAGTACCTGTTGCTGGTCGTGATCTTGTTGGCGCTAGTGGCTGGTGCGGTGACCGCGTCGCTAGCACGCTCTGGGGCGCAACCACCCAGCAGCGTAGTGGGGGAGAGGGCTCATTGGACAGTTCGTACTACTAGTGTCATCAAGCCGGTTCAGGCGGGAGTCGGACAACCGATGAGGGTCATGTTGACTGCAACAACTACTAGTTTTCGACTTGGTTCGCGATCTGTTGCTGTTTCCCTGCCCGTTCGCATATTTGCCGTAGGTTCTGATATCCCGAATATATCCGTTGGTGCCCGAGTCACATTCTTGGGCAGGATCACGCAGCTGCCGCCGGGGAGGGACCGAGCAGCACTATCAGCTCTCGGTTCCATGCGACTAGTGGATGCTTCCGGGCCGGTATTGGCCGCAGTAGCGCCTCTGCGTGAAGCCCTGGATCGTTCGACGGCATCCGCTTCCGCTGAACCGGCCAGCCTGGTGGCCGGATTGGCTATCGGCGATGAATCTCGGCAGTCGCCGCAGTTCGCGGAAGTCATGCAGCGAACGGGGCTCTCCCATTTAACCGCCGTCTCCGGTGGGAATGTCGCGATCGTATTAGCTGCGTCGTTGCTGCTGGCATTTTTCGCGCGGTTCGGGCCGGTTACTCGAGTGGGATTCGCCGCAGTAGTGCTGCTGGGGTATGTCATCCTCGTTGGACCTCAACCGAGCGTATTACGAGCCGCTGTGATGGGTGGAGTAGCGCTGGCCGGTGTTGTGCTTGGCGGGGCACCGCGTGGGCTTCCGTTGGTGAGTTCGTGCGTACTAGTCCTAGTGCTGGCCGCACCCGCGCTGGCGGTATCACTTGGATTTGCGCTGTCCGTGGTGGCAACCGCAGCTCTCATAGCGGCAGCTGGTCCGCTGGCAGTGGTGGGACGTCGGTTCATGGGGCTTCGTCGAGTCCCAGAGGTGATGATCTTGGCGGGTACCGTAACTATTGCTGCCCAGGCAGCCACAGCGCCGCTACTTTTTGCGATCGGCGCTCCCGTATCGTGGGTCTCGGTACCAGCGAATTTATTGGCCGCTCCGCTCGTCGCCCCCATCACAGTTCTGGGACTCCTGACAGCTGTCATCGGTGCTGTTGAGCCGACCGTAGGAACTTACTTGGGTGCTATGGCGGTGTGGTTTGCTAAGGGACTGGTGGGGATTGCTCACTGGGGTGATGCGCACAGCTCCAACCAAGTGCTGCCGGCTTCGATCCTGGTCGGACTGTCGATTATTTGGCTGCTTAGTTTCATCAGCGCGAGACTGACGAAATCGCGATTCATCATCTTTGTCGTTGTCACAGCATTAGTGATCGCGATGGGGTTTGGTTGGCGCTGGTACTCGGCTGCACAAAATCGTGTGACCGATTGGCGGGTCATCGTTTGTGACGTTGGACAAGGTGCCGCGGTGCTATTGCGAGATGGTGCGCAGGCTGCCGTCTTGGTGGACGTTGGATCTCGAGACTCGGGAATCCTGCGATGCCTGAATCAGTCGGGAGTAGAACGCCTCACCAAGGTGGTTGTGACTCACTTCCACGAAGATCACTACGGCGGGCTAGCTGAAGTCGTCCAGCACGTTTCAGTGTCACAAATCTTGGTACCGCCGACAGTCGACGTTGATCGAGGGAGACATCAAGTTGAGTCGATAGCAAGACAACACTCGGTTCCCGTGGGTTACCTCACGGCGGGGGATCAATGGGAGATGAGCTCCGCTGCGGCGCAAGTGATCTGGCCGGTGCCTCACTCCAGCCGTGTTGTCGGTGGCGATAGGGACAACAACTCCAGCATAGTTTTGCGAGCGCAGTGGCGAGATGGGTTTTCGGTCCTGACTACTGGAGACATAGAGCCCGAGGCTCAGGCCAGGATTCGGTCTACCTACCCACAACAATCACATGATGTCGTTGTCGTACCTCACCATGGCTCGCCTAATCAAGACCCCCGATTTGCCCAATGGGTGGGTGGGAAGATGGCTATCGTTTCAACCGGCCCAAATAGTTACGGTCATCCGGCGAAAGATACGAAAGAAGAATACGAAGATTCGGGTGCCATATGGTTGCGCACGGACCAACTTGGTACAGCGGCGGTGTCGGTGACCGAGAGTCGACTGCGTCTATCTCGGATGGATTGAGCGTTGCAGCGCAGAAAATTCCTGTGATCTCGCATCCCGATTTGTCTGCCCTGATGAAACGACTCCCGTCACGGACTACGATGCCGTCCGTGGCACCTACTTCCGCTGTTATCGGCTACGTCGTTCGACGGAGCTTGACGCATCAATGTGTGAGGTGACGACATGGGTGACTTAGCGAAGTATCAGTGGGTCACGGATCTCATTCTTCCGTCCTTGGCGATCATCGTAATGTTCTATCTTTACTTCGCCAGGAGGTGTGATCTCGCCATATTTCTTGCTTTTTGGGCAGGGTGTCTCATAGGCGCGATCTGGGAGTTCGCGTTTGATTTGTTGGGTGACTCTTTTACGGTGCATGAGGGTTGTCACTTTGTCGCCAACAACGAGGTCTGCCTCACCGAAAATCCGTTACCCCGGTGGTACATAAGTCTGGCTCATACCATCGAAGACGGCGGGATTTTCATGATTGGTGTGGGTCTGGCCTGGTTGATCCTGGGACGCAGTAAGCGGGAACACTTCACCCGTTGGCACTGGGGCGAGTTCGGAATCATCTGGGCTTGGGGCGTGATCTCTAACTACATTGTCGACTGGACAAGCATTGGCAAGACGTTTCTCTTTATTCCCAGTGCATACAACCCCGCGTACTACGAGACTTCGCTGTTCTCCGCCAATGGTGAAACGCTTCCCTACACTGTGGTGCCGGATGCGATTTGGTACCTCGCCACAATCCCCTTCTACCTCGTTTTGTTGTGGCTAAAGCGCCGCTATGGCGGCAAATATCGCGGTGGCACGGCAGACGCTGGTGTTGTGCGGCAGGGCAGCAAATCGCCTGGGAGTTGACTGACGCGCGGATCTCGAGCGGCATTTCATCCTAGGAGGCAAGGTATTGAGGCGAGGCGCTGTCGATCTCTATGGTGAGTGCATGACACTATCGCCCTATGGCAGCGAAGTCATCGAAGCCAACGGCCGTAGATCGTGTCGTCGTGGTGACGGGACCCGAGCAAGTTCTCGTTGAACGAGCCGCTGCTCGCAGATTAGAAGAAATTCAGAAAGCCCATCCAGACCGCGAGATCCGGCGTTTGGATTGCGCCCGCAAGTCCGACAGTGGCATTTCGTTGGCGCAAGATATCGCGCAGTCTTCGTCGCCAAGCCTTTTCGGTGAACCACCAATCCTGATGGTGGAGTCAGTGGAACAGGCAGACGAATCGATAGTTGAGGCTCTCAAAGTGGCTATCGCGGATGATCAAGCGCCGCCGCTCATCCTCACCCACCTTGGTGGCCAACGCGGGCGCGGTGTGATCAATTCTGCGGATAAGGCGGGCGGAGAGGTCATCAAGTGTGATCGACCTTCGGAGCGAGATGTTCGAGGATTGTTGCGCCAGGAAGCCATAGATCAGGGCGGCCAAATCAGTGATCGAGCAGAACACTGGCTTATCGATGCGTTGGGGACCGACTCTGTGGCGCTACTCCTTGGTGCGGTGCGGCAAGCCGTCGCGGACAGTTTGGATGGCAACGTCGATGTTGACCAGGTGCAACACATGCTGCCGACGCAGACCAGGTCGTCTGCCTTCCAGCTCGCAGATCGGGTCTGGGCGGGCGACGGCGCGGAAGCTACTCGCCAGCTGCGGCTGATGGCGCAGCGAGAGCGGGGGGTGGCTGTATCCGTTGTGGCTGCATTGGCCCATGGGCTGCGCATGATGGCGCTAGCTGGGATGCGCGGAGGAAACCCTGGGCCTGCGATTCGCCCATGGCAGGCGAAACGGGCTCGCGAAAATGCACGAACTTGGGGAGCTACTGGGGAACGAATCGCGCGGCTATCGGTCCGCCTCCCTGATCTGGACGTACAGATGAAGGGGAGCCTCGATGGCGCTACGGCCCTCGATGACGAGCAAAAACTGGCCATCCTGGAACAAGAAATCGAGCGTCTGGCGCGCTTAGCCGAAGACTGAACTCGAGTCCCGCGGGGACCGGTGCCTAGCCGAGTTTGGCGACCTCAGTGAAAATTGCTGATTTCCGATTTGCAGCCTGGCGCTTGTGAATCACACCTTTGCTAGCGGCGCGATCAAGTTCGCGGCCCACCAGCCGAGCCTGCTCTTGGGCGCGCTCTGCATCGCCAGCGGCTATCGCCTCGTGAAAATGGCGTACTGAGGTCTTCAACGAAGATTTGGCGGCCTTGTTGCGGAGGCGCGCTTTTTCGTTGCTTCGGTTTCTCTTAACTTGTGACTTGATGTTCGCCATGTCGCGACGGCCCTACCGCTTCTCTTTGATGGACAGATTGAGTCTGTGGGAGCCGCGGAACCCAGTTCCGAGGCAACGCCCCCTAGAATAGCCGTGTATCACCCCAATCCACCAAATCCTGGTGTGCCTCATGGAGCCGAACACTGTGACAGAACCCCTACCCGGAGCCACGCCGTCCGGTGTGATTCGCAATTTCTGCATCATTGCGCACATCGACCACGGCAAATCGACGCTGGCGGATCGGATGCTTCAGGCCACTGACTTGGTTGCAGATCGAGATATGCGGTCTCAATATCTGGATCGAATGGATATCGAACGCGAACGCGGCATCACAATCAAAAGCCAGGCGGTACGGCTGCCGTACCAGGCTGAAGATGGTGTCCGTTATGTGCTCAACCTAATCGACACCCCTGGCCATGTTGATTTCAGCTACGAGGTTTCGCGCTCGCTCGCGGCATGCGAGGGAGCGGTATTGCTCGTGGATGCTGCGCAAGGAATCGAAGCGCAGACGTTGGCGAACTTATACATGGCATTAGAGAACGATCTCCAGGTCATACCGGTCTTGAACAAGATCGATTTACCGGCAGCTCAACCAGATAAGTACGCGGCGGAGATCGCTCACATCATTGGTTGCGACATAGATGACGTGCTTCGAGTATCAGCCAAGACAGGCGAAGGCGTGGCAGAGCTTCTGGAGACAATCGTTCGTGATGTGCCGGCACCCTTAGGGGACAGCGAAGCCCCGGCCCGAGCCCTGATCTTTGATTCGGTGTACGACACCTATCGCGGTGTCGTCACCTACGTTCGCATGGTGGATGGAGCGCTTTCGCATCGCGACAAGATACTGATGATGTCCACCGAGACCACCCATGAACTGCTAGAAGTCGGCGTAATCTCCCCAGAGCCGACGGCCGCACCAGGCTTGGGAGCAGGTGAGGTCGGTTACCTCATCACTGGAGTCAAGGACGTCCGACAGAGCCGAGTTGGTGACACGGTGACGACAAGTAGCGCAGGGGCAGTGGAATCGCTGAGCGGGTATCGGGATCCACGACCGATGGTCTACTCGGGACTCTTCCCGATCGATGGGTCGGAATATCCCGGTTTGCGTGATGCGCTGGACAAACTAAAGCTCAACGATGCCGCTTTAATCTACGAGCCCGAGACCTCAGTTGCGTTAGGTTTCGGTTTTCGCTGCGGTTTCCTCGGTTTACTTCACCTAGAAATCGTGCGGGAACGATTGGAGCGAGAGTTTGGTCTCGACCTTATTTCTACGGCGCCGAGTGTTGTCTACTCAGTACTGATGGATGACGGCAGCGATCTTGTGGTGACTAACCCCAGTGAGTTCCCGAGCGGCAAGGTGGCCGAAGTCACCGAACCCATAGTGAAGGCGACTGTCATTGCCCCAGCGGACTATGTCGGCACCATTATGGAGTTGTGCCAAGCCCGCCGCGGCTCGCTGCTGGGTATGGACTATCTGTCGACGGACCGGGTCGAACTGCGGTACACGCTGCCGCTAGCCGAGATTGTTTACGATTTTTTCGATGCGTTGAAATCGCGGACCAAGGGGTATGCGTCCTTAGATTACGAGCCGGATGGAGAGCAAGCATCGGATCTTGTAAAGGTCGACATCCTTCTACATGGCGAACCGGTAGATGCGTTCAGTGCCATCCTGCATCGGGATAGTGCTTACGCCTATGGCGTCGCTATGGCGTCCAGACTCCGAGAGTTGATCCCACGACAGCAGTACGAGGTGCCGATCCAAGCCGCCATTGGCTCAAGAATCATTGCTCGCGAAACAATTAGGGCCATGCGGAAGGACGTTTTGGCGAAGTGTTACGGCGGCGATATTTCACGCAAGCGTAAGTTGCTGGAGAAGCAGAAGGAAGGCAAAAAACGGATGAAGATGGTGGGCCGAGTGGAGGTCCCCCAAGAAGCTTTCATTGCTGCGCTATCCACTGATCAGGATCGAAAATAGTTAATCCGGGAAATCCGTGGCGGCGGAAACACGTGAATTCCATTAACCGCGCGCAAAGAGCCGTGTTTGTCACTATCTTTCGAGTAGTCCCACATACGCCTAAAGGAGGCGCACCGAATGTCAGAAATGCCCTCGGCAGGTCGAACCAGCGGTTCACTAAGTGAGCCAATGGCCACTCCTGCGCCATCATTTGGTCAGTTGATTCTTAATCGGGTGAAGGAAAGCGGTCCAATGGAGGCCTTCCGCAAACCCGACGGAGATGGTTGGAAGTCCTACACCTGGGACGAAATGTTGCAGGAGTGTTCCGAGATAGCGGCCGGACTAGTGAGCCTCGGCGCTGAGATGGAAGATCGGATCGCCATCGCGAGCGGCACTCGTTTGGATTGGATAGTCGCTGACTATGGCATCATGCTTTCTGGCGCGGCAACCACAACGGTGTACCCGAGCACGGAGAAGCCGGATGTGCAGTTCATCCTTGAGGATTCCGGGACCACGATCCTAATAGCGGAAGACCAGTCGCAAGCTGATAAGGCGGATGGCGACTTGCCGCGACTGCGCACCATCATTCTGATGGATGGCGATGGAGATGGCGACAAGGTTTTGAGCTGGAGTCAACTGCGAGAGAAGGGCAAGGCGGCGCTGGCCGACAACCCCAATCTGATTCAGGAGCGGGTTGATGCCACGGGTCCCGACAAACTGGCGACGCTGATTTACACCTCTGGCACGACTGGCAAGCCAAAGGGCGTAGAGCTCACGCACAGCAACTGGACCTACGAAGCATCCGCTATGGATGCGTTGGGCATTCTGGATAAGAACGATGTGCAGTTCCTGTGGCTACCCCTGGCGCATTCCTTTGGCAAGGTTCTGCTCGGAGCGCACCTCCAGACTGGTGGAATAACGGTTGTTGATGGTCGAGTGCCCAAAATCGTTGAGAACCTACCCATCGTGCGGCCCACCCTCATGGCAGCTGTCCCCAGAATCTTCGAAAAGGTGTATGCGGGAGTTCAGTCGAACATGGCTGAAGAAGGTGGTGTCAAGGAGAAGCTCTTCAACTGGGCGTTCAAGGTAGGGCGCCGTGAGTACGAGAAAAAGTTGAACGGCGAAAACTACGGCGGTTGGCAACTCAACCTGGCTGATAAGTTGATCTTCTCCAAGGTGAGAGAACGCCTCGGTGGCAATCTGCGTTACATGGTTTCCGGATCCGCTGCACTCAGCGCGGAGATCAATGAGTGGTTCGATATTGTCGGCATGCCAATCTTGGAAGGCTACGGTTTGACCGAAACTTCTGCGGCTACTTGCGTTAACCGTCCGGAATCAAAGATGGCCGGAACTGTGGGCCAACCATTGCCCGGAACTGAGATCAAGATTGCTGACGATGGCGAGATCATGGTCCGTGGTGGTGGAGTGATGCGGGCCTACCGGCACCGTGACGAAGCCAATGAAGAGGTGTTTGGTGATCAGGCACCTGGTCCGGGCAGGTGGTTCGCTACCGGTGACATCGGTGTCATCGACGATGCAGGACGCATCAAGATCACCGACCGTAAGAAAGACTTGGTTAAGACTTCCGGTGGCAAATACATTGCGCCGGGCGCTATTGAAGCCCAGTTCAAAGCCAAGTGCGGTATCGCTGGGGCAGTGTGCGTGATTGCGAACGAGCGAAACTTCGCTAGTGCCCTAGTGGCTTTGGATCCGGACTCGGCTGCGGCATGGGCCGATAAGAACGGCAAAGCCGGAGCTACCATAGAACAACTGGCTAATGATGATCAGGTCAAAGCCGAGGTTCAGGCAGCCGTTGACGCACTTAACTCGGGTCTCAATCGATGGGAAACCATCAAGCAGTTCCGGATTCTTCCCAAGGAACTGACCATTGAGGGCGGCGAATTGACGCCTAGCCTGAAGGTGAAACGCAAAGTGGTCGAGAAAGAGTTTGCGGACATGATCGACGGTATGTACACGAAATAGACATTCATTGGACTCGATACCGTTGAGTTCACCTGGAAGTGGGGCGGACCGTTGGGTCCGCCCCACTTCCAGTGTCAGGTCGCGTGAGTGACACTGGAAGAATGGAGTCGGTCCTGACGCGACGAGAGCCGGTACGTTCTCTCGGGATGTACGTGCACGTGCCCTATTGCAGCTCCCGTTGCGGATACTGCGATTTCAATACCTACGTGCCTGGCGAGGCGGGCCACGGTTCTCGAGAGTCTTGGCGTCAAGCGGCCATTGATGAAGTATCTTTGGCAGCCAGAGAACTCAGCCCAGATCGTCGAGTCGATACGGTATTTTTTGGCGGCGGAACACCAACATTGCTGCCTACCAGTGACTTGGGTGCTGTTCTTGACGAAATCGATCAGCAACTGGGCCTCGCGTCGAACGCAGAGATTACCGTCGAAGCAAATCCTGAAACAATCAGTGGCGAAAAACTGCAAGAACTGTTGGATTGCGGGATCAACCGACTTTCGCTGGGAATGCAAAGCGCGGATCAGCAGGTGCTGAACCTACTAGATAGAGTTCATTCACCTGGTACGGCAGTAGCGGCCGCACAAGAAGCTCTTGCGGCGGGGGTTTCGCTGGTCAGTCTAGATCTGATCTACGGCACCCCGGGTGAGGATTTGCGTAGCTGGCGGAGCACCCTTGCCGCGGCGTTGGACGCAGGGGTGGGACATATCTCCGCATACGGACTCAAAGTCGAGCCGGGTACCGCGTTACACCGTCGGGTCCGCCGCGGCGAGGTTCCTCGAGTCGATCAGGACTACTCGGCGGCCGCATACGACGCGACGGACGAGATATTGAGTGCCGCTGGTTTGAACTGGTACGAAATCTCGAACTGGTCGCTAGCGGGACATGAATGCCGACACAATCTCAACTATTGGCGCGGCGGAGATTGGTGGGGGATCGGACCGGGTGCACATAGCCATCTAGCGGGTTCACGCTGGTGGAATCATCGGAGTCCGCAGCGTTGGGCAGCGGCGTTACAGGAAGGAAAGAGTCCGCGGGCAGGGGAAGAACAACTAACCGAAGATCAGCTACTGACTGAACTGGTGATGCTGCACATCCGACTGGTTCAGGGACTTGATCCAGCCGACCTTGGGCAGAACCGAAACCATATCACCGCTAAAGCGGAGCAACTTCGGGAACTTGGGCTGCTTTCAGTAGGTGAACCGCTGACACTTACGTTGGCGGGACGTCGACTGGCCGACCGAGTGACAGTTGAGTTGCTCGAGCATGCCTAGCGTCACCAAAGGACTTAGGGCTAGATAACTACTGAGTCGTCCGATTCCGTTGCTATCTTTTCGGCCGCTGATTTCAGCCGAAAGGCCGCCACGATAGTGATGATGCCAAGAATCACAAACCAAATACCCGCAACCCACGCCAAGACAAATAGCGACGGTGCCGGCCAGACCAGCACGACGATACCCGCGACAATCCCGAGGATTCCGAGAAAGAGATCCCAGCCACGACCCGGCTGCCCCTTCGCCTGGGCGCCGACGATGGTCTGGAAAATCCCCTGCAGCAACCAGCCGATTCCTACAAATAAGGCCAGAATCTCTACGGCCTCACCGCGGAAGCACAGCACTCCCAAAATGATCGCGATGGCACCAGCGATACCCATTAGCACCCGATTACCAGTGTCCCCACTGGTGGTGAAACTACCTACTAACGAGAAGATGCCGCTGATCAGTAACCAGATACCCAACAAGATTCCGATGATGCCTACGGTTGCGTTTGGCCATGCCATGACCGCGATACCGATTAGCAGGGTTATGACGCCAAAGGCAAGAACTACACCCCAGTTGCTACCTATCTGGGACAGCATGTCTTTGATGTCATCTTCACTGGGAGGCTCAGGATTTGGTGATACCGGGGTGGTGTAGGCCACGGGTACTCCTCGACTAGTCATGGGGATGGCTCCGCAAACTCCACGAGCCACTTAAAATCTAGCAGTAGAGCGGGATTTTCCGCTGTAGGCGGAGTGCCGGAGCGTCGGCAGTTTTGGGCAGTTGACCATGAGCCCAGGTACCATTGGCACTGTCACATAGGGAGTGCTAACCCGACGGTTTAACAGCGTCCGGGAAGGTCGTGGGGAAGGAGCGAGGTATGACTGACGATCGTCGCCTTGCAGTCCTGCGGGCAATCGTTCAAGACTTCGTGGCTAGTGAGGAACCGGTAGGGTCAAAGGCGCTCGTGGATCGACATGATTTAGGTGTGTCATCCGCCACCATCCGCAACGATATGGCCGCGCTTGAAGACGAAGGCTATATCGCTCAACCCCATACAAGCGCCGGTCGTATCCCCACTGATAAGGGTTACCGCCTTTTCGTGGATAGGTTGGCAAATCTCCAGCCTCTCTCACCAGCAGAACGCCGAGCCATCCAATCTTTCCTGGACGGTGCGGTCGATCTCGACGATGTGGTGGAGCGTGGAACGCGGCTGCTGTCGCAGCTAACTCGCCAAGTTGCCATAGTTCAATACCCCTCATTGGGCTTGTCTCGAGTGAGACATATTGAGCTGGTGTCGCTCTCCTCTCACAGAGTTTTGTTGATTCTTATTGCTGATACTGGGCGCGTTGAGCAGCGTGTGATTGAGTTCCCGACAGCGGTCGCTGCCGAGATGCTTGCCGATCTTCGGACCCAACTCAACACGGTCCTAGCAGAGCAGCCCTTCGAAGACATTGATGAGCTGGTCACGGGTCTTGACCGTAAGTTCCCAACGGCAGAGCGAGCCCTTGTGACACGACTACTTAGTGCAGTCGGTGAAGCCGCTGGTGGCCAGGTAGAGGAGCGAGTAGTGGTTGCAGGGGCAGCAAACCTTGCTCGATACGATCGTGACTTCCCTCAGACAGTTCATCCGGTTCTTGAAGCTCTGGAGGAACAGGTGGTGTTGTTGCGCCTACTGGGCGAAGCCACCGCAGTTGAACAAGTACATGTGCGAATTGGTCGGGAGAATGACGTAGCCGATATGACAACCACCTCGGTTGTGACCTCAGGCTATGGTCCTGGCGATCGAGCACTCGCCCATCTGGGCGTTGTTGGACCCACCCGCATGGATTACCCCACAAGCATGACGGCGGTGCGAGCAGTGGCTCGATACCTCGGTCGGATCCTCTCGGAGCAGTGATGGCAGACAAGATTGATTACTACGACATTCTCGGAGTGACTCGGGACGCCGATGCGCAGGAAATAAAGCGCGCCTATCGTCAGTTGGCGCGCGACCTGCACCCGGATGTGAATCCGGATCCTGAAGTGCAAGATCAGTTCAAGATGGTGACCGCAGCTTATGAAGTTTTGGGTGATCCTGAGAAGCGTCGTCTCTACGACAGCGGGATCGATCCGTTGGGAGGCTCAGGCCAGTCGGGTGGATTCGATCCCTTTGACTTGATGGAGACTTTCTTTGGCAACAACGGCCCACGAGGGCCGAGGCCACGGAGCCAACGCGGCCAAGATGCTTTAGTGCGAATTGAGGTCGAACTTGATGAGGTTGTCTTTGGTTCAGATCGTGAGATCACCATTGAGACAGCCATTGCTTGTGCGGTCTGCGAGGGTCGCGGCAATGCGCCCGACACCGACATCATCTCTTGCACCATGTGTAAAGGGCGAGGTGAGGTGCAGATGGTGCAGCGTTCCTTTCTCGGCCAAGTGATGACCACGCGTGCATGCCCACAATGCCGAGGTTTCGGCAATATTATCCAGAACCCGTGCCACGAATGCTCCGGCGACGGTCGAGTTCGTACCAAGCGAACGGTGGCTTTCCGAGTGCCACCGGGTGTGGAATCGGGTACCAGGATTCAGTTGTCGGGCGAAGGGGAGGTTGGTCCTGGAGCCGGCCCGGCGGGGGATTTATACATAGAGATTCAGGAAAAGGCACATCCGATTTTTCACCGCAAAGGTGATGACCTGCACTGCACCTTGCCGGTGCCCATGACCGCTGCCGCTCTGGGAGTGACCGTTCCGCTGGAAACCTTAGACGGGGAACAAATCGTTGATATTGAGCCAGGAACTCAAGCGGGAGCGCAACGTGTTCTGAAGGATCAAGGAGTTCCTCATCTGCGGGGCCAGGGACGAGGCGACATTGTGGTCCACATCGATGTTCTGACCCCAACGTCACTGGATACCGGGCAGCGAGCGTTGCTCGAACAGTTGGCTGCCATTCGCGGCGAAGAAAAAATCACGGTAAATCCAATCGAGCAAGAGCCCACATTCTTTGGACGAATCAAGGACGCGTTTTCCGGAAGATGAGTCCGCCGGTCTTTCTGTTGCCGCCGGGGTCACTCGGTGATGCTGTTACCGGCACTCATGTCGAGGTGTCTGGTGACGAAGGCAAACATGGAATCCGGTCGCTGCGCCTCCGGTTGCATGAAAGTGTTGAGCTCGTCGACGGTGAGGGTCGACGGGTGAGGGGCTCGGTGCATGAGATCGAGCCAGCAGCATTCAGTGTGTCGATTGAAACAGTGGTGGATGAGGATCCACTTCTGCCGTCATTGACCGTAGTGCAAGCACTTGCCAAGGGCGATCGAGGGGAGTCCGCTGTCGAGATGCTTACTGAATGTGGGGTAGATCGGATAGTGCCGTGGTCGGCCGAACGAAGTATTTCGGTTTGGAAGGCAGATCGACGCGAGCGGGGACTCCGACGATGGCGCTCGGTGGCTAAAGCGGCCAGTAAACAGGCTCGATTGGCCCGACTGCCCCAGGTAACTGAACTGCATTCAACAAGTGAGGTAATCGATCTATTTGGGGGAGATACTCAAGTTTTGGTGTTGCATGAGGAGGCGCACGACCGGCTCGCGGCGACTGCGATTCTCGAGGCCAAGACGTTGCTACTGATTGTTGGACCCGAAGGTGGTTTATCGGGTGAGGAAGTGAGTCGGTTTGTCGAGGCGGGAGCCCACGCGGTTCGTCTGGGTGATTCGGTGTTGCGGACCTCTACAGCTGGAGTGGTGGCTGCAGCAATTGTCGCCACACGCTCAGGCCGATGGAGTTAGCCATGGGTTGTGCCCGGTTTCGTGCTGTCGTCTGGCGACACGATTTGAGTAGGCTAAGAAAATGAGTGACTGTTTGTTTTGCGGTATCGCAGCGGGAGATATCCCAGCGGACGTGATTTATCGCGACGAGGATTTCGTCGTCTTTCGCGACATTGTCCCCACCGCACCCACCCATATTCTGGTCATCCCGGTGCAACATCACGAAAATATTGCCGAATTGGCAAATGCGGATGTGGAATTGGCTGGACGTTTCGTTCAGACTGCTACAACAGTCGCTCAGCAGGAGGGAGTCCATGAGGGATTCCGGCTTGTTACCAATACCGGCGACGAAGGTGGTCAGAGTGTTCGCCACGTACATCTGCATGTACTTGGCGGTCGGCAGCTCGGTTGGCCAGCCGGATAGGTGTGCTTGTGCAACTCTTGCCGGTTCGCCATTACCATTAGGGAACTCCCATTGAGAGGTGCGAATGGCGTCAGTGACCGCCGAAGCGCGATTGACCGTTCCTGATACCCAGCCAATGGTGGCGCTCCTGGGTTCAGGAGACTCACTACTGCGGGTTGTTGAGGACGCATTTCCCGACTTGGACATTCATGCCCGTGGCAATCTACTAACGATTGTGGGAGCTGAACCTGATGTTCAGCTCTGTGAGCAGGTATTTGTCGAGATGTTGGCCGTGTTGGATACCGGTCTGTCACTTAGCCCGGATGCTGTAGAACGGTCGATTGCCATGCTGCGGTCCGGCCACGATCAGCCGTCCAGCGTGCTCACCGCGAATATTTTGTCCTCACGGGGGCGGACGATTCGGGCAAAAACTTTGGGGCAAAAGCATTACGTTGACGCGATCGACAACCACACTGTGACTTTTGGCATCGGACCGGCTGGTACCGGAAAGACCTATCTCGCGGTGGCGAAAGCTGTGCAGGCGTTGCAGGAAAAAGAAGTGAACCGAATAGTTCTGACGCGTCCCGCCGTTGAGGCTGGTGAGCGGCTGGGATTCTTGCCTGGAACTCTCATTGAAAAAATCGACCCATACCTTCGGCCTCTGTATGACGCCCTGCACGATATGACCGATCCGGACTCAATCCCACGTTTGATGGCTAGCGGCACTATTGAAGTTGCTCCGCTCGCTTACATGCGTGGCCGGACGCTAAATGACGCGTTTATCATCTTGGATGAAGCCCAAAATACGTCACCGGAGCAGATGAAGATGTTCCTTACCCGCTTGGGCTTTGGCTCCACCATGGTGGTAACCGGGGACGTGACTCAGGTTGATTTACCTGGCGGTCAGTCGTCGGGGTTGCGGGTGGTCGAGAACATTCTCTCCGGAGTCGAAGACGTTGCTTTTTGTCGACTGGATTCCCAAGATGTTGTCCGACACAAACTTGTCGGGCGAATTGTGGAAGCCTATGGTCGCTACGACGAGCGCGCCAAATCCCATCATCGAAGTGAGCAGCGTGACCATCGAATCCGATAGAAATCTTGACATAAGCAACGACACCGATGACGATTCGTCGGTAGCGGATCTCGTCCTACTAGCTGATTTCCTCCTAGACGAGTTGCGAATGGCGCCGGATGCCGAGCTCTCCATCTCGCTAGTGGATGAGGAAGCTATGGCCGCGCTCCACGTGGAATGGATGGATGAGCCAGGTCCAACCGATGTATTGAGTTGGCCCATGGATGGGCTGCGGGAACCCGCCCCACACGAGCCTCCCGTTTCGGGGGTCATCGGCGACGTGGTCCTGTGCCCGGAGGTGGCCGATCGACAGGCGGTCGTGGCCGGTCACAGTCGTGATCATGAGTTGCGGATTTTGCTGACGCATGGCGTTCTTCATTTGCTGGGTCACGATCATGCGGAACCAGAAGAAGAAATCGTAATGTTTGGACGTCAGCGTGAGTTGGTGACGCGCTACGAAGCGCAACTGGCGTCTGGAGCTGGTGAATGAGTGGGCAGTTTTGGCTGCTATTGCTGATCATCGTGCTGGTCGCGGTGGCGTGGCTCTTCGCCGCCGCGGAAGCATCTTTTGCTCGACTGTCACGAGCCAGACTCGAGGAAGAGGTTGCTGCAGGTAACGGTCGCGCAGAAAAGCTGCTAGCTGTCGCCGATGACCCGGTGCGTTACGTGAACTCGCTGCTTCTCGCTGGCACCTTCACTGCCCTCACCGCTTTTGCGGCTGTGGTCGGTCTGCTCGCGGAGCTCCTGAGCTGGTCATTCGGATGGGTCCTGGTCCTAGCCACTGTGATTATGGGGCTGCTGTCCTATGTCCTATTCGGTGTTTCCGCTCGCACAGTAGGTCGGCAGCATCCGACCCGGATTGCTCTGGCGACCTTGGGTGTGACTCAACTGATTACGGCAGTCCTAGGCCCGTTGACGAAACTACTTATTCTGGTGGGTAACGCGATAACACCGGGTCGCGGTTACCGAGCTGGACCCTTCAGCACTCAGGCAGAGTTGCGCGAGCCCGTTGATGCCGCGCAAAAGGCAGCGCTTATCGAAGATCAAGAATCTCGAATGATTCACTCGGTATTCGATCTGGGTGGCACCACTGTCCGGCAAGTTATGGTGCCGCGTACGGAAATGGTTTTTATCGAACGGGGAAAGACCCTGCGACAGGCACAGTCGCTCGCTTTACGATCTGGCTTCTCTCGAATTCCCGTCATTGGCGAAGGGACAGATGACGTTGTCGGGGTCATGTTCCTAAAGGACGTAGTGCAGCGGCTATTTGAACATCGAGATGCAGATCGTTCCGAACGCGTGGAGTCACTCATGCGTGGCGTGTCTTTCGTTCCCGATAGCAAACCGGTGGATGACCTGTTGCGCGAGATGCAGGCACATCGTGAGCATCTCGCGATTGTGATCGATGAGTTCGGCGGTACCGCGGGGCTAGTGACCATTGAGGACATCCTCGAGGAAATAGTGGGCGAGATTGCCGACGAATACGATCAGGAGGTCCCCGAGATCGTGTCATTGCCGCAGGGACAACTTCGAGTGAGCCCGCGAGTCTCCTTGGAGCACTTCGGTGAGGCCGCCGATATCGATTTGGATGCAGATGTCGAGGGAGTCGACACGGTAGGTGGGCTCATCGCTCTGCGACTTGGTCGAGTCCCGATTCCTGGAGCGGAAATCGTCGAGCAAGGCTGGCGTCTCCGCGCGGAGTCCGCGGAAGGGCGACGCAACCGAATTGGCACAATTGTGGCCTCGCCACCGGAAACATCAGAGATAGAGGATGACGAGGCCGAGGCCAGAGGAGGGAACCAGTGACCGTCCAGTTGAATCCCGACGATCACAAGTTGGTAGTTCTCGCCCGAGCGGCACTGGCGCGAGTGGGAGCTGCCGCTGGAGCTGCAGTCCGAGACAACACTGGACGGACCTATACCGGGGCCGAAGTTGCGCTGCCATCCTTGAGATTAAGTGCGATCGAGGTAGCCGTATCGCAGGCTGTCGCTTCCGGTGCCGAACGCCTTGATGCTCTTGCCATTGTGGGAAACGAGAAACTGGGTATCGCCGCCGCCGCCGAACTTGGCTGTCACACAGTTATTCAGGCCGATAGTGATGGCAACCCACTCACCATTGATGAAATGAGTTGAAGTTATGCGTTCTGGTTTCGCCTGCGTCGTGGGAAGACCAAATGTCGGAAAGTCGACGTTAGTGAATGCCCTTGTCGGCCAGAAAATTGCCATCACCTCTGAACGTCCGCAAACAACACGTCACGTAATTCGAGGCGTGGTGCATCGTCCGGACGCTCAACTTGTCTTGGTCGACACGCCAGGCTTACACAAGCCCCGAACACTCCTGGGTAAACGTCTCAACGATCAGGTACGGGAAGCCTGGGCCCAAGTTGACGTTATGGTGCAATGCTTTCCGGTTAACGAAAAGCCGGGGCCTGGAGATCGGCTGATCGCGCGCGAATCGGCAAGTGCCAATCGTGGGCGGCGCATCGCGGTAGTGACCAAGACTGATTTAGTGGGAAGCGAGCGGATTGGGGCTCAACTTCTGGCAGTGGCTGAGCTCGGTGAGAATTCCGAGCGTGACTGGGATGAAATTGTGCCGGTCAGCGCGCGGACTGGCGAGGGCTTGGAGATTCTGACGGAATTGTTATTGCGAGATCTTCCGGACGGTCCGGCGCTGTACCCAGACGGTGTTATCACGGAAGAACCTGAGCAGACACTCGTGGGCGAAATTATTCGTGAGGTCGCGTTGGCCGGTATGTCAGATGAGCTCCCGCATTCCATTGCGGTAGTAGTAGAGGAAATGCAACAGCGTGAGGGTCGGGCCGAGTCAGATCCGCTGGTGGACATAAATGCGTGGCTGTTCGTCGAGCGAGATAGCCAGAAGGCCATCGTCGTAGGACGTCGTGGTGAGGGAATTCGTCGTATCGGAACGGAATCGCGCAAACGGATAGAGGCACTGTTGGGGACTCGCGTCTACCTGGACCTGAGAGTCAAGATCGCCAAAGATTGGCAACGTGATCCCAAGCAGATGAATCGACTGGGGTTCTAATCTGAGCCCAAATCCCGTGACTTACCGGCCGTTACAGTGTCCTGGTCCGGCTGCTGCTTGCTGAGATCTTGATCAGCAGCCGTTGACTCGTCCATCTGCTCGGATGCGGGCTCCTCCGACATCTCGGCAATAATTTCGTAGCGCTCCCCATACGTATCCAGTACCGCAATGATCGCGGCTGCGATCGGAATACCAATTAGGGCTCCGATCGGCCCCCAAATCGCAATCCCAGCAAATACTGCCCCTAATGCCACGGCTGGATGGATGTTCATAGTGGCCCTACTAACGCGAGGGGTGAGGTAGTAGTTCTCAATCTGTTGGTAGATCGTGGCGAAGACGATGATCCAGATCCCGTCAGTCGGCTGGTCCGTCAAACTAATAACAAGGGGAGCCGCGACGCCCAAGTAGGTTCCGATGATGGGAATCAGCTGGGCGGTGAACCCAGCGAATACGCCCATCGGCAGCCAGTAGGGAAGATCAATAAACCAGAAGAACGCAGCATGAGCCACTGCAGAGATCAGCGCCAGAATTAGTTTCGAGGCAACAAAACCACCTGCTTTAGCCAAGCTGATGTCCCACACCTTCAACATCACTCGTTGCCGCTTGGGCGGCAGCCAGGAGGCAATGGTCCGACGCAATCGTGGACTGTCGGCGGCCAAGTACCAAGAAAAGACCAACACCGTGAGCAGGTCGAAGACCACTGCGAATACTGAGCCGAACGCCTCTACGATCCCACCGGCGAAGTCACTGGCAAAGTTCGCGATGATGTTGGCGTCGAGATTAAATTGCTGAATGATCTCATTAGGGTTGATATTGAGATCGAACTGACCGTTGACCCACAGCACCACCTCGTTGATGATGTTGGGCAGACTTCGGGCCAATTGAGCAATCTGGGCGGAGAAAACTCCACCAAACATGACGATCACCGTGCCAAAAAGGATGACGCCGATAAACATTGTGATCGAGGTGCCGATTGCTCGACTAGTTCCCCGACGTTCGAACCAGCGGATCGCCGGTTCCATGGCAATTGCTCCAAGCCAAGCGAGCAATATCAGAAAGAGAAAATGGCCGGTAGCACCGAAGAGCCAGAGTGCCAGCTGATAAAGGGTGAGGATAACGAGCAGTAAGACCACAGCTCGGCGCAGCAACCGAGGTTCCAATGCGATGAGCTGGACGTGATCGCTCACCGGTAATTGCGGCTTTGGCTTGCCGCGAGCCGACAGAGCTTCGCCGCCCGTATGTTGCGGCTTTGGCGGAGGCCTGAGCGTGTCAGGAATCCTTACGCGCCGCCAGCGACCCGCGTGGTGTTCGCTGTCGGGATCTTCGCTCACTCGCTTAGCCTAATCCCACTCTTGGGAGCGGCTTTCACCGGCTTTCGCGCGTGTCAATGGGATAATGGCTGAATGCGCACGTATCGGGACGAAGCCGTGGTGTTGCGCACCCATGATTTGGGCGAAGTTGATCGCATCATCACCATGCTGTCGAGGGAAAATGGTCGGATTCGCGGGGTTGCTAAGGGAGTGAGGCGATCAAAAAGTCGCTTTGGAGCCCGGCTGGAGCCCTTCACCCACGTGGATGTCCAGTTGTATCAAGGTCGATCCCTGGACACCGTCACACAGGCTGAATCGGTTCAAGCGCACGGATCGGTTTTGTGCGCTGATTATCCGCGTTGGACTACCGGGTCGGCCATGCTAGAGGCAGCCGAACGGTTTACTGCCGAAGAAAAGGAACCTGCTACGCAACAGTTCCTTTTGCTCGTTGCGGGGCTAAGAGCGTTGACTGACGGGCACCATGATCCAGGACTGATTCTTGACGCATATCTGCTGCGCTCGATTGCGGTTGCCGGCTGGTCTCCCTCATTCACAACCTGCGCTCGATGCGGTGCTATCGGACCGCATCGAGGGTTCCATTTCGCCTCTGGCGGTTCAGTCTGTAGAAACTGCAGGCCACCCGGAGCGAGTTCGCCGCGACCGGAAACTTTGGAGCTACTCGGCGCTTTGCTGTCCGGAGACTGGCCGACTGCTGAAGCTTCCCAAGAACGACACCGTAAAGAAGGTAGTGCGTTAGTTGCAGCGTTTTTGCAGTGGCATCTAGAGCGAGGATTGCGATCGTTGCGGTTAGTAGAGCGAACATGACCAACAGTTTCCGCAAGCCCGAGCCACATCCCTCAGGAGCTCAACCACCAGATATCCCTTCAGATCAGCTACCGAGGCACATTGCGGTAGTCATGGACGGTAACGGTCGTTGGGCGAAAGAACGTGGTCTTCCCCGAACCAGGGGTCATGAGGCAGGAGAGCATGCGCTCTACGA
Source organism: Micrococcales bacterium (assembly GCA_002699445.1). GTDB lineage: Bacteria > Actinomycetota > Actinomycetes > S36-B12. The sequence continues at coordinate 18,295 of PAAU01000041.1, read as the reverse complement.
CTTGGTAAGTGGCGCGATTGAGTTGGGAGTGAAGTGGGTCAGCGTCTACGCATTCTCAACCGAAAATTGGAAAAGATCTCCCGACGAGGTGAAGTTCCTCATGGGATTCAATCGCGAGGTTATTCGCCGGCGTCGAGATGAATTGAACGAAATGGGAGTACGAGTTCGTTGGGCTGGGCGTCGGCCACGTTTGTGGAAGTCAGTTATTTCTGAACTCGAGGTCGCGGAAGAGATGACCTATGACAACGATGTCATGACCTTAACTATGTGCGTGAACTATGGCGGTAGGGCAGAGATAGCCGATGCGGCAGCTCGGTTGGCGGAAGAGGCGCGAGCCGGCATGATCAACCCAGAGCGTATCGATGAGAACTTGTTTGCCCAGTACCTCGATGAACCCGATATGCCTGACGTTGATCTCTTCCTGCGTAGTTCCGGAGAGCAGCGAATAAGTAATTTCTTGTTGTGGCAGTCCGCATATGCGGAGATGATCTTCATCCCAGAGTTATGGCCTGATGTGGATCGGCGGCATCTGTGGCGAGCGATTGAACAGTACGCAGGTCGCGACCGTCGTTACGGTGGAGCGATCCCCAATGAGGCGCCGGGCCGAACGCCATAAATCTCGCCTGCATATTCGGCTTCGCTAAACCGTCTTCGAGCGTCGACAACCGATATTGTCTCGCCTATGTCGCCATTTCGTTCGCTGATTCCTATAAGTTTTGCCGCGGTTCTCCTGGCGGGGGCGTTGGTCGCAGTCCCGGCGAGTTCGGCCAAGAAGAACGGCACCTTTTCGGACACAGGTTCGATGATTGCGGGCTCAACCTTTGGAACGCAGACTCGACTTCAGGATGGACGCGTTCTCTTCGTGGGGGGAGAAAGTTTTTCGACAGGGCCATTAGTGAAATTGAGTTCCGCTGAGATCTACGATCCGAAAAGTAAGACCTTTGCCGCCACAGGTTCTATGGCTGTCCCGCGAAACAACCCGACGGCGACCGTGTTAGATGACGGGAAGGTACTGATTGTTGGAGGCACGCCGGAGACCTACGCAGAAATCTATGACCCGGCCACCGGTAGCTTCAGTCGTTCGGGTTCCATGGCGGAGGCCCGCGCACTGCATACGGCCTCGCTACTTAACGACGGACGAGTGCTTGTTGCTGGTGGTGAATCGCCATCGACACGCGCAACCCTTCAGAGTGCAGAGATCTACGATCCGAAAACGGGAACATTCAAAGCAACCGGATCCATGACAGTACCTCGCAGAATACAGACCGCATCCGTACTGCAAGACGGTTCTGTCCTTCTCACCGGTGGCACCAGCTCGGTGTCGCAGCCAGAGCGAGCCGGTCTATACGAAGCGCTAAACAGTGCCGAGTTGTATAACCCCAAGAAATCGAGGTTCGTTTCCACCGGTGCAATGTCTACGGCCCGGTACGACCATCGCGCATCGCCATTGCGGGACGGCACGGTCCTCGTAACGGGTGGCTGGCGAGGCGGTCAAACACAGGCGTCCACAGAAAGATACAAACCCAGCAAAAGAAAATTCGTCCGGGATGCCTCCATGAGCATGGGTCGCGCGGCCCATTCGGCTTCTGTTGGTTACTACCAAGGCCAAGAGTATGTTCTTGTGGCTAATGGGTTCTTTGGAACTAGTCCGGATGATTTTGGCATCGATGGATCTGGGGAGTCCTACAACCCCTATGACAAGACATTCCGCACAGTCGGAGGGATGTCGACAGATCGACGAGGCCAGGTCAGTACCGTATTGCGTGACAGGAATATCTTGTTTGCCGGCGGTGTCGCTTTTCCGGATACCCCGAACGTTGCTGAGCTGTATAAGCCTGTTGCCGCACCGGGAACAGTCACGGATGTGATGCGGGCCGACGTGGCTATGGCTCGGGCCACGGTGACTTGGAAAAAACCGCGACGCGATGGTGGCGCCAAGGTGACGAACTACCAATACCGGATAAAGAAGAAAGGTAAGTCCTGGCAAGACTGGAACGGTAAGAAGAAGAAGAAGTTAAAGGTTTCGGGCACGAGCACGTATTCCAAGACTTTCAGAAAATTGAAAAAGGGTAAAAAGCTAAAGCCCAACACCAAATACGTAATCGAGTTACGCGGCAAGAATGACGCTGGTGGTGGGCCGAATCAAAAAGTGTCCTTCCGGACTCAAAGGTGACGCATCAGACGACTAGAACCGGTTCGGCCAAGCCACGTTAGCGGTGGAGACTACTACTTATCTGATTAACTTCTGGCAACGACTTGACCACCTGTCGGGCAGGACCGTGATGTCTTCCACCTGCTAGAGCAGCGCCACTGCAAATTCGGGGGTGGTGTCGGAGCCTTGTGATTCTCTGTAGCGAGATTACAACTCCGTCGATCACGATCAACGATGGGAACAACACCATCGGGGTCATGATTGTGATGGTTAGATACGAGTGGTGCATCGGACTCTTGCGGAAGTTGGGTTCGAAAGCCAAGTGCCCCTGCGGCGTGGGGGAATGCAGGGGCACTTCTCTCGCTCCATCGTATCCATGGTCGGATGGGTTGTAGTTAGCCGGATATTTTGCGCCCGGACATCAGGCCAGGGGTGCAATGTCGACAGATTGGGGGAGCGATGAAGTTCATTCATACCTCGGATTGGCATCTGGGTCGCAAACTGCATAATCAGGAATTGTTGGACTACCAACGCGAATTCTGCAAGTGGCTCCTTGCTACGGCTCAAGAGCAACAGGCCGCTGCCGTGGTGGTGGCTGGAGATATCTACGATCGAGCTCTCCCGCCCGTGGAAGCAGTGCAGATTCTCGACGAGACCGTCGCGGCCTTCGCGAAGTCTGACGTGGAATTGATCCTCACCCCCGGAAATCACGACAGTGCGGTTCGACTGAGCTACGGCGGCAAAGTGATGGCCGATAGCGGAGTGCATCTTCGCACTGACGTGCCCGGGATTACGCAACCTGTCGTGCTCAGTGATGAATATGGTGACGTCGGTTTCTACGGCATTCCCTACCTGCTTCCGGACGCGGTGATGGCTGAGCTAGAGGCGGACCGTAGTCACGAGGCGGTGCTCGCGGCTGCCGCTGAACGGATCAGGGCTGACGCAGGCGAGCGCGGACTGGAACGCATCGTGGTCATGGCACATGCCTTCATCAAGGGTGGGTCCGCCAAGGCGGAGGAATCGGAATCGGAGCGTGACATTTCCGTCGGTGGTATCGCTGATGCGTCGGCAGCAGTCTTCGATGGTTTCAACTACACAGCTTTGGGTCATTTGCATGGACCGCAGACGGTATCTCTCGCGGAATCGGACACCGTAGTTGCTTACAGCGGGTCACCGCTGGCGTTCTCGTTCTCGGAACGAAACCACACCAAGTCGGTAGCGCTAGTGAAGATCAATGGCACGGGCACAGTGTCAGTCGAGCGACTACCCATCCCGGTGGGACGAGGAATGCGCCAAGAGAAAGGGAACCTCGAGGAACTGCTCGCCCAGGCGGCCGATGATCCAGGGGACACCAGAGCCTGGCTCAAAGTGATCTTGACCGACAACGTTCGGCCAGAGTCGCCGATGGAGCGGTTGCGCGGCGTGTGGCACAACACCATCGCACTGGACTTCCAGCCGGCTGGAGCGGTAGGAGAAACCCAGTTAGCACCACTAGGTCGACTGGAGCGACAGAATCCAACTCTAGTAACCAAGGATTTCATGGAGTTTCACACCGGGGCGGAACCCGATCAGGTTCGCAGTGAGCTGATCGATGGCGTCGTGACCGCGAGCGGTGAGGAGGCCAAGTAGGCATGCGGTTGCATCAACTGACTATGACCGCGGTAGGCCCGTTTGCAGATTCGCAGGTGGTGGATTTCCAGCGTCTCGCCGAGAGCGGGGTATTTCTGTTGGAAGGCCCTACCGGGGTGGGGAAGTCCACCGTGCTGGATTCAATCACATTCGCCCTCTATGGCGCAGTGGCGAGCGACTCCGCCGATCTGGCTCGGATGCATTCGCACTTCGCTGAACCCGATGTGACGCCTGAAGTGATACTTGATTTCTCAGTGAATGGTCAACAGCATCGAGTTGTGCGCAGCCCGCAACACCAGCGCCCCAAAAGGCGGGGTGACGGATTCACTACCGAAAATGCTGCAGTTGCGCTGTTCCGAGTGAAGGATGCCGGTGCGACCGAACTGATCACCGACGACCACAAGGAAGCCGGTATTCGAGTCCAGGAACTGGTTGGCCTCGACCGAGCTCAGTTCAGCAAAGTAGTGCTGCTGCCACAGGGTGAGTTCAGTCGATTCCTCGAGGCCGACGACGATATCCGCCGCAAACTACTCACTAGCCTTTTTGGCGCGTGGCAGTACGACAAGATCACGGAATTGCTGGCCGAAGAGGCTAAACAAGCCAAAGTGCGGATCACTGAGCAGAAGAACTCGGTCGGTGAGGCGCGAGCAGCCGCGCTGGAGGCTGCGGCACTGTCTGAGGAGCAGGTCGAACTCATCAAAGAGATAGACCCTGCGGAGCTTACGAACGAACTGAAATCCATCGGTGCTGTGCTGGCCCAGGAGGTCACCTCGGCCGGTAGCGTGTGTGACAACGCTGATCGGGAACGACAGCGGGCGGAAAAGGAAGCAACTGCTGCAGTTCAGCGGAAGGAACGTATCGACAGTGTTCTGGAATTCGCCCGGCGGCAGCGCGAATTCGCTGCTACTGCCGAGCGACGAACGCGGGATCAGACCCAACTAGCGAAGGCTCGACGAGCAGTAGGTCCGGGGCACACGCTGACTTCATTGAACGGCGCTATAGCAACGCAGATGGCGGCGGAGACGACAGCAGTTGAACTAGCGGGTTCCCGCGATGAGTTGGAACGTTGGTCCGCCAACCCTGATGGTTTGAGAGAACACCTCACGAAGGTGGGTGATACTGCCGCAAAGTTGGGGCCGGCTGTTACTGACGAGGAAGCGCTTCCGGCGAAGAAGACGAAACTAGCGGAACTTCAGGCTGAGGCTACGGATGCTCACAAGCAACTGCAAGAACTCAACGAGCAGAAAAAACAATTGCCCGAGTTGATTAGTGATCACGAAGAGCAGGTGAATCAGCACAAGGAGCGAGCCGATCGGGTAAAGGTGTTGCGGGAATCCCAAGTCAGACTCACGAGCCAGTTATCTGCGGCGAAGGCAGCGGCAGACCTGCAACCCGCACTTGTCGCGGCCCAGGACGTCCAGCGCGCGGCGATTGATGATCACCAACGGGCACGTAGTCATCATCAGGAACTTGTGCAGCGTCGGATCGTCGGTATGGCCGCCGAACTCGCCGGTCAGCTGCAGTCAGGCGAACCGTGCGTTGTGTGTGGCTCGACGGAGCACCCACAACTGGCACAGCCTGATGACCAGGCGGTGTCTGAGGGGCAGATTGATTCTGCGGATGCGAAAGCGAAGCAGTTTGAACGTGAACGTGACCAGGCCGATAAAAACGTGGCCGATCTCAACCAGAAACTGGCGGCCCGACGAGCTGCTGCGAGTGATGCTCGTTGGGAAGCCGTGCAAGCTGAACTCGACAAGGTCATCGGTCAACTACAGCAGGCAGAGGCCGCGGCAGCGGACCTGCCGAGACTGCGAGCGAAACTGGCTGGGTTGCAGGAGCAGCGAGAGCACAACGAGCAGAAAATCCTTAATATCACTGGCCACGAAAAGGAACTCACAACGCGGGTGGATTCGCGACAGCAGGAGATCACCGATTTGGACAAGCAGCTCGCAGAGTTACGAGAGAACTTTGCGACTGTCGCGGCCCGACGACAGAACCTTGAATCAAAACGACGACAACTCGACCGTTTACAAGAAGCCATCTCAGCATTAAATAGCGCGGTTACCCGGGTCGATGAACAACGAGCCCAGTTCGAGCAAGACTGTAAGAAAGCCGGATTTAAATCGCTGAGCAACCTACAAGATGCGCTGCTGCCTGAGGATGATTTGCGGCAACTGGCCAGTGTCGTCGAAGAAGATGATGTGGAAAAGGCAGGGTTGGCTGAACTGGCCAAAGGCAAGGAGTTGCAGGGGATCGACCCGGACTCGGTCAATGCTGATGAGGTAACGGCCACGGCTAATGCGGCCGAAGCGGCACTCCACAAGGCTCAGACGGCCGCAGATGAGGCAACCCGCCGCCTTGCTAAGGCGGAAGGAAGAGCCGAACGATTCGGACAGGCCATGTCACGAGTTGAGGAGTCACTCGCGGAACTGGACCGAGTCACTGCGCTAGCAGAACCGATCCAGGAACTGGCCGGTCTCGCCGCGGGTACTCGGACCAGTCGCCAGGGAAGGATCGCGTTGACCAGCTTTGTTTTGCAGCGGTACCTCCAGCAAGTCGTGATCGCGGCGAATCGTCGCTTGACTCGGATCGCTGGCGGCAAGTACGAGTTAGTTCAAAATGATGCGGTCCAGCGAGCCACCGACCGCACTGGTCTGGGGCTGCAGGTGCTGGACAGGCACACCAATCAGGAGCGAAGCCCCAAGACGCTCTCCGGTGGGGAGAAGTTTTATACCTCGCTGGCGCTAGCTCTAGGCCTCGCAGACGTGGTGCAGGCTGAAGCTGGCGGCGCCGCGATGGACACGCTGTTCATTGATGAAGGCTTCGGAACTCTGGATCCTGACGTGTTAGAGGACGTCATCGAGGTAATTGATGGGCTGCGCGAGAATGGCCGATCGGTGGGGATCGTCAGCCATGTAACTGAGTTGAAGGAGCGGGTGTCGGAACGGATCAAGATTCGACGGCCGCAACAGGACGGACCAGCCAGTATCGAGGTCATCGCTTAGAACCCGCGTATCGTTTCAGGTCACGGAAATACGATGCGGATCTTGAGAGGTTGTTGGGTATCCAGACGTAGATGGTTAGGGTACTCCCATGATTAGCCGCACGGGCCCCTCACTAATCTTTGGGCTAGCCCTCTGTTTGTTCTCAGCGGGTTGCGGAAACTCCGATTCGAACAGTTCGTCGAGTCCCTCAGCATCCGTTAGCGAGATCACAGTCACGTCGACTAACCCCTATTACTTACTCCAGAAGACCTATAGCGACCCGAAGGACCAAGTGCTATCGGGTACCAACGTGAACGGATGCTCTATCGCCAGCTATGCCGAGTGCCCCAATGCGGAGTTATCTGATCAGTATCTGCAGGGGGCGTTCTTGTCGTATGCGAACCTGCGCGGTGCCAATCTGCGTGGTGCCAACCTCAAAGGTGGGTCGGTCGCATTTTCAGACCTGTCTAACGCGGATTTAACCGGTACCCAGCTAGCCGCAACCGCCATGGTCCGCACAGATTTGGGAAACAGCGATCTGAGTAAGACGCAATTGGTTCTGAACGATGCTACTGAAGCCAACATGCGAGCGACCCAATTCACTGGTGCAACGATCGCGACGTCGAATTTTTTCAGCGCAAAGTTAACCGGGGCTAACTTTGCCAATTCTATCGTTAACGGATCTTCGTTCAACAAGGCAGATATCAGTCGCGCTGACTTCCGTGGCGCCGATCTAAGTGAATCCAATTTTGTTGGTGCCATAGATCAAGGAACTAAGTGGAAAGACGCTAAGTTCTGCAACACACTGATGCCAGACGGTTCTGTCAAAGGCGCATCAGATTCCGACTGTCCCGACCCTCCCGCGTGGGGTCCTGCGGGCAGCTCCATCAAGATGACCTCAGATAACCCTCTCTACCCAGGAGCAGCAGCGGCAGCCAATCCCGAGCCGGCGCATCGCTACGGTGATACTGTCCGCGACTGCAAGCTCAAACAACAAACCGATTGCGCGGGTGCCAATCTAGAAGGAGAGAATCTCTCGAACGTCTTGATGAATCTGTCCCGCTTGCGACGAATAAATATCTCTGGCGCTTCAGCAGAGGGATTGAGTATGGCGTTGTCAGATGCACGCTCATTGGTTGCTCCTGGCGTCAGTTTCGTGGGCGGTGGATTCCCGATGAGTGATGTTGCTGACGCGGATTTAACTGGGACATCTTGGGCGTTTGCCTCAGTGACGCTTGCGAATATGCGTGGCGCCGACTTGACCGACGCTGATTTCGGCTGGGGGTCACTGATCGGAGCAGATCTCACCGGGGCAGATATGTCAAAGGTGGACTTGTCAGACTCCAACGCTATAGGGATCAACCTGACTGACGCCAACTTGTCCGGTGCAAATCTCTCCAACGCGGATTTGACCGGGGGCACCTTCAAGGGAACTGATTTTCAGGGTGCTACTTATTGCAACACAGTTATGCCCGATGGCAGCGTAAAAAGCCCGCAGAAGAGTATCTGTCCAGGTCAAGACGTGCCCTGACCGATTTCTGAGGTATTCCAGTCGCATTATTTGGTCGGAATCTCTGTTGCCGTGAAACCCGGCGGCGGTTCTGCGAGTCTTCGAATGACCCCTAGTTCGGGATCCGTGGAGTGAGGTAGGTAATGACTGAGACAGGGAAAAGAATCGGGGAGGACATCTTCACCTCCGAAGGGTTCGCCACAGCATTTCTGGAGGAGCTGCACTACGGCCAAGGTGCGAGTCTGGAACGTGCAACCGACAACGACAAGTATTTTGCGCTGGCACACACAGTGCGCCGTGCTTTGATGTCGAGCTGGTTGAGCACCCTAAGGCAACAGATGGCAGCCGGTAAGAAGGCCGTTGCATACCTATCCGCTGAGTATCTACTTGGTCGACAATTGGACAACGATCTGTTGGCTATTGGTCTGAATGACGTCGCCGACGCGGCACTGAAGAGCCTCGGTCTGGAGTTGAATCAACTCAGGCAAATGGAGGTGGAGCCTGGCTTAGGAAATGGCGGGCTAGGTCGACTTGCCGCTTGCTTCATCGATTCGCTGGCGACGCTGCAAATCCCTGCAGTCGGTTACGGTATTCGCTACGAGCACGGAATCTTTCGGCAAGAGTTCCAGGACGGGTGGCAGCGCGAGCAGCCAGACCCCTGGCTAGCGCTCGGCAATCCCTGGGAGTTCCGTCATCCAGAAATGGCCGTTGAAGTTGGTTTCGGCGGGACGACCGAGGACTACACCGATGATGAAGGTCAAGAGCGGGTCCGTTGGACACCGGCCGAGCGAGTTCTGGGAGTGCCGTACAACTACATGGTCCCTGGATATCGCAGCGGTACCGTCAACACGCTGCGGCTGTGGGCCGCCCGCGCCACGGAAACTTTCCGACTAGACGTCTTCAATGCCGGAGACTTCGAAGCTGCTGTTCGAGATGCCACTATGGCGGGAACAATCAGTAGTGTTCTATACCCCGAAGACTCGACACCGCAAGGTAAGGAACTGCGGCTGAAGCAGCAGTATTTCTTCGTTGCCTGTTCGATTCGCGATTTCATTGATCAGGTCCTGCCGGATGACTTTGACTTCGCAGAACTGCCGGATCGGGTTGTGTTCCAGCTCAACGACACTCACCCAGTGATTGCCGTTCCCGAGTTGATGCGCATCCTGATAGATGAGCAGGGATATGAGGTGGCGGAAGCCTGGTACATCACGCAACGTTGTTTTGCCTACACCTGCCATACGTTGCTTCCGGAGGCCCTAGAGGTGTGGTCTGTGGACCTCTTAGAGCGACTCCTCCCGCGGCACATGGAGCTCATCTACTGGATCAACTCACGATTCCTCAATGAGTTGCGGGATCGATTCCCCGGGGATGAGCTGCGTATCCGCCGCATGTCCATCATCCAAGAGCACCCGTATCGGGCCGTACGAATGGCATATCTGGCTACAGTGGCTGGTCAAATGGTTAACGGGGTTGCGGAATTGCAGTCGACCCTTCTGCGGACCAAAGTCCTGAATGAGTTTGCTGATCTGTATCCCGATAAGTTCACCAATGTGACCAACGGTGTGACACCGCGTCGATTCATCCGTTTGGCAAATCCCTCATTAGCGGAGTTGATAACAAGTCGAATCGGGCCCGATTGGATTCACGATCTCGATCAACTGAAGCGGTTGGAACCGCTCGCGGAAGATGCTGATTTCCGCCGGGCCATGCTGGAAGTCAAGCAGAGCAATAAGGACCGCGCGACCGCCTTGTTGTCGGGCCGAGGAATTGAGATTAACCCCGACACCATGTTTGACGTCATGGTAAAGCGGCTCCACGAATACAAGCGGCAGACCTTAAAAGTACTGCACATAATTTCGTTACATCAGCGGCTGCAAGATGGGGAAGATATTGTGCCCCGCACGTGCATTTTTGGCGCAAAGGCTGCGCCGGGATATCGCATGGCGAAAGAAATCATTGGGCTGATAAACCATGTCGGGGCAGTGATCAACCACGATCCCGTGTGCCAAGGCAAGCTGTCGATTGCATATCCGGAAAACTACAACGTGACACTCGCTGAGACCGTCATCCCAGCGGCCGATCTGTCGGAACAGATTTCTCTCGCGGGTATGGAAGCATCTGGAACTGGAAATATGAAGTTCTCGTTGAACGGGGCTCTCACGATTGGAACTCTCGATGGCGCCAACGTAGAGATCCGCGATTTGGTGGGTCCAGACTGGTTCTTCCTTTTTGGCATGACTGAAGACGAAGCAGCCGAACTGGAGATGAAGGGCTATCGGCCATCTAGCTACTACGAATCCAGTCCTATTCTTAAGCGTTCACTGGATGCCATTGCTTCAGGGGCATACTCGGGAGGTGATCGTTCGGTTTTCGCTGGCGTCGTTGATAACTTGCTGAATGATGATCGCTTCATGGTGCTGGCTGACTTCGATTCCTACATCGCCGAGCAAGCCATCGTTGAAGAGCGTTATGCGGATCGAGATTGGTGGAGCCGAGCCTCACTACTGAATATCGCTAGAACAGGGTTCTTCTCGTCTGATCGATCAATTCGGGACTATCTGGAACGGATCTGGCATGCGGAAGCCGTTCCCGTATCGAGTGACGTGCCCGCTGTGGACTCCGAGCGGTAAGTCGGTAGTGGAAAATAGTTCTCTGAGGATTCGGCCGGCAGTTGATTCCGACTCCTGGATCTGCGCGGAGCTTACTAATACCGCGGCGGATGGGATGTTCGCGGACCTCTTTGGCAATCGTTGGCAATCAATTGTCTCCCAACTCAGTAAGCAGCCAGGTCATTCTATGAGTCTTGAGCACGTTCGAGTTCTTGACCAAGACGGTGAAGTGGTGGGGATGGCCGCGGCCATGACGGGATTGGATGCCAAGAAGGGGTTTGACTCCCAGCTCTGGAACGTCGCCGGGTGGCGAACGATTCGGGCGTTGGTCATGAGCTTGGCGCTGCGACCCATGTTTCGGTTCTTAGATTTTCATGAGCCAGACGAGTTTTACCTGCAGGCACTAGCAACCAGAGCTTCGCGGCGGGGCCAGGGTTTGGGGACGCGATTGCTCAACGATGTCAACGAGCGCGGTATGGCAGCCGGGTCACATCGTTTGGCACTGCACGTCGATAAAAGCAACGTGAATGCGCAGCGTCTCTACGATCGCTATGGATTTAGTTATGAATCGATTTCCACCCCGGCGCTCTTTGCCGGCGGGGAGCGAATCGAACGGTGGGTTAAGTCACTACCTGATGGCCGGGAGACTACGGACGGCTGAGCTGCATCGAGACAGATCGTGAAATACCTACCAAACACACTCTGGACCCTAGGGAGCCGCGACTGTGATCAGTTCAGGATGTTCGATAAGACAGGAAAAGGGTGCCTGCGTCTTCAATGACGTGGTGTAGCTGTAATCCGCGAGGGGAATCGGGTAGTTCGGCACCGGCCATAATTCGGGGTACCGGTACACCTGCGTATGAGCCTCCGGAGAGCAGCGGCGTGACCGTTAGACATAGTTCATCCATCAAGCCCGCCGCCGTAAGAGCCCCGAGCAATCGAGGGCCGCCCTCGCAGGCGATTCTTATCATCCCTCGACCGGCCAGAGCCTCGATTGCCTGAGCAAGATCGACAGTAGATTCACCTGCTTCAACTATCTCCGCGACCGGATCTAGAGTGGCCCTGCGCTCCACTGGTAGTGACTTGGGGACGAGTAACAACGGTCTTTCTGGTGACGATACAAAGGCGCCCGCCGCGGGATTCAAGTCTCCCGACGCTGTGACAACCGCCAGTCGGGGTGCATCGGCCATTCCAAGATCCCGTCGGCGTTTCTCCAGGCCAGGCTGGGGACGTACCGGGCCGTAGGACTCTCGACGAAATGTATCGGCACCCACCAGAATCACGTCGCTAAGACCGCGGATGGTCTCAAAAACCAGTCGATCTCCGGCGGAAGAGATTTCCCCCGATCGGCCTTGCGGCGATCTGGCAGCGCCATCAGCGGTCGCGACCATGACGGCCCTCACCCACGGACTGTCTGTTTCTGGCCAGGCGTACGCATCTGCCACCCCGGCGGGTGACATTGTTCCGGCTCGCTCCGGGAGCAACATATGCACAGTCTGATCCTGCCATGTTTGAGAGCTAGCCTGGTGACATGGTTGGGGTTCGAAACGCAATAATTTTGGATTACCTGGTTGTCGCATTCTTCGTGCTGATTGGTTTGCTGACCCATGACGGTCGTGATGGGCTGGTTGGCTACCTGCGAGTTGCCGCACCATTTCTGCTGAGTTTGGCCATGGCGTGGCTGATTGTCGGCAGGACAAAACTCCAACCAGGCGATCTGCCCACGGGAATCACTGTCGCTGTGATCACTTGGGGTCTAGGTTTGGCGATTCGGGCGATCGTATTTAGCGGGGGAGTAGCTCTGCCGTTTGTATTAGTGGCGGGTGGATTTTTGATTGCAGGAATGCTGGGGTGGCGAACTGTCACTACCTGGCGCAGCTCGGCGGCAGGACGAAAGAGAAAGGGCTGACTGCACATGGTGTCGTGGTCGGGCAGCGATAGTGTGTTGCGGTGACGGTCACATTAGCGGAGCGAGATCCGATAATTCCTCCGGAAAATTTGGTGGCATTACTTCGGCCGCCGCCTCGTTTTACCGCTGCCCGGTTTGAAAACTATATCCCCGATGCCGACCATCCTAGCCAGGCAGCTGCTGTGGCGGCTGGTCAAGAATTTGCAGTTCGCCCTCCCTTGCCCAAGCGCAGACTCTTTCGGGCTAATGCACCGGAACAGCGACCGGGTATCTACTTCGATGGCGGATTTGGTGTCGGAAAGACGCACCTTTTGGCTGCACTTTGGCATGCTGATCCGGGCACCAAGGTCTTCGGCACCTTCGTGGAGTACACGAACTTGGTTGGTGCCCTCGGCTTTGCTGAAGCCGTCGCGCAACTTAGCGACCACGGATTGGTGTGTATCGACGAGTTCGAGTTGGACGATCCGGGGGACACCGTCTTGATGTCAACGTTAATGCAGTCGTTAACTGATTCAGGATCCCGCGTGGCGGCGACATCGAATACATTGCCGGATCGATTGGGAGAAGGCCGGTTTGCGGCCGAAGACTTTCTGCGTGAAATCCAAGGGATGTCGGCGAAGTTTGATGTTCTTCGTGTTGACGGTGAGGATTACCGTCATCGTGGCTTGCCGGATGCTCCTCCGCCACGAACGCACGACGAGGTGGAGGAGGCTGCTGGGCAGTCGGTTGGCGAGTTCGGTGAAGAGTCCGTGAGCCTCGACTCCTTCGATCGTCTAAGCGAGCATCTGAGAACAGTGCATCCTTCTCGATATGGGCCGTTGTTGGCAGGAATAGCTGCAGTTAACTTGCTGAATGTGCGTCCGATCGCAGACCAAGCCGACGCCTTACGTTGGGTGGTGTTTGTGGATCGGCTATATGACCGTGATGTGCCGGTCGTAGCTTCAGGTATCCCGGTAGATCAATTGTTCAGCAAGGACATGTTGTCCGGCGGGTATCGCAAAAAATATTTTCGAGCCGTTTCTCGACTGGTTGCACTGACTCGGGAAGGATCTGGGTTGACGGGGTCCGGATCAGGCTAGCTCCGACTGGAAGACCGATCAGGAACCGGTCGCAGGTAACTGGAGCGGTCGATCCTCTGGTTCTAGACCGCGGGCATTGCTCGCTCCAGGATGACGTCGAGTTCAAGACCAGGCGGCAAAGTGCCAAACTGCCCGCCCTCATCGCGGCCGAGGCGACTGACTGCAAAGGCATCCGCGACTCCCGCCGGTGCGTACTTGATGAGTTGAGCGGTTTGCAACAAGACTGCGATGCGGCTGCTCAAGCGCCGAGCGCGATATTCGAGACCGGAGAGGTCCGACAACTCGTTCAGTAGTTCTTTCAGCGATGCGTCGTAATAGGAGTTGGCGCCACTGGCCGTGCCAAGTTCCGACAGGAGTGCGTCTACTGTTCCTTCTTCCTTCGACATAGCCCTAAGCAAGTCCAAAGCATTGACGTTTCCGGACCCCTCCCACACCGAGTTCACCGGCGCTTCTCGATACAGCAAGGGCATTCCTGATTCCTCAACGTAACCATTGCCCCCGAGGCATTCCAACGCTTCCGCGGTAACCGCGATACTGCGTTTGGTCGTCCAGAATTTTGCCGCTGGTAGTGCAATGCGACGCAATAACGCCGCGGATTCGTCACCGGCGGCAGCATCTTCCACAGCCGCCGCCAGCCGTAAGGCCAGCGCAGTTGCTGCCTCTACCTCGAGCGCCAAATCTGCTAGGACATTCTGCATCAACGGTTTGTCAATCAGAGTGCTACCGAAAGCTCCGCGGTGTTGCGCATGCCAGAAAGCCTGCGAGACCGCTCCCCGCATGAGTCCGGTAGCGCCCAGAACACAGTCCAGTCGAGTGGCGGAGACCATCTCAACGATGGTCTTTACACCACGACCTTCATCACCCAGTCGCATCCCGTAGGTATCGATGAATTCCACTTCGCTACTTGCGTTAGATCGATTACCTAGTTTGTCTTTAAGGCGTTGAATGTGAAAGCTATTTCGGGAGCCACCGGGCAGTACTCGTGGCACCACGAAGCAGGTCAAACCCTCGGGTGCTTGTGCCAGCATCAGGAATACATCGCTCATCGGCGCGGAGCAAAACCACTTGTGACCAGTGATTCGATAGCTGCCACCATCATTCGGTACCGCGACGGTGGTGTTCTGCCGTACGTCGGAGCCACCTTGTTTCTCGGTCATAGCCATACCTGCGATGAGGCCAGCTTTATCTGATGGATCTCGGAGGCCAAAGTCATATTCGGTTGAACACAGCCCAGGGACCCATTGATCCGCCAGATCTGGGTCGGTTTGTAATGCTGGTACGGCCGCATACGTCATCGATATTGGGCACATATGACCAGGCTCTACCTGAGTCCAGGTAATGAATCCGGCGGCGCGAGCAACGTGAGCACCCTGTTCCTCGCGTTGCCAGGGCTCTGCGTGTAAACCCCAACCTACGGATTCATCCATGAGTTCATGCCAGGCGGGATGAAACTGGACCTCATCAATGCGATGACCATAGCGATCGTGAGTATGAAGTCGAGGGTGGTCACGATTAGCTTCTAATCCGATATCCCGCCAATAGGTTCGACCTGCCTGAGTGCCCAGTTGGTGCAGTCTCTCCACGTGGTCGTGTCCAGCATGTCGGTTGACCGCATCGACAAGGGCAGTGTCTTGACCAAAAACATCACGTTCGGGCAAAGGTGGAACCTGGTTGGCAACCGAATGTGTAGCGGTGGGATTTTTCTTGGCCATAGGCTCTACGGTAGTTGCTATGCAGATCGCGCGGAGACTCACATGAGCCATGAAATCTCCCGAACCGAGAAACGGGTAGAAAGACGCGCCGAAAAAGCTGCCGACGCAAAGGAAATCATCGAGGAACGTCTCGCTGAATCACCGCACGCCGAAGAACGTCAAGGACGGATCAAGAAAGCGGAGACTTTGATTGAAAGGGTTCAGTCGTGGACCTGGGTGAGATTCCTCCGATCCGGGATCACCTTATTCAACAATCGGCGCTGCTTCGGCATGGCTACCGAAGGCGCGTTTTGGCTGATCTTCACGTTGCCATTTCTTCTTATTGGGTTACTGAGTGCATCGATCTGGGCGTCACGTTTATTCGGCGAGGAATCTGCTCCGGACGTCGAATCGTTCCTGGTCGAGAGCTCTGGTCGATACTTGACACCAGAGGCAGTAACCGACTACGTCGTACCCTTGTTCGATCAGCTAACCGCGACAAATTACGGAGTCACCATCATTGGCTTAGGGTCCGCGTTGTGGAGCGGCTCTCGCGTATTCGCCACACTGGGTCAAGGTTCAGTACTTATTCACGGTTTGCCGCTGAGGGGATATCTCCGTAACCGGGGTTGGGCGATACTTACCTACCTCACGGGCCTGACGATTTTGGTCTGCCTAGTCATCGGGATGGTCGCCTTACCCGACCTTACTGATCAGGTGGCGCGAGAGACGAGTTCCGGCTCTCTGGTGGGTTGGATATTTGCGATCGCTTTGTTCTCCACGATCTCGACCACTTTGATCTTCGTGCTCAACCCGCGTCGCGCACGATGGCGCGATGAATTACCAGGCGGCATTCTCATGGTGATTGGATGGATTGTTGGGTCGATCGGATTACAGGTCTACTTGGTGTGGATTGGAAAATCAGGGTCGGTCTATGGGGTTATTTCTGGTCTCATCGCCGTCATGATCTGGGCCCTCATCTTCACCACCTCTGCCTTTGCAGGTATGACGCTCAATCAAACGATCCGCTATGCCAGAGAAGGCATTTATCTGACGAAAGACGTTTTCGTCGAAAGCGATACCAGGGCTTCTGAGTCCATGATCGAACTAGCCCGCCAGCACGGTGGATCGGTCATGCCGCCAGAATCATCGGAAGATCAGGCCGAAGCCGCCAATAACGTACAGGCGCCCGAATCCGAACTGGGGGAAGAACACCCGAAGTCTTAACTTAAGTCGAAAGCGGGTTAAGTCCCGTTCGCCTTGAGCTTAGATTTCCATTCGGGCGACTGGCACCTCTCCACAGTCCTGAGTCGACGATGCCGACTCAGAACTGCGAGAAGTTCGCCTTACGAGTCGTTCGATCCCGATGCTGGTTTAGCTGATGAATCTGATGGTCCCGATTCAATCGCGCGCAATGAATCCCTGATCTGATTCAGTACGTCGAGTTCGGTGTCTTCTTCCTCTTCCTCTTCCTTGCCCTTGCTCAGCCGCTCATTGATCACATTCATGGGCTTAACGATGAAGAGAAAGATTGCTAGTGCGATGAGCAGGAAGTTGACCAACGCTGTCACTACGAAGCCGTAGACAAAGTCAGTTTCATTGATAGTGAATTTCAGATCATTAAAGTTCGGCTTTCCGAAGAGCAGAGCGATCAACGGCATTATGAGGTTATCTACCAACGATTTAACGACGGCACCAAATGCTGCACCGATAACTACCGCTACTGCGAGGTCAACAACATTGCCCCGCATAATGAATTCGCGAAATTCCTTGATCATTTTTGGCCCACCTTCTATTAACAACAAACGATCAGTATGAATGACGCTATCGAGGCTAGCACCGGACGGTATACCTCTAGGGGTCAGTACTGGGTCCTCACACTATGCTGCTTCTCCTCGAGTGGATTCCCGAAAACGGGAGGAGAGCAAGGTCGTCATTAGTTGGTGGAATCGGGATCTTTCGGAGCGACTGGAGGGGGGAAGTCACAATTCGGATTCGTCGAGTCGCCCTGGAATCGCTGCGCCAGCCATTCCACAACGGCGGGTCCTGCGACTTCGGCTGCCCCCAGGTGGTTGGTTCCGGCCAACCAAAGGGTCGTGAGATCGCTGCCAGCCTTACACCACTTGTCTTGAATAATAGCGTTGGGCCAAGGCAGCACGACTTTGTCCGCGGTGCCTTGGGCCATGAACATCGGCATGGTGTCGGGTAACGGTTTAGGGGTTTGCTCTAGGAGTGCTTTTCGCCACGATTCCACAGACGCTGGCGAGCGAGAGAAAAACTGTTGCCCCAAATCGTCACGGACGAGCGCTTCCAACCCCGCGGGTAAGACGCATTCATCAGTTAGGCGCTCTCTCACGTCCTTACCGGTCTGAGTCAGGAGTGACTCGGTCGGTAGACCGGAATAGTACGTGGGGTAAGACTCGATGAGATCCGCTCCGATGACCCAGCCCACTGGCGTTTGCCATTGGGTCGCGGCGATGGGTTCTAGATTAAGTGCAGGTGCAGCTGCTGCAACCCCTAAAAGTTCTATCTCCGAGGCATAGTCGGCAGCGAGGGTCCCCGCCCAAATTGCCGAGTGTCCGCCTTGTGAGTGGCCAAACGTCGTGTAGCGGTCACCCGCATCAGCTTCCTCAAGATTTTGCGCGGCTCGGACTGAGTTGACCACATCACGTACTTCGGCTTGAGCGATGAGGTATTGATTTGGTCCGGGTGTTCCGATCCCGACGTAGTCA
>PAAU01000040.1 GCA_002699445.1 Micrococcales bacterium | reverse complement strand
TTGGTTCCTTGCGGCCCCTGACCGGGATTCGGTATCGAGCATTCGATAGATGTGAACGGGGGAGTTGCGTCACCAGCGAGCAACTGCGCGAGTGATTCCAGCTGGTCCACGGGAAGGCTCTCCAACCCTTGCAAGAGCGGAATGACGTCCTCAAAAGGCGAGGTTCCCAGGAACTCCAAGATTCTCACAAGCGGTCGGAATTTGCTGAAATCATCGGCAACAGTGGTAAATCCTTTTTGGACCGCCTTGAAGTCTCCTCCGAGCTTCTCCAGACGTTCCGCATTTTTGCCAGTGCTACGGATGGTCTTGTTCAGATCGTTGGATAGATCTACCACCTTCACACCGAGGCTGTTTAAGAACCCAGTCAGCGCGTTACCAACTGACTGCAGCGGATCTTGTCCGGACTGATTTTGCCGGAAGACCTGAATCGCTTCAATAACGTTACCGAGACCTGCGCTGATGTCAGCTCGACCTGCGGATAGGTCGGGAAAACCACCAGCGGGCTTAGGAATCGACGGTAGCCCGAAGCTCCCGCCGTCCTTGCCACTCTTACCCTTCTCGGGGATGTATATCGGTTGTACCTGGATGATCATTGCCGGTAATACCGTGTCTTCTACATTCGCCGCCCAACCGAAGCAGGCCTTGCCGCCATTTTGGTTGATAGGAGTAAACGGCAACGCGATCCACTGGGCCTGAGTATTGCCACGACCATCGGCGCCACCCATACCCGTGCCCATATTCAAGTCAACGAAACGTTGCGGCAGCAGGCTCGAGGCCATCGCAAGCATCGGTACCTGAGCCTTGACTTTTTCAGTGATCTTTTCACCGGACAGTGTTGTGATCGGCACTTCATAGGTCGTCTCGGTCAGGTTCTTAATGCAATATTTTGCGGTCACTTCGCCGTCTTGACCCACCAGGTCGTCAGCTGAGATTTCGTCACCATTCAAAGTGAACTTAGTACTCAACTTCACCGGGACATTAAAATCTTGCGGCACCAGCGACACGGTACGTACGTCGCCCCAGGAGCCGTGATTGGTGACTGGCATCGTTGCTGTACCAGTCTCGGGATCCTGAGTGGGGTTGTCGAACGAAATCAGACTGCGTAGGTCACTTCCTTGTTCCGGGACGGTCACCGTCTCGGGAATATCAGGTCCGGGAATCGTCACCTGAGTGACCGACCACCGGAAGTCGATACCACCTGGCCCATTCGGTTCACCGGAAGCATTCACCCGCAACTGGACACTCTGAGCCACCTCGACTGGCGCAGTGCTGGGCTCGGTAGGAGCAGACGCTGGTGACGTGACTATTGAGGCCTGAGCAGCAAATGCAGTTGGCCCTAGAACGACGGCTGAGGAGACGGCAACGGCCAAACCCGCCCTAAATGTGCGCGACTTAAACATCAGGCGTTGCTCGCATTCTTCTCTAGTTCCTCGGTTCGTTCAGTCTCTTGTGACGGTTCAGCCTCAGCGCTTTCGGTGCTGTCGGCCGCATCAGTGGCTTCTTCGGGCTCAACGGCGTCATCGGAGGGACCATCATTGGGATGTTCCGCCGCCCGGATTTCCTGGTATTCCTGATCGTCAGGAAGCAGGATTCGGGTCAACATGCCCACGAGGTAACCGAAGCTCATCGGCAAGATTGTCATACCCATACCTATCGGCAGACTGACGTTGATGCTCTGTGGGTCGAGGTTGAAACTGTAGGTATACACCGCAGTTATCGAACCCACACCCAAGACACCGCACAGGAACGCAGATTCCTTACGCGTCCAGAAAGTAAGAATGGCGACGACTAACGTGACGAACGTCGCTGTCATCGCTATACCGAAGGTGTTATCCGTTGCAAACAAAGCAGAGAAGGCGTAGCCCAACGAACCTGCGATCACGCCAACCAACAACCAAATGGCCCGGGAGAAATAACTGCCACCCACCAGGAATGCCGCAACAACTCCGGCACCGAGAGGCGCTGACGCGGTCAGCAACAATGTCTTTCCGCCGATATCACCGAGCGCGAAGAGCACCCAGGTAGCCAAGATAATGCCTAGGGCGATCACCCAGATGCGTCCCATACTGCTCTCCTCACATGTGCGGATCCACGAGACCCGATCATGAGAATAGGTTCTAGGGTTTTCCGGCGGGCCAGAATAGCGAAACTGTCCGATCTTTCCCGTTTGCATCGGGCATTTCACCCATCCTTCGCGAACTTCTCAAATCCATAAGTCGCTAGATCGGGAAACTTACACGTCCAACTGCACACCGCTAGGGTCACAGCATGGCTCGATATGGCGCCCAATACGGACCCGACCTCACCTTCTTGGGAGTACCGGAATGCGATGAAAGTGACGCGGCTAGTTACGCCGACTCCGACGTTGTGATTGTGGGTGCACCTTTTGATGGCGGGACCTCAGCTCGACCGGGAGCCCGATTCGGCCCCAAGGCGTTGCGGGAGTCCTGCTACTTGCCCATGGATGGATCTCGTCCCAGCCTGGCGCTACGCACAGATGGCTTGGTTGATCTGAAAGTTCGCGATGCCGGGGATGTGGAGATGTATTCAGGTGATGCCACGGCAGCGTGTGCAGCGCTGGAACCCGTAGTGCAACGTATCGCTGAAAATGGTGCGATACCGCTAATCCTAGGCGGAGATCACACGGTGACTTGGCCGAATGTCACCGGAGTGGCCCGAGCAATCGGCTGGGGACGAGTGTCCATCATTCACTTCGATGCTCATGCTGATACCGGCAATATTGAGTTCGGTTCGCTCATTGGCCATGGACAACCAATGCGCCGCTTGATCGAGAGCGGAGCTGCTCGCGGCGACCGCTTTCTGCAGCTGGGGCTGCGGGGTTATTGGCCAGAGCCCGAAACCCTGAGCTGGATGGCTGAGCAACACATGCGCTCCTTTGAAATGACCGAAATTTCTGCTCGTGGCTTGGACGAGGTTTTAGCGGAGGCAATCACTATCGCCACTGATGACTGCGACGGTGTGTTTCTGTCTGTAGATATTGATGTCGCCGATCCCGGCCACGCACCCGGCACGGGGACACCAGAACCGGGGGGCTTGACCGGGCGCCAACTCCTCGACGCGGTGCGACGGATCTGTTACGAGGCTCCTATCGTGGGCATGGACGTGGTGGAAGTGTCTCCGCCATACGACCAATCGGATATCACAGCCATGTTAGGAAACCGGGTGGTGCTGGAGGGATTGTCTGCGTTGGCACGAGCTAAGGAAGATGCAGCGACTAACTCCCGATGGGACCCGACACTGCCACTCCTCGCCGATCGCACCTGAGGTTGGTCTCCTCTCTGAATGGGCCTCACTTCCCTATCTACCTCAAGGGGAATATCCTAATAAAGAGTGAATTGTCAGAGTGACTAGTTGCAAACAGTTGAGGTTGACCGATTCTGGGCCAGTCACTTTTTGGTGGTCGCCGATGCTGTCCGCCGAAAGAAGCACGAGGA
Organism: Micrococcales bacterium; assembly: GCA_002699445.1. Classification (GTDB taxonomy): domain Bacteria; phylum Actinomycetota; class Actinomycetes; order S36-B12. Next base: position 10,252 of record PAAU01000040.1, on the reverse strand, counting down.
GGAAGTTATGTCCCGGTTCAGCAAAACTGATATCGCCATGATGACTATGGCTCTGGTCTACATTCTGATGCCCGTGGACTTCATCCCCGAACTCATCACCGGTCCGCTGGGTCTGACCGATGACTTGGCAGCAACGGCCATGATTGGCGCGATCCTCCTACGGTCGCGGAAAAACACCCCGAGTCCACAACCGGCGAACAACTTCGGCTACACCTACGCCGGGGCAAGCCAGTCCTTCGCGTATCCGCAACTGTCGCCGTCATCCAAGCGCTCATAGTTGTCATTCGTCGCTGCGTGGTACCAACGCCGTAAAGCACATCATCTTTTCTAGGCTGTAACCAGTTGCCATGGATCGAATCCGTGACCTTACCCACTATTTAGGTCAGGAAACCGAAGCGTATCTGGCTGAGCAGCACCGAAACCGTCTAATGTGGCGGTAGCGCGATAGACGTGTCGCCAATAGGGTCAACTCGAAGCTGAGGAGTGCCATGCGAATCCTCATCCTGGGGGCAGGCGGCGTCGGCAGTTCAGCCGCACTGATCGCCGCCCGACGAGACTTTTACGAACACATCGTCGTGGCGGATTACGATCATGACCGCGCTTGCGCCGTTGTCGATCGGATCGATTCCGAGAGATTCTCTGCAGCGCAAGTGGATGCCAGGTCTGCCACAGATGTTGCCGATCTGTGCCGCACCCACCGCATCAGCCACGTTCTGAATGTCGTGGATCCACGGTTTGTTACCAGTATTTTCGATGGGGCTTTCGCCGCGGAAGCACACTATCTGGACACTGCAATGTCGCTGTCTGCACCGCACGCCAGCGATCCCCATAACGAGGTGGGCATCAAGTTAGGTGACTATCAGTTTGATCGTTCACCACAGTGGCAAGAGGCGGGGCTACTTGCCTTATGTGGCATCGGAGTGGAACCGGGACTCGCCGATATTTTTGCCCGCTATGCCGCCGATCACCTGTTCAGCAGCATCGACGAGATCGGGATCCGCGACGGGGCGAACTTGGCAGTAGCCGGTCATGACTTCGCGCCATCCTTTTCTATTTGGACAACGATCGAGGAATGTCTCAATCCCCCAGTCATATGGGAAAGAGATCGTGGCTGGTATACGACCGCGCCATTCAGCGAACCGGAAGTATTCGACTTTCCTGAAGGAATCGGTCCAGTCGAATGCGTCAACGTGGAACACGAAGAAGTCCTACTTGTGCCCCGCTGGATCGAATGCAACCGCGTTACCTTCAAGTACGGACTCGGTGATGAATTCATCGAGGTTCTTCAGGCGTTGCACAAACTCGGGTTGGATCGCACCGACCCGGTACCGGTGGGGTCGACACAGGTGAGCCCACGAGATGTCGTGGCAGCATGCCTGCCCGATCCCATGACTTTAGGCGACGCCATGTCGGGCAAGACGTGTGCGGGAACGTGGGTAACCGGAACCGGGATCGACGGCACACCGCGCGAGGTCTACCTCTACCACGTCACCGACAACGAGTGGAGTATGGCGGAATACGGTGCCCAAGCGGTGGTGTGGCAAACCGCGATGAACCCCGTTATCGCTTTGGAGTTGCTGGCCACGGGAGCGTGGTCGGGTAGTGGGGTCTGCGGGCCCGAGGCCTTCGCTGCGGAACCGTTCCTCGACCTAATGCGCAACGGACTCAACCAGCATTGGGGTTTGCAAGAGCGATCCCCCACCGCGCAATGACATGCTGACCACACAGTGCGCCTTCACATCGGTTGTCGGACCGTGTGGGCTCGACCACGAGGAGGCACGATGACCACCCAACCCAGTGGACCCGACCTGGCGCAGATACGCCGAGTGGTGACTGAGATTCCAGGACCTCGGTCATTAGAACTGGCCCAGCGACGCAAGCAATCAGTATCCGCCGCACTGGGAGCAGCCGTACCGGTTTACGCCGATCGCGCTGGCGGGGGTGTTGTCATCGATGTCGACGGCAATAGTTTGATCGATCTCGGTAGCGGAATTGCAGTGACAAATGTCGGCAACAGCGCACCACTCGTCGTCGAAGGAATTTCGGCGCAAGCACACCTGCTCACCCACACCTGTTTCATGGTGGCGGGATACGAGCCTTACATTCAAGTGTGTGAAGAGCTCAATGATCTAACTCCTGGAGACCACGAGAAGAGATCCGCACTGTTCAACGCCGGTGCCGAAGCGGTAGAAAATGCGATCAAAATCGCCCGGTCTTACACCGGTCGTAATGCGATCGTGGCTGTCGAGCACGCGTATCACGGCCGCACCAACATGACGATGGCTTTAACTGCCAAGAACATGCCCTACAAGCATCGCTTTGGACCATTTGCCCCTGAGGTGTACCGCGTGCCTACCTCCTACCCCGTGCGCGACGGACTGACCGGAGTCGAGGCAGCACAACAAACACTCGCTCGCATCGAGACCGAGGTAGCGGCGGAGAATCTAGCGGCACTCATCATCGAACCGATTCAAGGCGAGGGTGGTTTCGTCGTCCCCGCCGAGGGCTTCTTACCGGCGCTGCAGCGATGGTGCAACGAGCATGAGGTCGTATTCATCGCTGACGAAATCCAGACCGGTTTCTGCCGGACGGGCGATTGGTTCGCCTGTGACCATGAGGGGGTCGTGCCGGACCTCATCACCACTGCAAAGGGTATTGCCGGAGGTATGCCATTGGCTGGTGTGACCGGACGTGCGGAAATCATGGACAGCGTCCATTCAGGCGGATTAGGCGGTACCTACGGTGGAAATCCAGTGGCGTGCGCCGCCGCTGTCGGAGCCATTAAAACCATGCGCGAACAAGATCTGGCAGAACGGGCCCGTCAACTAGGTGCCGTAATGACCACCCGGCTCAACGCACTAGCCTCCGACGTGGATGTCATTGCCGAGGTACGCGGTCGTGGCGCCATGATGGCCATAGAGTTCGCCGAACCCGACACTCTCGCCCCTCGGGCCGATCTTCCGAAACGCATAGCCGCCGCCTGCGCTGAGCAAGGTGTCATTGTATTGACCGCCGGTACTTTCGGAAATGTGATTCGGCTGTTGCCGCCGCTGGTGATGTCGGAGCCACTACTGGACGACGCCTTGGACGTCTTGACTCACGTCATTCAGACCGAGGCCGACCAATGAGTCCCGCTCCATTCTGGGTGGCCGGTGCGCCGGTGGGCAACCGCACCGTGAGCGAAGTCGTCAACCCCTACGACAACTCGGTAGTGGGCGAATACTACGAACCGGAACCCGACGATAGTGAACAGGCGGTAGCAGCAGCCACCGCGGTACTGCCGGAGGCGATCGCCACCACCGCATCTCAACGAGCGGCAGCACTCATGCAGGTATCCCAACGCATCCAGGAACGTGCCGAAGAAATCGCGCGCCTCATCACTGGCGAAAACGGTAAACCCTTGATGTGGGCACGCATGGAAGTCGGACGAGCGGTTTCTACGTTTCGCTGGGCAGCAGAGGAAGCTCGTCGCTGGTCTGGAGATGTGCAGCGTTTGGACACTGACCCAAACTCGGCAGGGCGCATGGCGCTGGTGCGACGGTTTCCGATCGGTCCCGTACTAGGTATTGCGCCATTCAATTTTCCTTTGAATCTGGTGGCACACAAGGTAGCTCCTGCTATAGCCGTCGGAGCTCCCATCATTATCAAACCCGCCCCAGCAACTCCGTTGACCGCATTGCTCCTCGGCGAGCTACTGGCGGAGAGCGACTTGCCACCGGGCATGTGGTCGGTACTACCGCTGACTAACCGCGATACTGCCGCACTCGCTGCCGACCCACGGTTACCGGTTATTTCATTCACTGGTTCTGACACCGTCGGCTACGAGATTCAAGCCGCTCACCCCCGCAAGCACATCGTGTTGGAGCTGGGTGGGAACGCTGCTGCCGCCGTACTGCCCGACTGGTCGTCTGACCAGGATCTCAACTGGGCAGCATCTCGGATCTCGATCTTCGGGAACTACCAGGCGGGACAGTCCTGTATTTCCGTTCAACGAATCTTTGTGGATGAGAGTGTGTATGAGAGGTTCACGCCCCTACTGATCCGGAAACTTGAGGGGCTGGTAACTGGATCTCCGTGGAACGACGATGTGGTGGTCGGCCCGGTGATTAGTGAAGCCGCAGCCGAGAGAATCAGCACCTGGGTGGATGTGGCAGCAGCTTCCGGAGCCAACGTATTGACCGGCGGCACCAGACAAGGCACAACCTTTTCCCCGACCCTGCTGTCAGACGTCCCCCGCGATGCCCCGTTGTCTTGCCAGGAAGTCTTTGGTCCGGTCATGACGATAAGCCCGACTCGCGGAGTCGCAGACGCTCTCGCGGCCATCAACGATTCACGCTTTGGATTGCAGGCCGGTATCTTCACCCACAATGTGCAGACAGCTTTTCGAGCCCATCGTGAGCTATCGGTCGGTGGCGTCATCATCGGTGACGTCCCGTCCTTCCGAGCTGATCAAATGCCCTACGGCGGCGTCAAAGATTCGGGGCACGGTCGAGAGGGCCTACGCGCCGCGATGGTCGACCTCACTCAGGATCGGGCCCTAGTTCTGACCGATCTCGATCTCTAGATCACGTGGCCAGCTATCTGGGAGTCGGGTGTTGGCTGCAGCGGACAACGATGCCAGCGGCCGGGACACCAAGAAGCCTTGCAGATGTTGGATTCCCAAATCTTTCACCAACCGAGCCTGCTCCTCCGTCTCTACGCCTTCCGCGACGATACTTGCGCCCAGTTGTTTGGCTAGTTCGGTGACGGAGGCAACGATGGTTCCAACGCTACGCGAGTCGGTAATCTGTGCGATCAGGCTGCGGTCGATCTTCAAGGAATCAAACGGAAGGCTCGACATGCGTTCCAAGTTGGAATAGCCAACGCCGTAGTCATCAACTGATAATCCGAAACCGAGCCGCCGAGCGGCAGCCGTGAACTCTCTGATCTTCTCAATGTTGGAGACGAATACCGTTTCCGTGAGTTCTAGAACTACCCAGTCTGAAGAAATCTCATGATTGCGCAGGCTTTCTTGTAACTGCTGCAACGTCGCGGGGTCCACCACCTGGGAAGCTGAAAGGTTTATTCCCACTTTGAACTTGCGTCCCGGATTCTCGTCGCGCCACGCAGCTAAGTCGCCGATTGCTCGCTCAATGACCAGCAGGCCCAATGCCTGCATCTTGTGGGAACGTTCCGCAATTTCCAAGAATCGATCTGGTCCGATAACGCCCTCGCCAGCAAGCGGAGTCAACCGCAGCAGGGCCTCCGCCCCTTCTACCTCCCCGTTGGCCACATCAACGACTGGTTGATAGTGAAGTTCAAAGGCACCGTAGTTGATGGCTTCACCGATCCAACTCAACACCTGCAGTTCGGCTTTTCGAGTTTTCACCAGATCATCTGTAAACCACACCACCGTTTCCTCGGATGAGGCCTTAGCCTCGTACATTGCCAAATCCGCCGCATCGAGCACATCTTCAACTGATCGCGTCCGCAGATCGTCGACAACGACCCCAATACTTACTGAACACGGTATCGAGAGTTCCTCAAGTTGAAACGCAGGCTCTAAGTCTTGTCGCACCCGTGACACCATCGCCTGCGCGTCATGCTCACTGTGAACCAGTCCGGCCAGGCAGAACTCATCACCGGCCAGTCGACCCACGACGTCAGCCTCCCGAGAGACAGTCAGCAACCGCTCTCCGAATTGGGTCAACAGTTCGTCACCGGTCTTGTGGCCATACCGATCATTGACTGCCTTAAACGAATCAACATCTAGGTATAGCAATACCAGCAACGATTGCTGTCGAATCGCTAGAGCATGGAGACGGCTTAACTCCCGAATGAGGCTGCGCCGGTTCGCTAACAGGGTCAGTGGATCCGTCATCGACATGGCGTGCAGCTGTTGTGCGGATTTCGTGATGATCGCCATATCGTTGGCAGTCTGAACTCGATACCGTCCCGCCACCCACATCAATGTTGCCGCGAGAGCCGTCAGTACCAATCCAGCAAATGCCAACAGCAGAATCAGCACGGTTGAAGGACCAACGTCCACATCCTCCGCGAAATAGAACACTAGCCAAGTGCGATCATCGACGGTTTCGATCCATACGGCATCGGATAGCTCTGGGTCGAGGTCTGATTGACTTTCGAACAGCAAACCTTGCTTCGACGGCAACATCTCTGCCGAGGCCGATTCAACTTCGATGAGTTCGGGATCCAGACCGGCGGCCGCCACATCGTAGATCGCAAACTCACCGCGTTGGTTGACATCCTTGAAGATATTCTCCGCGACAAAAACTCCAATGAGTAAACCCCGGAACTTCTTGGTTCGCTGTTCTGCAGTCGGCGGCACCTCTGGCTGGTCGTAGACGGGCAAATACGACACATATCCGGGTTTCTCCACGCCACCTTCTAGTTGCAACGCGAAGGGGCCGCTTCGAACTTGTTGACCCGAGGTCATAGCCAGTTCAATCACCGATTGCCGCCCCGGCAGACCTGACAAATTCAACCCAAATGCTTGCGAGTTACCCGCACCCGGCTCGACATAATCGATCACGTAGTTGATGGGTTCCGTGGCCGGAGGGTGCACTTTCACCGAGGCAGGGATTCGGTAGTCAGACGTAGCTGATTCCTCTCCGGACCTAGCCGCATCTGATTCGGCATTGACTCGATCTTCAAAGTCTGCGACCTGATCGCCTCGAACCGGAACCGCCCACTGCACAGCTTGAACACCAGGCAGCTCGGTCAGGGCCAGCGACCCGACGACTGCATCGTGGAAATCAGAGCGGGTCATGTCATCGCCGATTACCGTGGCGCCTCGAAGACCCAACAGCACCCCGTCGTAATCCGCTGCGCGTTCCACTACCTGATTTCGAGACTCTGCCACGCTCGCATCTAGGGCCAGATTACGTTGCTCGTCACGGAGATTAGTGCTGAAAGTTGCTATTGCCGCGGTAATGAAAAGCCCCAGTATGACAACACCAACAGTGGTGGCAACCACCCATCCAGGAGTCGCCGCGCGGGCATCTGTGAGCAGCACCTCGTCTGGCGACGTGGCAGTCTCATCTTTCTTGTTGCGTTCCACCGTTACATCTCTTTTATTGTGCGCCGTTGTCTTTCGCCACAGCCCAGAGAGGCCCGAAGCAGCGTCAGACAGTCCCAGTGTAGAGCGGACAGTGCTCAATCTCCGCACTCAGTGCGTGATAGGCGTTCGAGTAGAGGACGGCAGCTTGGCCTAAAGCTCTTTCGCAGTCGTCTCCTCGGTCCCAGTCTGGTGTCATTTCCCCCGATGATGTGACTCGCCGCCACTAGTGTCAGCCACCGCTACCGCAGGATCCTCATCCGGTTCTCGCGCGGCTGCCGCAATACCCACAATTAGACCGATGACGACGCCGATGGCAGCAGGGACGGTAATAGCGACACCGGCACTGATACACAGCAACACAGCAAGAAGAAGTGAGGTGAACGGCATACGAAGTCCCGCAGCTGTGGCGGCTCCAATCCCCACCGCGGCCATGGCCGACACGCTTATGCTGGTGAAGATCAGTGAAGCGCACAAGCCAACAGCGAGGCCCAAGTACACCCCGGGAAAAATTGGACCACCTCGGAACCCAGATCCTAGACTGACGCCATAGGCAATGGTCTTGAAGACCAGTACCCATAACACGACTCCGATGCTGCCGAGCGCTAAGAGGTCGGGGATTTGTTCTTGACCTGAGAACAACACCAAATCTACCGGCTCATCAGTCACCAACCGGAAAACTATGGCGGCCGCTGCGACGGTCAAGCCACCAGCGAGTAACACAATCAACTGCCGCGATTGTGCCTGTTTATGCACTCGCAGACCTATCGCCCGAGCGATAACCACTATGAGGGCGGCAACCAAAGCCACGGGAATTGCTGCCACTAGATCAAAGCCTTGAACATTGTCATAGGCCGGCAGGTCTGGTACCACCAAATCTTGATCGGGCAGACCATCAAAAGAAGCAATCCCGACATGCAGGATGTAGGACGAAGTGAGCGCGATCAGAGTCGTTACCAAGATCAGTACCGACTCTTGCGCTTGCCGCGCCTTACCGCTGAGCACCATGGCCTCCAGCAGCAGAACGGCTGTAATGAGGGGATTTCCCAAGATCGTCCCGATGGCAGCCACCGCACCTGCAAAGACCAAGACCTCAGTCACTGCTGGTGATTCTTTGCGAGCGATAGCAAACCCCAGTGCACAGCCGATAGCTAGCAGTGGCGCCTCTGGACCCAAGACTGCACCGAAAGCGAGACTCGCCAATGAAGCTAGGACAACCGAGACCGCCGTTTGAACATCGATGTCGAATGCAAGCCCTTCCAAGGGCCCGTGGCCGCCTTTGCCCGGCAATCGCAGCGCTAGATGAACCAGGTATGCACCTACCAAAAGAATCGCTACAACCAACCACGCAGGAATTTCAGATGTACCCAGTGCATCTGGAATGGATTTCCATAAGAAAACGTGAAACAAGTGTTCAACGCTGGTGTAGATCGATGCCAAAACGGCACCCACTAAGCCGATCGGAATCGCCAGAATGATCAGTGTCCGTAGCTGTTTGCCAGGGTCAACTACTTCTTCATCCTGACGATGATCGGACATTTCTACCTCTCTCGGTCATAGCCGATGATGCCGTTTGATGGGTCCGCTCGCTGACAAATTGGGTTTGTGATGCTCATACATTTCGTCACCAGACTCGCCATTACTCCAGTCTCGTGCGATTGTGAGTCGCCGAAACTTGACTGATCTGGCCTACTTGTCCAGAAACAGCTCAATGCACCTACGAATTCCGTAGTGCACAATCACAATTGCCATAAATTTCCGGCGATGCTCTCACTCCAAATGCACTTAATGCCGCACTATAGTTTTACCTTCGTCGAGGAGTTGCTATGCCTATCGCCGTTCCGATCGTGGCTGGCACCGCGATCAAAGGCATTGCTGCGCAGCTGATGACAAAACGACTATTGCAGCGGCATCCCGGTGCATTTCTCATCACCTTGGCGAACTTTGGGGTCACGATTCCACTGCACAGTTCGCAGCGCTACATCGCAGCTGACATCAGGAAACAGCTGATGGAACAAGGGCGGCCTCCTGATAGTCCAGTCGTGATGGTGGGTCATTCCCAGGGCGGCCTAGCTTGTCTGCGTTACGCGTTGGATCATCCACGTCAGGTTGTCCACGTTATTACGGTGGGGACTCCGTGGCACGGTTCGTGGAGCGCAGCTGCGCTGGCCAGATTACTCAGACGTACACGCTTGAATCTGACGCCTGCCATTAATGATATGTCGGCTGGATCGGAGTTTCTTCGAGTTCTTCACGACGAAATAACCGATATTGGCGATCGAGTGACAAACATCTACAGCACTCGTGAACGTGTCATATCGCCCTACTACTTGGCTCACATCAATGCTGTTGGCGTCCGGAACTACTTGATCAGCACCGATCAAGAATATGAGCGCCACTTGGCCGACTACCCCCAATACCCCCTGGCAGGTCACATCGAAGGAAAAGTTAGTCACCTCGGGGAAATGAGCAACTCCAAAGTTGAGGACGTCATTTGGTCCCGAGTTGAGGAAGTTACTGATATCGCGAACCGATCTGGACGCGGATCGACTGCCCAACGCTTCCAGGAGTAGGTTGCTGATTTGCGCCTGAGGGACAGTCTCAATCTGCGAATGCCGGTCAGTCTTTTTCCTTCTTGGGCTCCTCTTCGGGTTCCTTCCTTAGACCTTCTTCTCGGATCTTGTCGCGTAAATCACCGGCGAAACCCGCTCCCGCTTCGGCAAAGACATCGAAAGCGAAGTCGACTCCCATCTCTTGCAGTTGCCGCGCGTCATCGGGGTACACCGAGGTGGCCGCAATCCGACCTGTGTAGCCACGGTCACGCAAGCGTTGGACCGCGGCAATATTTGCCTCGTTTGACGACATCGTAAGTAAGACCCACTGCAGACCGTCGACTAATCCTCGGGCACGAGTCCAAAAGTCGGGATCCGTAGCATCACCGACAACAACTCGGTCTCCCTTGGCAGCGTGATCAGCGACGATCCCTTCATCAACGTCCACCCCGAGAACTCGTCCACCAAAATCAATCGCTACTGCTTCATACGCACGGGACCCCATCCGACCCATTCCAAAGACGATCAGTTGCACTTTATGCAGTTGCAGATCCTCATCTCCGGGCAGTCGCTTTCGCCGCTCTAAACCCTTCAGGCGATAGCCGTACTTGGCAAAGAGATCGTCACCACGCTCGGCAACCGG
>PAAU01000039.1 GCA_002699445.1 Micrococcales bacterium | reverse complement strand
GCAACGGCAAGAAATCCAGCCGTATTCCTGTCAGGTCCGACGGCAGGATGCTGACGCACTGCTATACAACACCAAGTCCAGCGGCCTTAGATATCGTTCTGGCTCCGAAAAGGTAGGTACGTTTAAGAAGCAGGCTGACTTTGAAGTTGCTGGTCAGGAATTGACCTTCGGTCGCGGATGGGCGCAGGCAAACTTCACCTGGAAAGGGAAGCAGGTGGGCATCATCACGTCCCACCTAGAGGTTGAGTCGACTGATGGCGTTGGCAACCCAAATAAGTTTGGGCCCAAGAATTGGCCGTCAGAGATTCAGACCGGCCAGGCAAAAGAACTGCTCAAGAAGTCCAAGAAACTGGCGAAGGCAAATAGCGGTCGAGCCATCCTGCTGGGTGACCTCAATACCGATGCCAATGGTTACTACAGCCCCGCATACGGCAATCTGACGAAGAACTTCTTCACCGACAGCTGGAAGCAGGCGGGCAAAAAGTTCGGCAAAGCCGTAGGTGGAACATGTTGCCGAAGCGGCGCACTTGATTCGAAAGTAAAGGTCAAAGGAGTAAAGGGTCCGGGAAAGTACATGGACTCTGGCGACCCAGCAGTACCAACCCGTATCGACTTGATACTCAATCGCAATGTGAAGGCGACCAAGGTCGGCATCGCTGGTACATCCCAGGAGTCAAAGAGCCAGCCGCTGTGGCAGTCGGATCATAACTTCTACTTTGCAGACGTGATCCTTCAGTAGTAACCGGCAGATTTTCTGCCCGTCAGAGCCCAAAAAGCCGGGGCCGAGACCGCCATCTGGTGGTCTCGGCCCCGGTGGCGTTCGCACCGCCGAGATCCTGCCCTACCCTGATAACCATGGCCAAGGACAGCACCACCAAAAAGAAGCGCTTCGCATGGGTCGGGCAGATGCGGGACAACTACCGCATGACCAAAGAGGTCTACCCCAGCCTCGGGCTAACTATGTTCGGTATTTTTATCGTGATCTTCGGTATCGGACTTGCCGCCGGATTCTTGATAGGGAATCCGATTACGTTCGGGCTCCTCGGCGCCTCCTTGGGTCTCCTAGGCGCCATGTGGTTCTTCAGCCGTCGAGCCATGAAAGCTGCCTACCGCCAAGTTGAGGACCAGCCTGGCGGTGCCGCAGCAGTCGCAGAGTCTATGCGAGGCAACTGGTCCACTACTCCGGCTGTGGCGATCACGAAGAACCAAGACATGGTTCATCGAATCGTTGGACGTCCCGGCGTGATTCTGATCTCGGAAGGCCCGCCGTCGCGGGTAAAGCACATGTTGTCGGGAGAGAAGAAGCGAACGCAGCGGTACATCCCAGAAACCCCCATCATTGAGCTGCAGATTGGGACGGAAGAGGGCCAGATCCCCATTAACGAACTGCAGAAGCGGCTGAGCAAAATGCCGAAGGCATTGACACCTGCGGAGGCAACCGACGTCCGGCGTCGGTTGGACGCCACTGCCCAACAGCCCGCATCCGTGCCGAAGGGCCCGATGCCTAAGAGTGCCAAAGCGGCGAAGTCACAGATGCGCGGTCGAATGGGCTAGCTGGCTTCGCGCTCCTTAGTCAACCATTCGCTAACAAACCAGCAGGTTGGATTTATCTCCTTGCCACTTCCCCGGGCTGCCGCCACTGCTGTTGCCGCGAGCTGGGTACCAATGCCATTGCCCTCCATTTTGGGCTCAACGACCGTCGAGTACATAGTCCAAGTACCTGGAACCGATTCGCGATAGTGGAGTCTACCCACCGTCTCACCCGCGACTTCAGCAACGACCATCATGTCTTCGGGTTTGTGCACAACGTCAATATCCATGTCCCTATGGTGTGATGCGCAAGCATTCGACGCCAATTCATGGCTCACAATTGGTGTAGGCCGCAAAAGTGAGGATGTATCACTTTTGCGGCCTACGTGACCACGGCTGCTCCTTTCGGAACAGTCAAAACCGGGATCAGATGTCGTAGTACATCTCGAACTCATGAGGATGTGGACGCAACCTGATCGGATCTATCTCGTTGCTGCGCTTGTAGTCAACCCAAGTCTCGATCAGATCTGGGGTGAAGACGTTTCCAGCCGTGAGGAATTCATGATCCTCTTCCAGGGCGTCCAAGACGCCTCCTAGCGAGCCCGGAACCTGCGGAATGTCAGCCGCCTCGTCCGGTGGCAACTCGTACAGATCCTTGTCGACAGGACTCACCGGTTCCGTTTTGTTCTTGATCCCGTCGAGCCCAGCCATCAGCATGGCCGAGAAAGCAAGATACGGGTTGCTTGACGGATCTGGCACGCGGAACTCAATGCGCTTGGCCTTAGGGTTCGATCCGGTGATCGGGATCCGGATGCAAGCGGATCGGTTGCGCTGCGAATACACCAGGTTGACGGGAGCCTCAAAGCCAGGAACCAGTCGATGGTAGGAGTTCACCGTTGGGTTGGTGAACGCCAATACTGCGGGAGCATGGGCCAGAAGACCGCCGATGTACCAGCGAGCCATATCCGACAGGCCTGCATAGCCGAGTTCGTCATAGAACAGCGGGACGCCGTCTTTCCACAGTGACTGATGCGAATGCATACCCGAACCGTTATCTCCGAAGAGCGGCTTGGGCATGAAAGTAGCTGTCTTGCCATTCGCCCAGGCGACATTCTTGATGATGTACTTAAACAGCATTACCTCGTCCGCGGCATGCAGCAGCGTATTAAATTTGTAGTTGATCTCCGCCTGGCCGGCCGTGCCAACCTCATGGTGGGCACGCTCCACCTGGATTCCCACCTGCTGGAGCGTTTGGGACATCTGGTCGCGCAGGTCTGCGTAGTGGTCGACGGGCGGTACCGGGAAGTAGCCTCCTTTGTACCGAGTCTTATAGCCCTTGTTGCCACCCTCTTCCTCGCGTCCGCTGTTCCACGCGCCTTCGATGGAGTCGATGTAGTAATACCCGGCATTGGCCGTCGTATCGAATCGAACGTCGTCGAAGACGTAGAACTCGGCCTCGGGACCGAAGAAAGCGGTATCGGCGATTCCCGTTGAGTTCAGGTATTCCTGTGCTTTTGCCGCAACCTGACGTGGGTCACGTGAGTACGGCTCATCAGTGAATGGGTCGCGAATAGAGAAGTTCATGACTAGCGTCTTCTCGGCGCGGAAAGGGTCGACGTAGGCGGTAGCCGGATCCGGAATCAGTTTCATGTCTGATTCGTGAATAGCTTGGAAGCCACGAATGGATGAACCATCAAACATCTGACCATCAGTAAACAGCGCCTCATCGACACTTTCGACGGGCACGTTAAAGTGCTGCATAACTCCTGGCAAGTCACAGAATCGCACGTCGACAAAGCGAACGTCTTCGTCCTTGACGTAGCGCAGCACATCGTCTGCGTTGTTGAACATTAACCCTCCTCGTGGGTTCTAATGGCGCTGACCGGCGGACCGACCCCAGCCGATCCTTACGCTAGGGCACAGTCTGCCCCCCGGCGGTGACCCAACTGTAGGCGGGGGTCATTACCTGGCAGTATCCCGAATGTTTCGGTGACGTTACGCGAATGTCTTGATCGGCGGGTCGGTAATGGCCACGGTAAACTCAAGGAGTGGACAGACGGACTTTAGGCTCATGGTTGATGACACCTGGTCAATCACCAGAGTTACTGAGCGAACCGCAAGATTTCCGTGGTCAGCGGCTGGGGCTGCCGGAGTCGGGCCCTGGGTCGATAGCTTCGGTCGGTCGACGCATCGCAGCTTTGTTTGTGGATTGGTTTTCGTCGTTACTCATCGCGGGCCTAGTGGCTGGTCTCCTTGGAGATCCTGATGTGGGTCTCCTAACCCTGGCGATCTTTTTTCTCCAGACTTCACTGCTGCAGTTTGCTACTGGATCGTCATTTGGGCAACGACTTGTTTCCATAGCAGTCGTTAGTACGCGCAGTCGGCGACCTACGTTGTTGGCGTTATGGCTTCGAACCTTACTGATCTGCCTTGTAATCCCCCCACTGGTCTGGGATCGGGACACGCGCGGTTTGCACGACAAGGCTGCAGCTACCGTTTGCGTTCAGCGCTGACGAGATTGCTCAACTGCCGTAGAAAAGGTCATCTACTACCCGTCGGCTTCGCCTTGTGGCCCGGCGATAGTCCTCAATAAGTTGCTGGGCGGCTCCTGGTCGGTAGCCCAGCAGGTGAGCCACAGTGCCCAGCATTCGACTATCAGCAGGCAAGACGTCAGACGACCGACCAGTGGCCAACATCACCGCATTACGGATCCGACTTGCTAACTGCCACGCTTCCGCAAGAACTTGTTCCTCGGTGTTGCCAATCAGGTCTAGCTCTTGCGCAATCCGCAGCACGGGTAAGGTCCGGGTGTCCTGTAATGCTGGAAATTGGGCTGCATGCTGCAACTGGATGAGCTGAACCGTCCACTCCACATCTGACAGTCCGCCCGGGCCCAACTTCACATGCCGCGCCGGCTCTACACCTCGAGGCAAGCGTTCGGATTCCATCCTGGCTTTCAACCGGCGCATTTCTATGAGATCTGGCTGCGAGAGCCCCCCAGCCGGGTACCGCAACGGATCTATCAAAGTGGCAAAATCCGCGCCCAAGCCCGGGTCTCCGGCAACTCTTCGCGCTCGCAAGAGTGCCTGCGCTTCCCAAGGAGACGACCACTGACGATAGTAGGCCGCGTAGGAATCCAGGGTCCGAACAATCGGACCACTACGCCCCTCTGGCCGCAGGTCCAGATCCAAGACGAGTTCTGGGTCCGCAGACGGTATTGACAGGAGTTTCCGCAGCTGACTTGCCAAACTCTGCGCCTCACGAGACGCCGTTTCCTTATCGATTCCCAAGAGTGGCTCGTAGACCAGCATGACATCGGCATCCGATGAATAAGACATCTCAGCTCCGCCCAGACGTCCCATCCCAACTATCAGAAAACGAATTCCCAACTTGTCCTCGACCGCGATGGCCTGAATGGCAGCTTGGAGGGCTCCGGTGATAGTGGCTCCCGCAAGCGCGGATAGTCGCTCACCCACTTGCTCCACATCGGCCAGCCGCAAGACATCAGCCACGGATGTGCGCAGCAACTCTCGTCGACGAAAAGCGCGAAGTGCCGACATCCCCGACTCACTAGATTCGCGACGTATCACGCTGGTCAGGGCCATCGACTCAAGCGTTGACTCATTGCGAGCGGCTAAATCATCAGTATCGGCCAGCAAGGCCACTGCCGCGGGATCTCGGGTCATGAGTTCAGCGGTATATCGACTTGATCCCAGAATCTCCGCGAGTCGCTCGGCTGCGACCGACTCGTCTCTGAGAAGCCGCAGATACCAAGGGGTAGAGCCCAGGGTGTCGCTCACCCGGCGAAAGCCCAACAGAGCCATATCCGGATCAGGCTTACCTGCGAACCACCCCAGTAGCACCGGAAGGAGGGTTCGCTGGATCGCCGCTCTCCGACTCACTCCGGCACTTAGCGCCATGAGGTGACCTAATGCCGCCTCTGGATCTACAAAACCAAGGGCGGTCAATCGCTCTTTAGCTTGACCAGGTGATAAGCGAGCCTCCCCCGGTTCCAGCCTGGCTACGGCCTGCAACAACGGGCGATAGAACAGTTTCTCGTGTAGACGACGCACTTCCAACTGCTTTGCTCGCCATTCAGTTTCGAACTCTTCCACTGGATCCCGCCGAAAGCTCAATGATCGAGCCAGTCGCCGTAACTCGGTCTTATCGTCGGGCACCACGTGAACTCTACGTAGTCGCCACAACTGCAATCGATGTTCCAGTGTGCGCAGGAATCGATAGGCAGCAGCGAGGCCGGCAGCGTCCTTTCGTCCCACGTACCCGTAGTCGGCTAGTGACTCTAGTGCTTCGATGGTGTTACCACTGCGCACGAGAACGTCGTCTCGACCGTGCACCATCTGCAACAGCTGTACCGAAAACTCGACATCTCGCAACCCTCCGACACCTAGCTTCAGTTGGCGCTGAGCACCTTTCCCTTTAACGGAATCCTCGACTCGACGTCGCATATCTTGCACGTCGGCAACGAAGTTTGGGCGTCCAGCGGCGTCCCAGACAAATCTGGCGGTCTCACTTTCGTAAGCTCGGCCAAGTTCCTCGTCTCCTGCGGCTGCTCTAGCCTTGAGCAGCGCTTGAAACTCCCAGGTCTTTGCCCATCTTTCGTAGTAACCAATGTGGCTGGCAAGGGTGCGCACCAAGGCACCAGCCTTGCCCTCCGGACGCAGCCCCGCATCGACTTCCCACAAGGCCCCCTCGGGGGTTTCAGTGCTACAGGCTCGCATCAAACCGCTCGCCAACTCACTTCCGATTTGAATGGCTTCCTGATCATCACCATCGACGGCTTCCACAACAAAGACGACATCTACGTCTGAAACGTAGTTCAGTTCCCGACCGCCACACTTCCCCATCGCCACGACCGCAAGCCGACATTTGTTCGCTCGTTCGCCAACTTCGGCACGCGAGATCGCCAGCGCCGCTTCTAGGGCGGCATCAGCTGCATCAGTTAGATCGGCAACCGTGTTTTCGTAGCTTTCCCCAGCCACTACATCGCGTCGAGCGATCGCCAGTAATTGCCGTCGATAGGCCAACCTGAGTTGTTGCAGTGACAGGTCGTACGGTGCCTGAGCGACCGGGTTAGCTGATTCAGGATCTGCCGCTACCGCTTCCAATAGTCGAGTTCGGACCTCCCGACTACTGATTCGATCGGTAGGGCCTAGGAGCGACCAATCCTCAGGATGTCGCGCTAGATGATCCCCAAGGGCCTCTGACGAACCCAAAATCCCGGCCATCCCGATCAGTACTTCTGAATCCTGCTGTAGAGCTTCATCGATATCGGCGAGCAACGGAGGAAACTCGGCTGCCGCGTCAACTACCCGGGTCAGCGAGCGTAGCGCCGTGTCTGGATCAGGTGACGTCGCCAATGCCGCGACAACGCATTGCACCGCTTGGTCAGATAACGGCGACGCGACTAACTGCCCAGCGGCTAATTCGGGTTCCTGGAAACCAAGCCGAACGAGCTTGCCGGACGTCGTGCTGTGCCGTGATTCACTCACAGCAGCGGTAGGTATCGGTCCAACTCGAACTGGGTGACCTGCTGGCGGTACTGGTCCCACTCCGCCCGCTTGTTTCGTAACAAGTAATCAAAAAGTTGCTCTCCTAGCGTTTCCGCTACTAGTTCGCTGGACTCCATAACGTCTACGGCCTGCCCGAGACTTCCTGGTAGCGGCGTCATGCCCATCGCTTTTCGTTCCGCTGGAGTTAAAGACCAAACATCGTCTTCTGCTCCGGGCGGTAACTCGTAGCCTTGTTCGATTCCTTGCAAACCGGCAGCGAGGATGACTGCAAGCGCCAAGTACGGGTTGCAAGCCGCGTCGAGAGTCCGTAACTCGAGACGTGTTGATCCACTCTTGTGCGGCTTGTACATCGGGACTCGAACCATCGCAGAACGATTGTTGTGGCCCCAGCAAACCCAGGCTGGCGCTTCACCCCCACCTTCAATTCGCTTATACGAGTTGACCCATTGATTCGTCACGGCGCTGATTTCGGGACCGTGGCGCAACAGCCCGGCCATAAATGCTCTTGCCACCTTGGATAGCTGATAAGGCGCCCCCGGCTCAAAGAAAGCATTTCCATCACCTTCGAACAGCGAGAGGTGAGTGTGCATGCCGGATCCGGGGTGATCGGGGAATGGTTTCGGCATGAAGGACGCCACCACCCCATGTTCCAAGGCCATCTCTTTGACGACTAAACGAAACGTCATGATGTTATCCGCGGTTGTGAGCGCGTCGGCATAACGAAGGTCTATCTCCTGCTGACCTGGACCGCCTTCGTGGTGGCTGAACTCCACTGAGATGCCCATTGCTTCCAGCATCGAGATAGTTGCACGACGCATGTCGTGGGCAACACTGTGCGGCACATTGTCGAAGTAGCCATAACGGTCGATCGGCTCCGGAGGTGGTCCGCCGGGTTCGTGAGGCGACTGGAAAAGATAGAACTCAACTTCTGGGTGCGTGTAAAAGGTGTATCCCAAATCGGCGGCACGAGCCAACGTCCGTTTGAGTACATGACGGGGATCCGCCAAGGCTGGACTCCCATCTGGGCTAAGGATGTCGCAGAACAGCCGAGCAATACCCTTCGTCTCGCCACGCCAAGGCAACACTTGGAAGGTCGCCGGATCGGGCCGTACCAGCATGTCGGCTTCACTCACTCGAGCCAGGCCCTGAATGGCGGACCCATCGAAACCGATTCCCTCCGCTAACGCTCCTTCGAGCTCGGCTGGGGCTACCGCCACAGATTTCAAGGTGCCTAGTACGTCGGTGAACCAAAGCCGAATGAAGCGGATATCCCGCTCCTCGATGGTCCGAAGTACGAATTCGGTCTGCTTATCCATAACCCCATCTTGCCTAACAGATCCGCCGGGCGCGCCGCAACACCCTCCCAGTAACCTGGCAAGGTGCCTTCGATTCGGTTAGCACTGGCCCAAATCAACCCAACGGTGGGCAATTTGGCCGGTAATTCAGCATTGGTCCTCCAGCAATGTCACCTCGCGGCCAATGAGGGCGCGGACCTAGTTGTATTCCCCGAAATGGTCCTGACGGGTTACCCGATTGAGGATTTGGCATTGCGGGAGTCCTTTATCGGGGCCTCTCGGGCGGCGGGAGCGCAGTTGGCGACCACCCTCGCAGATCAGGGCCTGGGCGATCTGACAGTGGTTGTGGGGCTTCTCGACGGTCATGCCGGAGTCGACACTGAACTCGGCACTCCCCGAAACCTGCCCACTAATTCCGCATGGGTACTCCAAGACGGCAACGTGGTGGCTCGGTACGACAAACATCATCTGCCCAACTACGGGGTATTCGATGAATACCGCTACTTCGTACCAGGTGGCGAGCCCTGTGTGATCAATGTGAACGGCCTGTCCGTCTCAGTCGCCATTTGCGAGGATTTGTGGCAGGGCGGCGGACCAGTGAGATGGGCTCGTGACGCCAACGCCGATCTGTTGCTCGTCCTCAATGGCTCTCCTTATGAGCGAGCGAAAGATGACCTGCGGTTGCGACTGTGCCGCGAGCGCGCCGCCGAAGCGGAGTGCCCGTTAGCTTATGTAAACATGTTTGGCGGTCAGGACGAACTAGTTTTCGATGGTGACAGCATGGTGGTTGCGCCTGACGGCACCCTTGTTGCCCGTGCCCCACAGTTCACCGAGAGCCTCATCGTCACTGATGTCACGGAATCTGCTTGCGTCGCAATCGATCCAGAGCCGGTAAATCCCCCGCTGAGTGATCCTGCAGAACTATGGGGCGCGCTTGAGCTCGGCTTGCACGACTACATCGATAAGAACGGCTTCGAATCGGTGGTTCTCGGCCTTTCGGGTGGAATTGACTCTGCTGTCGTGGCGGCACTGGCGGTTGATGCACTGGGGTCTGATCGAGTCCATGGCATTGCAATGCCAAGCAGATACTCCTCGCAGCACTCATTGGACGACGCAGAGGCGACGGCTCGTCAGACCGGGCTTCACCTGCGTACGATCCCAGTCGAGCCCATCATGAGTGCCTTCCAAGATGCCCTGGCCCTAAACGGTCTAGCCGAGGAGAATCTGCAGGCGAGGATTCGAGGGGTCATCCTCATGGGCATCTCGAATCAGGAAGGACCACTGGTCCTCGCCACCGGAAACAAAACTGAACTGGCGGTTGGTTACTCCACCATCTACGGAGATGCAGTTGGCGGCTTCGCCCCCATCAAAGACATTCCCAAGACAGTGGTGTGGCAACTGGCCCGATGGCGAAACGAGCAAGCGCGTACCAACGGTCGGCCCGAACCGATTCCGCAATCAAGTATCGACAAGCCGCCTAGCGCAGAACTGCGACCAGAGCAGTTAGATGCGGACTCACTGCCCGACTATCAACTTCTCGATGAGATTCTCGATCAGTACGTGGAGCAAGATGCCAGCGCGGCTGATCTGATCAGCAAGGGATACGACAGCGCAGTTGTGAGTGAAGTAATTCAGATGACTGACGCCGCAGAGTACAAGCGACGGCAGTACCCACCCGGAACCAAAGTGAGCCTGCGGGCGTTCGGGCGAGATCGTCGGCTACCCATCACTAATCGTTGGCGCGAGGATCCCGCTTCGGCGGAGTAGTTGCCGAGGTTGGATCAGGATCCAACCCTTCCTCAGTCAGCACTGCTTGCTCAGTAGCCTCCTCACCCTCGTCCCAGGTGTCAGCAGGCGAAACGGCATCCTGCCCCGGAGGCTTTATCTTCGGCAGGAGCGTCAAGACAACGACGGTTGCCACCACTACACAAACAGCGCTCACCAACACGGCCGCATGGGATGCGGACACAAAGGCCTCGTAGGACACCTGTCGCAGTGAATCAATTTGCTCCGCTGGAATAGCCGCTTGCTGCTCGAGCCCGTTAAGAATCGCATCAGTCGCCACAACTGACTCTTCCGCCTCAGCTTTTGGGAATTGTGGAGGTAGATCGGTCAGACTTGGCGCCAAGTTCTCAGCGTAGCGGTTGCCCAAGATACTTCCTGCAATCGCTACACCGAGCGCACCTGCCAACTGACGTACCGTGTTCTGTACTGCTGAACCGGCGCCTGCCCGGCTTAGCGGTAAGGCGTTCTGCATAACCGCAGTTGCCGGGGAGATGACGCTGCCCATTCCCAAACCGAAGATAAAGAAGGCGACCAGCAGCCACCAGATATTGGTATCTAGATCAAGTTGCGACAGCCCGAGAAGTACGACACCAACCAGAATCAAACCCACCGACATGGTCGCCCGATAGCCATACCGCTCTACCAGCTGAGCACTTCGAGGGGCTGAAATCAGTTGTCCAGCGGCAAACGGGAGAAACGCCAGACCGGCGCTAAGCGTGTCAAAGCCGCGCACGATCTGGAGGTAGAAGGGCAGCGTGAAAGTAAGTCCCATCAATGCGAAGAAGGCCAGGCACACCGCTGTCAGACTCACTGCATACCCGCGATTACGAAACAGCGACACATCAAACGACTTGTGATCACTTCGAGCTTCGTAAAACAGGAAGATCACAATCAGACCGGCACCGCCCAAGATAGGCACAAGTACGCCGGACCCGATCCAGCCATCGGTGGAAGAGGAATGGATGATGCCGTAGACGAGCAAGAACATTCCCAGGAACGACAAAACCAACCCGACTAGGTCCAGACGCTGGGGGTCAGGATTCCGGGTCTCTGGAACTATCCGGATGACTCCGATCAAACCGATGATCACTACTGGCACATTGATAAGAAATACCGCTCCCCAATCATTGCCGGTAATCCAGTTCGTCCAGTCGGGATGTTGCAGCAACAGTCCACCGAGAACCGGACCTAGGGCCACGGCCCCCCCGACAGCCCCCGCCCAAATTCCGATCGCTCGACCACGCTCAGCGGGTGGGAACACTACGGTGATGATCGCTAGCGTCACTGGCATTACCGCTGCCCCACCGATGCCCATGACGCCGCGACTGATCACCAACCACTCCGGTGTCGTGGCGAAAGCAGAAACAGCACTCGCGAGACCGAAGACGATAAGTCCGATGATGATTATTCGTTTACGTCCAAATCGATCTCCCAACACTCCCCAGGTATAGAGCAATGCGGCGAACACGACGATGTAAGAGTCAACTGCCCACACCAGTTGACTCTGAGTGGCTTCTAAATCCTCTTGGATGGTGGGCAACGCAATGTTCAATACGGTGTTGTCGAGGACCACAATGAGCAAACTCACCATTAAGACGGCCAGGATGGCCCAGCGTCGCGGATGACCGGTGCCATCAGTCATCCAAGCCTCATCTGACTTCGCGCTGGAGCTGATTTCCGATGAATCCGGCATCTGTGCGAACCTCCGCTGCGTTGTGAGAGCACCTCACCCTAGCCCCAGGCGAAATGGTGCGCTGCGCCGCCCAAATACACCCAAGTCGAGCATTGCCTGCGCCACCTGGGAGTGTCACAATCAGAGGTGTCGCGGTGACCCGAGTGTGGCATCGACGATTTGGAGGAAACTATGTCCCCCACGAAGCCGTCTTCTGTTTACGGCAACATCACCCATCGTCGGATAACAGTCAATGATCTTGCCCGCGCCAAGCAAGAGCACGAGAAGTGGGCCATGGTTACCGCTTATGACGCTTTGATCGGTGGGGCGCTAGAGGAAGCCGGCATTCCGGTGTTACTCGTCGGTGATTCCGCGGCCATGGTGGTGTTGGGATACGATTCGACACTGCCCATCACCGTTGATGATCTCGTGCTGCTCACCGGCGCTGTAGTCCGCGGGACGTCACGTGCTCTTGTGGTCGCCGACCTTCCCTTCGGGAGCTATCAGGAATCGCCTGAAGTGGCACTACGCTCGGCGAATCGCTTCCTGAAGGAATCGGGTGCTCACGCGGTGAAGCTTGAGGGAGGCCAACAGGTGGTACCCCACATTCATTTATTAGCCGCCTCAGGGATTCCCGTCATGGCCCATGTTGGGTTGACCCCGCAGTACGTGAATACTCTCGGAGGCTACAAGGTGCAGGGCCGCGGTGAAGCAGGCCACCAGCTACTTGAGGACTCCCTGGCGGTGCAAGAGGCTGGCGCGTTTGCCGTGGTTCTCGAGGCTGTTCCTCGCGATCTTGCCGACCGAGTGACTAAGGAACTCGACATTCCCACTATCGGGATAGGCGCCGGTAATGTGACGGACGCTCAGGTGCTGGTCTGGCAGGACCTACTCGGGCTGACCCCAGGCCATAAACCTAAGTTTGTTCAGCCGTACGCCAACTTGCGAGAGACAATCGTGGACGCCGTCAGCTCTTGGCAGGACGACGTTGTCTCCGGTGCCTACCCAGACTTGGACCACTCTTACAGCTGATCTACCGTCAGGATCGATTCACTAGTTGACGTCGGTAATTCGGATACCGGCATGTGCCTTATACCGACGATTAATGGAAATGAGATTTGCGGTAAGGGCCTCTATTTGACTGCTATTTCTTAGCCTGCCGCCAAAGACTCCCCTCATTCCGGGAATCATTGCGGCGAGCCGCTGTACTTCATCGGTGGCTTCCTTTACATCTCCCAATACGAGTGTGTCGGTCGCAACCTCAGCCAGGGACTCGTCCTTAAGCAGTACCGAGCTCACATTGTGAAACGCACCAACTACAACGCTGTCCGGCAGTAACTGCTGAGCTTGCTCAGCAGCCGATCCCTCCGGTACGGGCAGAGCGAAAGCTCCTCGCTTATCGAACCCCAGCGGATTGACACAATCGATGACAATTTTTCCAGCAAGTTCTTGCGGCAGCGCGGATATCAAGTCTGCATGTCCAGCCCAAGGCACTGCGATGACCGCGATGTCACACGCCTCGGCTACTGCAAGGTTGCTATCACCGCTAGCACTACCAGGAAGGCTACTTGCCGCCTGAGCTGCCCGCTTGGCATCCCGCGATCCGATCATTACCGATATCCCCGCCCCACTCCATCGATAGGCGAGCCCCAGACCCTGATCTCCGGTGCCGCCGAGGAGACCAATCACAGGGCTCTCGGCTAACGGTGCCAGGACATCGTGGCTGCCCACATTTGGGTCAGTCATCTACCTCTCCTACTACTGTTTCGGCGAGCTCGGCTTCAATGCCCCACTCCGTGAGCGCATCGGCGCCATGAATTTTATCTCGGCGAGGTACGGCTCGCCCCGGAGTTCGAGAAAAGCGAGGTGCTGGTGCAGCTTGGAGCGGCGGCTCTGATAGGTAAGTGCCACGAGCTGCCAGGTGAGGATGCGCTGCGGCTTCGGTCATGGTCCGCACCCCAGCTACGCAGGCATCGGTGTCGGTGAACAAAGCTTCCCATTCCGCCCGAGTCTTAGTCGCTATTCGATCCTCAATCAGACGCCGCAACCGCGGCCACTGGGCCCGATCGTATTGCTCAGGCGCGTCCCCATCCAGACCAATGCCGGCTGCAAATTCGGCGAAAAATTTGGGCTCTAGACATCCGACCGCAACGAATTCGCCATCCAAGCATCGATACACGTCATAAAACGGCGCCCCCGTGTCGAGCAGATTGGTTCCCGGATGCTCCGAGCTCCACAGTCCTTGCCCCGCTAAAGACTGAATGAGCATCATCAGATAGGCAGTTCCGTCCACCATCGCGGCATCGATAATCTGGCCTTGTCCAGATTGTTGCCGTTCCCATAAGGCGGCTAGCACCCCAACCAAAAGGAACATCGCACCGCCGCCAAAATCGCCCACCAAGTTCAACGGCGGAACGGGTGTCTCACCAATGCGACCAAAAGCTCGTAACGCGCCCGCAGCCGCTATGTAGTCGATGTCGTGTCCGGCCCGATGAGCGAGCGGTCCCTCCTGACCCCATCCCGTCATCCGGCCTACGATCAACTGCGGATTTTCTCGCACTAACTCCGCCGGATCTAAGCCGAGACGTTCCATAACTCCCGGCCGGAATCCCTCCAAGACAATGTCGGCGGTCGCGATGAGCTCACGAGCGACCACGAGTGCTTGTGGTTCACGTAAATCTAGCGTGACGGTCGATCGACCACGAAGATGCACCGCACATTCTTCGTCTACTAGGTCAAGCTGGCCAGCAGGGCTTTCGATTCGAAGCACATCTGCACCCAGATCAGCCAGGAGTCCCGCCGCGAACGGGACCGGACCGATAGCGTTGAGTTCGATGACTCGCAAATCTCGCAGAGGCCCCTCCCCCGAACCAGACAGCGATTTACTCGGGCTTGCGTCCGTTCCACTCGTCGTCATCATCGTCCCACTGCTCGTTGCGTTTACGCGCTATTTCAAGTGCATTAGCAGCTTCCTCTTCAGTATCGAAGGGACCCAGCCGCTGCGAATTCGGGCCACCGCTGTCGGTCTCAACCCGCTTGTGCACTAGGTCATACCACCACTGGGTCATGTGGACTCCTTTCGTCGGAACACCCGAAGCCTAGCCGCGACGAGCTCGCCGTGCTGCACCGTGCCAGAATCAGGCTATGTCTGCAACCGCCTCGCGTGTGCTTCGACCGGGTCAGATCTCTCCTACTCGGCAGGTACCGCCCTCTATCCCTCGTCCGGAATACGTGGGTAAACCCGCGCCAACCCCATATACGGGGCCGGAGGTGAAAGACGATGAGACTATCGAGAAGATGCGGATCGCCGGACGCATCGCGGCAAATGCTTTGCAAGAAGTGGGCAGAGCGATCCGACCAGGAGTTACGACCGATGAGCTGGACCGAATCGGGCACGAATATTTGCTCGATCACCAGGCCTACCCTTCGACTCTGGGATATCGCGGCTTTCCGAAATCACTTTGCACCTCGTTGAATGAGGTGATTTGCCATGGCATCCCCGACTCAACGGTGTTGCACGACGGTGACATCTGCAATGTCGACATCACAGGGTATATCGATGGGGTGCATGGGGACACCAATGCGACATTCCCGGTCGGCACTATTGACGAAGAGTCAACTTTGCTCATTGAACGCACCCATGAAGCCACTATGCGCGCGATTAAGATGGTCGCGCCCGGTCGGCCGCTCAATGTGATTGGTCGCGTCATAGAGTCCTACGCTCGTCGATTCAACTACGGCGTTGTTCGCGATTTCACAGGTCACGGGATAGGTACCGCCTTTCACACCGGACTCGTCGTCCCCCATTACGACAACCCAGCTCTCGACGTAGTCATGGAGACCGGGATGACGTTCACGATCGAGCCGATGATCACGCTAGGGACTTACGACTACGACATCTGGGAAGACGGTTGGACGGTAACCACGAAGGACAAGTTGTGGACCGCTCAGTTCGAACACACTCTCGTCGTCACCGGGGCCGGAAGTGAAATTCTAACCCTGCCGGACGACGGGTAACGGCGGTTCGCGCGCAATCCGCTTCAGTCCCTGCCAAAGTAGGCCTCACAAAACCTACTTTTATGAGGCTTGTGGGAACGGAGCAGTAATGGCGAAGAAGATCGTCCAACCATCAACTTGGCCCAAGAACGTCACGACGTTGGCAATCGACGTAGGCGGTAGTGGCATAAAGGCCTCGGTATTGG
>PAAU01000038.1 GCA_002699445.1 Micrococcales bacterium | reverse complement strand
GCGGCGTTTCGAATCATCCCGACCGTGGCATCGCCACGTTGGCTCAGTATCGCTCCCAGAAGTAGCGCGATCTGACCGTGGGCACCTGCAATAGCAACTTTCACGCACACACTGTGTCACTGTCGAGACGATTTAGCCCGCTCGAATCGATGATCCAGTGAATTCCCGCTAAGGGCCGATATTCCCACCGGTATTTTCTGTCACAATTCCCTTGGGGTCGGTGACGCTGCGAGTGGGGTCATAAATGCCACCGGAGTTGCTCGCGCTATTGCCTGTGATGCGACCATCGTTAAGCTTGATAGTGCCACCATTGTTGTAGATGCCACCACCAGTCGTTGCACGATTGTCGGTGATGGTGGTGCCGTTGAGGGTGATCACCCCATTGGTGTCGTTGAAGATGCCACCACCGGTTTGGGCAGCACCATTGCCGTTGATGCTGCCGCCGTTCAAAGTTACGGTGCCCGTGTTATAGATACCACCGCCAGCGCCAGCCCTGCCGTTGGTAATGGTGCCATCTGAGAGCACCACAGATCCCAAATTGTAGATACCTGCTCCTGCGTTCTGGTTGATATCGGAGCCGATAATGCGGATTCCACCGGTTAAAGTCAGTTCCGCGCCGGATTTCACGCCTATCGCCGTATCGTCGAGCGTCTGGGTGATTGAACCGCCAAACAGGGTGAGATTTTTGTCGACGACAAGGCCTACATTATTGGGGCTCCAAGCGGAGGGCCTGTCGAACTCAGTGAGATCGAAAGCCCCGGCGAGTTTGAGAGTTTCACCGTTCGGGGCAGCGGCCACCGCACTCTGTAATGAGGCGCCATTGCCACGGACCAAGGTCGCCGCCACCGTCACTCCGATGTTGGCGGCGGCGGGTTTCCAGGTCGCGCTGCCTTCAACTCGTGCTGTGATCGTCGCGGAGCCTTTGGCGCCAAAGGTAACGGTAGAGCCGCTAATGGAAGCCACCGCTGGATTGCTGGAGGTGAACGAGGTCTTGTTACCGCTCGTAGAAGTCGCTCGGAGCGTCACCACTTCACCAACGGCTGGGAATGCCGAGTTGAGGTCTTGCAGCCAGCGCACTGTTTGATCCTTTGCTGGCGCCGCTTGCGGCGGAGTCCCGGGACCCGGAGCTGCTCGTTGTGGGCCAGGTACCGGAGCTGGCACAGATCTGTTCACAGGGGACTCGCTGGTGATCGTGAGAGTGATGGGGTTGCTGGGTCGAAGCTTTTTGCTTTTTGTCTTGGCCCGAATCTCTAGTTGTAAACGAGATTTGGGGAGTGTGAGTTGTGTTGTGAACCTTCCTTTGGCATTAATTTGCGCCTTGGCAGCGGTTGTCCATCGAGCGCGGTCCTTTTGCTGGATCAAGACTAGATTTTTCTTCTTTTTCTTCTTCTTTAGGCCCTTCGCCCGGCCGCTCAGCTTAACCGTGTCGCCGGCATTCCCGGAGGTGGCGGAGCTACTCAACTGGACTCTGGGCTTCTTTTTCTTCTTAGCGGTTATTTCTGCCTTGCTCGGGGCTTGGAGCTTCTCGCTGGAGGCAGGGGGTGCAGCTATCCCCGATAGCCCGACGGCCAGAAGTCCGGCTATCGCCAGTCCAGTTACTCGGTAGCGAAGGACAGGATCACTGCTAGGGGAAACAGATCGATTGGTTGAAACATTGTGCAGGGCAAGCATTGCGGTCCCTTTACAGTTGGCGACGGAGTCAACTGCCTGTCGATCCGCCATTTGGGATGGCGGACAGGCAAGCCTTGAGACGTGACTCATGCGCAAAACGGTTCCCCGCTAGCAGGGAAGTTAGGCCGTTTGGGGGGTGCAGGTGCCTATGTCCCGGTTCATCAGGAGCCCCCGACCAAGGCCCTAGCGGTACACGCTCCCTGCATATCTACTCAGCAGCGAACTGCTGCTACGTCTGGGGTACGAGTGCCAGTTGGCGAGATTGGACCACCAAGCTACCGTTTTCGTCCCAGATGAGTCCATCAACCTCCAAACGATCGCTACCTACGAAACGAGAGTGATAGTCCAATCGGAGCCAGCCAGGGGCCGGTTTTGCGCGGATGTGCACGGTCAGTTCCACAGTTGGGGTCCAGGCGATGGGAAGTCCAGCGTTGAAAGTTGTGGGCGGAAGGCAATCCGCTGCCACGATCAGGGCAAACGGATCAATCGGTTCGTCGTTGAGTAGACGAAAAAAGGCTCGCATCCTTGCGTTGCCGCTGGGTTTGCCCAGCATGAAGTTGGCGTCCTCCGGGTGGAGCAGCAGTTCGATCCGATCCATAAAAGGCGGCGGCAAAGCTGGCATATCTTCGGGTGCCCCATCCCAAGTTGCTGCCGCCGAACGAAGGCGCACACATTCCCGGGGATCCGGGAGATCGGGCGGGTCTCCCCTTTGTAGCTGCAAAGGCGAGGGATCTGCATAGTCCCCGAATGCTCCCAGCGCCTCGACAAGAAGCTTTCCAGATCGCCGGGCAGTCCCGCGAACGGTTGATAGCCGACGGCCTCGCTTTGCTATATCGGTTGTGATCTCAAAGTCACCGGCTGGGGATGGGGCAAGAAAGTGACCAGTCACACTTGCTGGGCTCGAACGCCCGCTGGTCACTGCCATTGCCTTAGCAATCACCGCAAGAACGTAGCCGCCATTTGTCGCACCGAGAATGTCCCATCCAAGAGCCAAGTGACCTCTGAAATGGTTTTCGGCTTGCTCGGAGACGGCAGCGGCCGCCGACCAGGACTTCGCTTGTGACATTTACGAATTTTAGTCAAGTTTTGTGAGGGCTGCTCATCGACTTTCGGGGCAGCCACGGTCACAGCTCTAGCCCGGCGGCAAGATACTCGTCAAACTCCCCGTGGAGTCAGTCGTGTGCAGGAGATGTCACCGAATGGCCCTGAAGAGTTATATCGATGGGGAACTGAGTTTCTCTCAGGTTGATGTTGTGAGGTCAAACGCTGCTACATCGCACTAGGGTGAGGGGCTAGAACCGAAGACGTGGCGCTATTGTTTTCCACCCGAGGGAGCCAATGTGAGTGTTGCTGATGTGCCAATGCAGCGCGATGCGAAGTCCTTCTTTGGGCATCCACGAGGTCTGATGACGCTGTTCCTCACAGAGATGTGGGAGAGGTTTTCGTTTTACGGGATGCGGGCGCTGCTGACGCTGTACTTGGTAGCGCCGCCGGATGGTGTGTCTCCGCCAGGTGGTGGACTAGGAATTTCTAGTGGAGACGCTACAGCGATTTACGGAACGTATCTGGCTCTGGTCTATGTCGCTCCGCTTGCTGGCGGCTGGATTGCTGATCGGATGTGGGGCCCCAGGCGCGCTGTGCTCGTCGGCGGAATCATTATTGCGGCCGGCCACTTTCTGATGGCGCTACCTGAGCAGCAGGTGTCATTCTGGATTGGTCTGCTCTTCATCGCCGCTGGTACCGGTCTACTGAAGCCTTGTGTGTCTTGTCTAGTTGGCGGACTTTACGATGATGGGAACGAGAGTCGCCGGGACGCTGGTTTCTCCATCTTCTATATGGGTATCAATCTTGGCGCTTTCATCGCGCCGCTCATTTGTGGCTTTCTGGCAGACAACGTCAACTGGCATGTGGGTTTCGCAGCCGCAGGTGTCGGAATGGCATTCGGTGTTGTGCAGTATCTGGCAGGGGGAAAGACCCTCGGCGAAGTGGGACGAGCAGTTCCCAATCCCGCGCCGCCGGAGGTGCGACGTCGGGTCTTTAGTCTTTCGGCTGTGCTGCTGGTGATAGTTGTGGCGCTGGTGGCTTCATTCAGTTTGGTGCGAGGCGGATTTAGCATCAATGATGTCGTGGACGTCCTGACTATCATCATTCTCATTTTGCCGGTCGTGTATTTCCGTCGAATCTTCTCGTCAGGCAAGTTGACCGACGTCGAGCGCTCCCGAATGCGGGCATTCCTGGTGCTTTTCTTGGCTTCGGCGGTCTTTTGGATGATCTTTGATCAGGCTGGTTCGACATTGAACATTTTTGCTCAGGAAAGCACTGATCGAAATATTGGTGGTTGGGAGATGCCAGCAGCCTGGCTACAAAGTGTGGACCCAATCCTCGTCATTATCTTTGCGCCGATCTTTGCTGCGCTGTGGACCAAGATGGGCGACAAGGCCCCGTCTACATCACTCAAGTTCGCCTTTGGCCTTGTCGGCATTGGGCTCTCCTTCTTGGTCATGGTTGTCCCGGGCCTGGCTGCTGATGGTGGCGACTCATCAAGTATCTGGTGGCTGATAGGCGTTTACCTCATCCAATGCTGGTCGGAGTTGTTGCTTTCGCCCACCGGGCTCTCCGCAACCACCCGTTTAGCGCCAGCGGGGATGGCAAGTCAGCTTCTTGCGCTGTGGTTCTTATCCAATGCGGTAGGAGACACAATCGGCGGACAGCTCGCTAAGGGTTTGGACAGCATCGGTCTTGCCCCTTACTTCGGCATTTTGGGGTCCGCGGCGGTGCTGTGTGGGCTCGTGCTCATACTCTTCTCGCCCAAGGTGCGACGCATGATGGCTGGCGTCAAGTAGCACCACATAACCGATGTCTTTTGACGCTTGACTCACCCATCAATGGCTGGGGCCTGTCGGGAGCCACAATCGCCTTGCGCTCAGGTGAACTGTTCGCGCATCCAGGTAGCGAAGGCCTCAGATTGAATAGACCACTGAAAGACACTCTCCGCTGCTTCTCGGCCAGCAGCACCGACCTGTTGGGCTCGATCAGGATTATCCAAATACGTGCGCAGCGCAGCGCCGACATCCCGACGATTATTGGCGTCGACGACGGTCCCGGTGACCATGTCGGTCACCGCGTCCGTAGCGCCGCCAGATCTGCCGGCGACAACTGGTGTGCCACAGGCGGCCGCTTCGATAAAGACGATGCCGAACCCTTCTTGTTCTAGGCCGAACCAACGATCGTGACACAGCATGGTGGCGACATCAGCGCTGCGATAGAGATCAGGAAGTTTCGATTGAGGGACTCTCCCGAGCAGCAGAACGTTCGATTCAAGATTCTTGCTCGCAATAAGTCGACGCAACCGTGATTCCTCGCGCCCAGTACCCCCAATAGCTACTTGCAGATCTGGATAGTCACTCACGAGTTCGGCCGCGACGTCGACCAGCAAGTGCATGCCTTTCCGAGGTACTAGTCGAGATACCGAGGCAATGGTGGGTCGTGCCGGATCCAGTCCGAGCGAGCGTCGTGCGGCTTGCTTATCTCCGGGCGTGAACTCGTCGGTGTCGACACCTGGAAAAACAGTCAGAATGGGGGGAATAGGTTCTGACCCAAGCGCACGACGAGCTTCATTAGCGACCCAGGGGCCCATGGCGACGATTCCAGAGGAAGCCCGCAGACCTGCCCGGAGCCAGAGAGCCAACCCTGGGATAGCGGCTGGGATCGGGACATCTGCGCCGTAAACCATAGTCACGTAGGGGACGCCGGCCGCCTCGGCGACGGGATGGAGCGAGGACAGCCATCCGGAACCAAAAACAACGACGTCGGGTGCAAAGTCTTGGATAGCTTCGCGCAGCTTGCCCCGTAGTTGAAACGGCACAATCATCGAGTTACGCGGCACTCGCTGTAGTCGAAAAGGCTGATCGGCATCGTAGGACGCGGCATCAGGGTGGTCAGAGGCGATAACGAGTAGCCGGTCTGGATCCAACGCACCGAATAGCTCCCGCTGGACTACCTGAATCCCACCAAGCCGCGGCGGAAAGTCGTTGGTGACCAGTAAGGTCTTCGGCGTAGCCGCGGGAGTGCCCACATGAGGCATCGTATAGAGATTTCGGCCGTCAACACGGCAACTCTCGGTGGTATCAAGAGAGTTTTCCCGGTGCAGGATGCGAGTTAAGTGTTCCAGTCCGAATCGAACTGGAGAGATTGTTGGGGCGGATAACTTCGGTCATCGTCACTCAGGCCTCACGGTTGGGCGTGGGACTTGAGCCGAGTTTTTCACTCCGTGAATTTCCGGATGCGGCATCCGACACTTACCTTTGTACGATGAAGCGGGCAATTCCGACGATCCTGACAGTGGTCTTCGTCTTAGGAGCATTAGCGGTGCTCCGACAACCGGACGCAATGCTTAAGTGGCTTGAAGAGCTTCGTTTCGGCTCTTCGACATCGGCGACCTCGGGTGAGGCAGCCACTCCTTCCGAGTCAACGAGCCAATTTGCGAACGTGCGCCCAGATGGCTCGCCAGTCACCTTTTCGCCATGCAGCAAATGGACGGTGTCCATTAATTCGGATTATGGACCGCCCGGCGCCAAAGACATCGTGAATGACGCAGTGAAGGAAATCCGGAAAGCTACGGGGTTGAAACTCTCTGTGGGTCAGGACGTAGACGAGCCGACAGCGTTGGATCGCAGCGTGTATCAGCTCGATCGTTACGGCGATACCTGGGCGCCTATTCTCGTTGGCTGGGCTAACGACGGGTTGTCAAGTGACGAAACCGGTGGGGGCCCCGGCATGGTTGAGAATTCTGCCGGGAAGGACACCTATGTGTCGGGTCTAGTGGCGCTGAATGCTGAAGGATCGTTCAACGACAGTCCGGCTCAGTTGAAGTCCGCACTGCTTCGTGGACTGGGTCACGTTGTCGGTTTGGCGTACTCCCAAGACTCGAACTCGCTCATGTACTGGGACGGCAGCGGCTCGATGGAGTTCTCGCAGGACGAAATGGCCGCCTTGAAATCTCTCGGTGAGGGTGAGTGCGTGTCGACGCTGGGCTCCGGTGGAGATAAAGGCCTTGCAGGTTGAATCGCTTTTCTGTCTCCTCGTAGCCGCTGACGCTACCTACTCGTAGCCATCGGCGTCATCGATAGGATGCAGCATGACTGAGGTTGAGTTGCGCTCACCGGTTTCTGACGATTTCGATTCCTGGGTGAATCTTTATCGACAGTACTGTCGCTTTTATAAGGCCGAGTTGACCGATGCCGGGCTTGAGACAGTCTGGGGATGGTTACGAGATCCTGACCATGTTCTGGAAGGGATGCTAGCTGCGGGCCCAGCCGGAGACATCGTTGGTTTCGCTCATTATCGACAGGCCCCGGAGCCGTTAACTGGCGGATACACCGGCTTTCTCGATGATTTGTTCGTGGCTCCAGCCGCGAGGAGCAATGGAGTCGGTAGGGCCTTGCTCCAATGGGTGATCGATATTTCGGTGGCACGCAAATGGTCGGGTTTACAGTGGCTTACTGCGGAAGACAATACCGATGCGCGCCGACTGTACGACCGCGTCGGCAAGGCCACGTCCTGGGTCACCTACGAGGTCGAGTTGAACCAGTAGGTCGAGATTGGCGGAGGTGGTTGGCCCTAACGTCGATCCCACAAGCGTTATGCCCCTAGGATGACCCAATGGCCAGCAATACCAGTGAGGGTTCTGATTCTGCCGACGAGGACCCAGTAGCCGATTCGGCAGTTAACGCCGAAATCAGCGAGGACGAAGCCAGAGCGAATCTAGGTGCGTCCAGCGGAATTGATCGCAAGAAAAGCATCATCGGCGGCATTGTTGCGATCGTCTTTTTGGCCATCGTCTTCACTCGAGTTATCCCGCAAATCGGAGATTATGCGGAAGCTGCCAACTACATCCAGGCGATGACCACGGCCGCCATTGTTGGTTTGATCGCTGTCGTGCTGTGGTACCTGTTTTTTTACGGGTGGCCTTTCGTGGCTGCCACTCCCGGACTGAGTTATAAGAACGGTTTCATCGTTAATCAGTCTGCCTTCACCGTCTCCAACGGGATACCTGCTGGCGGAGCGTTTGGGTTGGGTTTGCAGTATGCCCAGCTGACTTCGTACAAGACCACTCCAACCGCTGCGACGGCAGCCATTGGCGCGACCGGGGTATGGAGCATTTTCATCACGATGTTCCTGCCGGTCACGGGAGTTGTGGCTTTGTCAGTCGCGGGCGATGATGCGTCGGGTTACGTCGGCGCCGCGTTGTTGGGGATCGGGTTATTGCTCGGCACCGTCCTCATCTTTGCCTTCATCTTGAAATCAGAGGCCAATGCCCGACGGATTGGTGGCTGGGCAGATTCTTTAGTTGGTTGGGTCTTCAAGAGATTTGGGAAAGACTCTTCCCCCGATGTGACCGCGCAAGTCATCAAATTGCGTCATGACATCGTAGGTCTGGTCAGCAAACGCTGGTTGGTCATCACGTTGGTGCAAATCGGGGTTTCGTGGTCGCAATTCGCGATCTTGTACGCGGCGATGGTGGGTGTATCGGGCAACTCTGGCGCGCCAACGCTGCTGCTGGTGTACGGCTGCTGGGCGATCGCTCAGTTGGGAATCTTGATCCCGATTACGCCAGGTGGGCTGGGCACAGTTGACGCTGTGATGATCGGCCTGATGACGAGTTTTGGTATCGATTCCGGGTTGGCGACTGCCGCGGACTTGGTATGGCGAGCATCGTCCTACATACCGCAGATCGTTATTGGTCTGATTTGCATCTTCTACTGGCGCTGGGACGTCAACCGGATGCGAAAGAAGGCCGCCCGCTCTGCCGCCTGATCTTGCTGGCTGAACTTGGTCAGGACTGGCGAAATGCAGCACCGAATGTAATGGGTAAGACCCGGTGCTCGGCGGCTTCCCCTCCGCCGAACCCCGGGTCTTGATATGGACATTAGAGGTTGCTGAAACCGAGAGTGAGCACCGACACGCCGCCGGCCTCCACATCGTCCGTTAAGCCCGAATAATCCACCTCTAACGTCTTGCCAGACGTGATTCGTGTTTCCGAAGTCAGAGTCTGATGCATGTCTAGTGAACAGAACCATTGCTGTCCGCACATCCGCACCGTTGGCTACGACCCGGGCCCGCTCATAGTCGCCGTTCCGTTCCTTTTGGGTTTCTATCCCGAGGACAGCCTCGTGGTGGTGCTACTGGATAAAGCTGATCGCATCGTGTTAACGATCCGAATGGATTGGCGCCCGGAATCTGATCCGAGTCACATTGCGGCTGTCGTCCGGCAGCGCAGCGCTGTGGTGGATCCATCGTCAGTCCTTCTGATAGCCGCGTTGCCGTCCGAGCAAGAGTCTGGGGCTACCTCACCGGCGGTGACCAATTGGTTATCGGCTCTTGCGGGGGAGTTAGATCGCCCGAAATCACTGCCGGTCCGTTGGGTGGGAAGTGCTGGGCGAAGTACCTGGTCGGGAACGCGGTGTGTGACTACACATTGCCCACCTCATGATCTCCCAGCGGTTGCCGACTCTGACCCGGCTATCCAGCTGATAATGGCTGGGGCTGCGCCGGCGGGTTCTCGCCAAGAGGTGCTCGCTGAGATTAAAGCGACTCCATGTACTGGACAATTGCCGGCGACACCGGAGCCCACGGATCTTGAGTTCTGGCGTGACCAAGCGGTTAGTCACATCCTCGTTATGTTGCAGTCAGATGGATTGCCCGATGATGCTGTCTTGTCCTCCCTGGCGTCCGGGCTTTCCGATACTCGAGTGCGCGACACTTTGCTATGGCGGTTAACGGGATCTAGGGACACTACGGCTTGGGGTCGGTTGTGGAGATTCTGCGCAGCAGTTCTGCGGAGAGCGCCCGATGAACGGGTTGCGGCTGTAGCCGCCGTGGCCGGACTCGCAGCTTGGCAACTAGGGGATGGACTGAGAGCCGGCGCCGCCATCGAACTCGCTCTCACTTTGGACGAACGACATAGTCTGGCCAATCTCTTGCGTCGCGCTCTTGATTCAGGTTTACCTCCATCCGTGTGGCAACAAGTCATGAGTGGGCTGAGTGAATCGGAGTGTCGTCACGGTCGAGACCAGGGCGGCGCGGCTTAGGGGGGGGGATTGGACGAATCAAGAATGATCCGCTAACTTTTAACCAGGTCACGAGTTCCAGCAACAAGCTCCGGCTAGCTGGGCAGCAACCCTCCGACCGCGGTGGGGTGCTCCGGATGAGGACCAGGTCGAAAACGTCGGCAAGCGCGGGGCCACCCACATGGGCCCCCGGAAAAGGTGGTCGTGATGTGTTGTAACCGAATGTTCCAGGTCGCTAGGGCTTGAGCGGCGCGTCAAGCGCTCCCTGGACGACATGAAATCCGCCCTCTGGGCGATCTCTCTATACAAAAAATAAGCAAAAACTGTCACCTGCCCTACCGGGGCACAACTGAGGAGAACCACAATGAGCGAGGCATGGAGCTTCGAAACAAAGCAGATTCACGCAGGTCAGTCCCCTGATGAGGCGACCAACGCGCGAGCACTTCCGATCTACCAGACAACGTCATACACCTTTAACGACACAAACCATGCCGCGAATCTTTTCGCCTTGAAAGAGCTTGGCAACATCTACACCCGGATCATGAATCCGACCCAGGCAGTAGTAGAAGACCGAATCGCCGCATTAGAAGGCGGAGTCGGTGCGCTGCTCGTTGCGAGTGGCCAGGCGGCAGAAACCGTGACGGTGCTAAATATTGCGGAAGCCGGTGACCATGTTGTCTCGAGCCCAAGTCTCTACGGTGGTACTTACAACCTGTTCCACTACACCCTGCCGAAGCTAGGGATCGAGGTCACTTTTGTTTCGGATCCAGATGATCCGCAAGCGTGGCGGGACGCAGTCCGCCCTAATACCAAGTTATTTTTCGGCGAGACAATCGCAAACCCGAAGAATGACGTACTGGACATCGAGACGATAGCCGATATCGCTCACGAGGTCGGGGTACCGCTGGTCGTAGACAACACTGTTGCGACCCCCTATCTGATTCAGCCCTTGAAGTGGGGTGCTGACATCGTCATCCATTCGGCAACGAAGTACATCGGCGGTCACGGCACTGCAGTCGCCGGCGTCATTGTCGATGGCGGCACCTTCGATTATGGGAAGTACCCCGAGCGCTATCCCAACTACAACCAGCCAGATCCCAGCTATCACGGATTGGTCTATGCCCAGGATCTGGGCGCTGATGGACTGTTCGGCGTCAACGTGTCCTTCATCATGAAGGCGCGCGTCCAACTGCTGCGCGATCTCGGTGCGGCTGCCGCGCCATTCAACGCCTGGCTGTTAGCGCAAGGGCTAGAGACTCTCTCCCTTCGTATCGAGCGTCACGTTTCAAACGCGAAGAAGGTCGCGGAATGGCTCGACACTCGCGAGGAAGTGGAGAAGGTGAACTATGCAGGACTGCCGAGCAGTCCTTGGTACCAGCTGGGTCAAAAATACGCCCCGGAGGGCACAGGAGCAGTTCTGGCGTTCGAGATCGCTGGTGGTGTTGAAGCAGGTAAGCGGTTCGTTGAGGGCTTGCAGCTTCATAGTCACGTAGCCAATATCGGTGATGTGCGCAGCCTGGTGATTCACCCGGCCTCGACCACGCACTCTCAGTTGACGCCAGAAGAGCAGTTAGCTGCTGGTGTCACCCCAGGACTCGTTCGGCTGGCAGTGGGTATCGAGAATATTGACGATATTCTCGCCGATCTGGATGCGGGATTCCGCGCAGCAAAGGTGGACGCGTAGCCATGAACGGGATCGAGCGTCCTCCTGTCACGGGCGCGTGGCAGGAGGGCGACCCGGTCGGTTGGCGGAAGTTCGCCGACATCGGGGGACTGGAGCTGGAGTTTGGCGGACAGATTCCAGCCGTTCGAGTTGCCTATGAAACCTGGGGCACGCTCAATGCCGACGGAAACAACGCCGTCCTTCTCGAGCACGCACTTACTGGCGATGCACATGCCGCCGGTCCATCTGGACCCGGTCAGCCCACCGCTGGTTGGTGGGACACCCTGGTGGGTCCCGGCCGCCCGATAGATACCGATCGCTGGTTCGTCGTGTGCGCCAATGTTCTGGGCGGCTGTCAGGGGACAACGGGGCCAGCGAGTATTCATCCAGACGGTAAGGCATGGGGATCTCGTTGGCCACGAGTATCTGTTCGCGACCAAGTCGAAGTCGAGCGGATACTTGCCGACCGATTGGGAATTCGATCATTTTCACTTGTAATCGGCGGCTCAATGGGTGGCATGCGAGCTCTGGAATGGGCGGTACAGCACCCACAGCGCGTCCAAGCGGCAGTCATCTTAGCGACCACGGCCGCTGCATCCGGCGATCAGATTGCCACACAGACCGCTCAGGTGCAGGCCATCACCGCCGATGCTAACTGGGCTTCGGGTGATTACTACGAACAGTCGAATGGGCCGCATGCGGGGATGCAGGTCGCCCGGCGCTTCGCCCACCTGACCTATCGAACCTCACGAGAGCTAGATCTTCGGTTCGGTCGTTTAGCGCAACGTGGTGAGGATGCCTTGTCCTCCTGTGTCACCGGCCGCCATGTGGGTGCGGGTCGATTCGCCGTTCAGTCTTATTTGGACCACCACGGCGACAAGATCTTGCATCGGTTTGATCCGGGGTCCTACGTAGCGCTTACTGATTGCATGACGACTCATGACGTCGCACGTGGTCGGGGTTCGTTGGAGTCAGTACTAGGAAGTATCGAGATCCCAGTGCGTGTCGGCGGTATTGATACTGATCGGCTCTATCCGTTAGCTCAGCAGGCAGAGCTGGCGGACCTGATACCGACCTGTGGGCAACTCGACGTGATCGAATCACCGTTTGGCCATGACGGTTTCTTGATCGAAGCCGATGAGGTGGGTCGCATCGTCACCGAAGCGTTAGCAGACCCAGCCAATTCGCCCTGCTAAACCCTAGACCCGTAGTGGGCTGGTTGGACCGAGCTCAACCTTCGATACGGTCTGAACTATGGATGCACTGCACCTTTCTCTGAATCCAGAAGCTGACGAGCTGCTATCTCGAGATTCCTTTGCCCTTCTATCCGGCATGCTGCTCGACCAGCAAATCCCCATGGAGCGAGCATTCGCGGGCCCCTATGTCGTTGCGGAACGTCTCGGCGATACCGATCAACTCGATCCGTGCCAGTTGGCTTCGATGGAGATTGATGCTGTGATTGCGCTGGTTGCTGGCCCACCAGCCGTTCATCGCTATCCCAAGGCGATGGCGACAAGGCTGCACGCACTCGCCTCGATGATGTGTGATGAATACAGCGGCAATACCGCGCTCATCTGGGATGGGGCTGAGGATGGACGCGATTGTTTGCGCAGGCTGAAGGCTCTGCCAGGTTTTGGGGATCAAAAGGCCCGGATCTTCCTGGCCTTACTTCTCAAGACCGGCCGACTGCCCGAGAATCTGTCCGGGGCAGCGGATGCCTGCAGCCCTTACGGAGATCCCGGGGTGCACATGAGTGTGGCTGACGTTACCGGGCCGGAAAGTTTGGACCGGGTTCGAGTCTGGAAAAAGCAACAGAAAGACGCCGCTAAGAACAAGCAGTGAGACCGTTTGATCGTGGACCTCATCGGGGGAATGCCGCGAGGGTGCTGAGTGTTGACCTATAGGAAATACGGCTCACTCGGGGGTGACGCGGATGCTTCATCTGGTATCCGTGCCACAATAGGGAAGCGCCACCGCGCCAAAGCCCGTACAGGTCGATCAAAAAGACTTGACACGGGCCCTTTGTGTCGGCCACGGAGGGCCATGGCTGTCAAGACCGCTAGCGCGTCAGGTGCTGCGAAAAGGAGCAAAGTGACCACAAAGTCCACTGCGAAGAAGAAGACTGCCACGACCGTCTCCGGTAAGGGCAAGAAGTCGACTTCTGCTGCTAAGAAGAAGACTGCCACGAACAACTCGGCTAAGAAGTCGACCACGAAGAAGTCCGCTCCGAAGACTGCTGCCAAGAAGGCTGCTCCGAAGAAGGCCGCGCCGAAAAAGACTGCTGCCAAGAAGGCTGCTCCGAAGAAGGCCGCCAAGAAGACCGCAGCCACCAAGACTGCTGGCAAAAAGGCTGCGCCGAAAAAGACTGCTGCCAAGAAGGCTGCTCCGAAGAAGGCCGCCAAGAAGACCACAGCCACCAAGACGGCTGCCAAGAAGGCTGCGCCGAAAAAGACTGCTGCCAAGAAGACCGGAGCCAAGAAGGATTCCTCACCGGCTGGCGAAGCCGCGAAGTCTGACGAAGACGGCGTCGATATGGGTGCAGCCGCCAAAATTGAAGAACAGGCGGAAGAAGACCTGAAAGTGGCGCTGGATGATCTCAAAGCCGAGGAGTCTGGTGCAGCGTCAGATAAGAAGAAGCCAACTGGACCTGAGGTTCTTGTCCTCTCTGATACGGATGAGACAGACGAGCCGGTTCAAACAGTAACTGTCGCGGGAGCGACCGCTGACCCGGTTAAGGACTACCTCAAGCAAATAGGCAAGGTTCCCTTGTTGAATGCAGAGCAAGAGGTCGTGTTGGCGAAGCGTATCGAAGCTGGCTTGTTTGCTGAGGAGCGGATGGCGGACGCCGACTTTGTCAAGAAGTTGGATCGCGATCAAGAATATGAACTGGATCAGTTGGTTCGTATCGGACAACGAGCCAAGAACCATCTGCTTGAAGCAAACCTCCGACTGGTGGTTTCGTTGGCTAAGCGATACACCGGCCGCGGCATGCTTTTCCTCGATCTGATCCAGGAAGGAAACTTGGGTCTGATTCGAGCGGTCGAGAAGTTTGACTATAAGAAGGGCTACAAGTTCTCCACCTACGCCACGTGGTGGATTCGACAGGCTATTACTCGTGCCATGGCGGATCAAGCCCGAACGATTCGCATTCCGGTCCACATGGTCGAGGTCATCAACAAGTTGGCGCGGGTCCAGCGGCAGATGCTGCAGGACTTGGGACGGGAACCAACCCCGGAAGAGCTGGCGTTGGAACTGGATATGACGCCAGAAAAGATCGTTGAGGTCCAGAAGTACGGTCGTGAGCCAATCTCGCTACATACCCCCCTTGGCGAGGATGGTGACAGTGAATTCGGTGACCTGATCGAAGACTCTGAAGCAATCGTCCCAGCGGATGCGGTCTCGTTCACCCTGTTGCAGGAGCAACTCGATCAGGTATTGGTCACGTTGTCAGATCGAGAGGCGGGAGTTGTCCGGATGCGCTTCGGTCTCACCGACGGCCAGCCCAAGACTCTTGATGAAATCGGAAAAGTGTATGGAGTAACTCGGGAGCGGATCCGTCAAATCGAATCCAAGACGATGTCCAAACTCCGTCATCCGAGTAGGTCACAGGTACTGCGCGACTACCTGGAGTGATCAGTCTCTTCCCGCTCGTAGAGGCGTCGGGATTACTCCTCTACCGCGGCTTTGAGGTCGGCAAACGCTTCATCAAACATCTGTGCGATGACGTCGCCGTCAGTGATTACTTCACGGTCGTACATGAAGCCGTAGCTCAACGTCCCGTTGTACGAGATACAAGCCACGGAAAGGGCCTGTTGCGGGCCGACCCAGGGAAGCGGCGAGAGACGAACCAATCGGCTGCCGTTCATGTAGACCGGAAACTGTACGCCCGGGACGTTGCTGATGAGCACGTTGAAGAGTTGCTTTCCGAAGACCAATCTAGAAGTTTGCGCCAACAACGTCGGTGGAAGAAAATCGGTGGCCTTCAGGATCGTCCCCACCGCGGTTGAGATGCCGGATTGTTTGACCGTACGCATTCGAACATTGATGTCTTCGTAGCGTGCGGGCGGGTCCATCTCGTCCACAGGCAGTTGCACTGCGAGCACCACAAAAACGTTTCCTTTGTCGCCGCCTTGGTCCTGACTGCGCATCGAGCTGGGGATTTCAGCACGGAGTTCGAGACCGTCTGTCGACATTCCTAGATGCCGTAAGTAACGGCCTAGAGCGTCAGCGGAGACTTCGAGCACGACGTCATTTACGGTTCCACTGAGATCATTTTTGATCGCCTTGTATTCGGTCAGTGAGTGATCGGTTCCGCTAAAGCCACGTAGTGGACCGGTCTCGACATTGAGTGGCGTATTAACCGGCAGTGGGAGCGCGGCTTGCGCGGTCTCCACCATGCCTTTCGCCACTTCCA
This sequence comes from Micrococcales bacterium, assembly GCA_002699445.1. Taxonomy (GTDB): domain Bacteria; phylum Actinomycetota; class Actinomycetes; order S36-B12. The sequence continues at coordinate 12,422 of PAAU01000038.1, read as the reverse complement.
TGATCTTGGGTCCGGCTTCGTCTGGGTTCGAAATCATCGAGGTGAGTGTCTTGGTGGCACCGGTGGCTCGGCTCACCATGCGACGCGCTTGCTCAGTCAGTGCGTCACGTTTACCTGGTAAAGGTGCGGGTTCAAATTCACTGTTTTCCACTTCACGTGGTTCCGGGGTCAGATCCAACAAAGCTGCAAACAAGTCCAAGGCGCCCAGTCCGTCGACCATGCAGTGATGCATCTTCATGATGAGTGCCCACTGGTCGCCGGGTAGGCCCTCGACGTACCACATTCGCCATAAGGGTCGATTACGATCTAATCGGGTGGAGAAGACCTCACCCGTCAACCGTTCGAGATCTTCACGGGAGCCGGGTGCCGGTAATGCAACGGCCACGATGTGCTCATTGATACGGAAGTCCGGATCGTCGACCCAGTACGGCTTACCAGCGTCGACCGAAGTAGACACCACGCGCTGCCGAAATCTCGGAACCTGGCCGATACGTGACTCAACAAAGTCTCGGAGCTCCTGCTGGCCGGGTGCAGGTCCCTCGAAGGACAACAGGCTCCCGATGTGCATATGAGTGCTGCTTTTGTCCTCAATCCCGAGGAACTGAAAGTCCAGTCCAGAGAGTCGCTGCTTTGTGTCGCTCATCGTCTACCTTTCACCCACAGACCAGGCATGCTGCGGAGCGCTAGTCAGCCTACGCAATCGTGGCCTCGCATGCCTGCGCTCTTGGCAATCTCCTAGTGATGTCGCGATGGTCCGCCCCAAATATCCGAATCTGTGGTGGCATCCTCAATGCGGGAGCGACACAATTGGGCGATGGCAACCCCCAGCTACCGCTACCGACTCGATCGTCAGTGGCGGGAAGGTAGCGCCCTAACCGTTGTTGCCTTAAACCCGTCTACGGCAGACAGAGTTCGCGATGACCCCACGACCCGTAGATTGATCACAATCGCCCAAGACTTAGGGCACGGAAGGTTGGTCTTAGTCAATCTCTATGCCTTGCGAGCCACGAATCCCCGCAGCTTGCGCAGCGCCGCGGATCCGATCGGACCCGGAAATGATGCCGCCATCGTCCAAGCTGCTGTCGAGAGTGACCAGGTCTTGGTGGCTTGGGGGGCCGCAGGCTCTCACCTGACTGGGTTCTACGAGCGGGTCCAGCGAGTACATGATGCGTTGGACGGAATTCCGTTGTGGTCCAAAGGCGTGACTCGACAGGGACACCCTCGGCACCCCCTCTATAACGCGGAGCGAGTGACTCACTATCGACCTAAGACAGAGTGTGAGGCCGTTAGTCTTAACACGCCAGTAGCCGCAGGTGGGTAGGCATGGGAAGTTAGGTCACAGCCTCATTCGCCAAAACGGTCAGCATTCGATGACGGAAGGAGACAAAGTCGAAGTTTCCGTCATCCTGATTTGCCGACGGGCCTGGCCAGTGCTTGTCTGAGGTATGCCTATCGTTCCGATGTTTCCGCTCGGATCCGTGCTGCTGCCAGATCTACCGCTACCGTTGCGGGTGTTCGAACCTCGATACTTGAAGATGTTGGGTGATCTGCTTGAAGAGGACGAACCCGAGTTCGGAGTTGTCCTCATCGAACGAGGACAAGAAGTAGGCGGCGGCGACGAGCGATTTCACGTGGGAACTCTGGCCCGCGTAGTGGCCTGCGAAGCCCTGAAGGATTGCATGGTCGTGGTAGGGCTGGGAACTCGTCGGTTCACAGTCTTGGATTGGCTCTCTGACGATCCCTACCCGCGAGCAGATATCGAGTTGCTAGGGCCGTTGGAGTGGCAAGAATCTGATGCTTCTCTATTGCAACAGACCGAGCGGCAGGTTCGGGCTGCGGCAGAGCTAGCAGAGCAACCCGTAGGTACGGATTTCACCTTTTCAGAAGACCCCGTAGTGGCCTGCTGGCAGTTGGCAGCGCTAGCGCCGCTAGGCGATCTTGACCGCACCGAGCTACTGAGATCAACAACCGGTGGGGAAGTGTTGAGTCGGGTCCTAGCCGAGACAGAGGAAAACCTCGAGCTCATGCGTCTCATGGGAAGTCAGAGCGATGGCGGCGATGTGCAAGGAGAGAGTTAGTCGTCGTCTTTCTTCTCTCCGATGGGAAGTTCATCGGCGTTTTGCCCGCTAACTCCGTAGAAGTCGGTCTCGTTCGGTCCGGTGGAATCGGTTTGTTCTTTCTCGTCCGAGACCTGTGGTGGAATCTTCTTAATTTGAAAACCCAAGGCAGCGTAGGTGAATGACAACACCGGGTTGATGAGGTTAAAGAAGCACCAAGGGAAATAGGCGATCGTCTCAACGCCAAGTACACCTGCCGCGTAGGCGCCACAACTGTTCCAGGGTATGAGTGGTGAGGTAACCGTGGCAGTATCCTCGATTTGCCGGGAGAGCGACTGCGGGGCGATACCGCGGCGGCGAAAGTCGTACTTGTACACGTTCCCGGTCAGCACAATCGCCAGGTACTGGTCGGCCGCAAGAATGTTGATGCCGATGGCTGTCGTGCCAACGGCTCCCATAGCACCACGATCGCTTTTGGCGCGTCGCCGCAGCGGCTCAATCAAGCGGCCCAAGAAGCCGGTGATGTTCATGATGCCGCCAAAAGCGAGGGCAACCATGATTAACCAAATAGTATTCAGCATGCTTTCCATGCCGCCGCCGGACAGCAGATCGTTGATTGCGGGAAACTCCGTTTCGGCCACGTAGCCAGTGGCCATGGCGTCCCATACTCCCTGGACGAGGGCCAACCCAGTACCGACCGCATCGACGTCGGCAGCGTCACGAGTCGATGTTGCGAACTCAACGACCCGATCCGTTTGAAAAATCATGGCAACGACGCCCCCGAGGAGGGCGCCCACTGTGATGGCCAAAGTCGGCGGCGTTCGTTTGACCGCTAGCCAAATGACGGCTACCAAGGGGATTAAAGGGATGAGACCGGTGGTGAAGTACTTCTCGATTGCTTCTACTGCCGCGTCTACCGGAATATCGCCACGGGCGTCTTGTCGTAGACCAAAGAAGGCAAAGAGCCCCAACGCGATCAAGATAGCCGGAATGGTTGTCACCATCATGGATCTGATGTGGGTGTAGAGATCCGTGCCCGCGATAGCGGGGGCTAGGTTGGTTGTTTCCGACAGTGGTGACATCTTGTCACCGAAATAGGCGCCCGATATTACCGATCCAGCGGCGATCGCAGTATTGATTCCCAACGCCTCAGAAATGGCAACCAAGGCCACCCCGATTGTGCCCATGACGGTCCAGGCGCTACCGATGCCGAGAGCAATAAGTCCGCAGATGATGGCGGCAGTGAGGTAAAACCAACTGGGACTGAGTACCTGGATTCCCCAGGCAGTCATCGTCGCGATTGTGCCGGACATATTCCAGGTGCCGATAAGGGCACCGACCGCAAACAAAATGAAGATGGCACCCATCGCGGTTGCGATACTGTCCACCGCAGCTTTAGACATCCGTGTAATGGAGTGGCTGTTTTTATATCCCATTAACCCGGCGACAATTGCGGACAAGAATAGTGATACCTGAACGGGTCCACCGATGGCGTTATCGCCGTAGATGATGATGGCGAATGCCAACGAGATGATGAGAAAAATGACCGGAACGAGAGCATCAAACAGTGATGCCTGCCTGGGAACGGGCTTGGCGTCTTCGGGGACAACCATCAAGTTCTCCTGTTTTGGCCTTCTGGTGTTTTTGCCCAATCGATAGGACGAGGCAGTCCTTTTTGAACCGTAGTGGAGTCGCAGAAACTTGTCATCTAATGTCTGCAGACCACAGTTTGCTGGGTGTTGGCCACGTGGACTTGCGGACCAGCGAACGGACGGGTGTGCCGCCAACGATCCAACTAGGCGGATAACGCCGCACGTTCGGTCAGTGGAGAGTCCGCAACTGAGAGAGCTGGAAAGTCCGACACAGCACGACGATAGGGGAAGAGCATTACAGCTTAGGCGTGCACGGACCTTGGCCCAGCAACGCAAGGCCAGCTAGATCGCCGGAGCCTAGTGGGCGACCACCGCGTGCTTCACGAGTCATGACTTGCTCGGGATCGTCAACATGTCCCAGCCCCAGCACATGGCCAAACTCGTGGAGCAAGACTTCGCGTAGCAAACCGCCGGTGGTTGGCTCGGAAAAGTACTCCCGATTCAGGGTTATGTCACCTGTTACGTAGCTGGGTGGAGAGTCACCTCGCCGAACGCTGAGGCTTCCACCAAGGCCTACAGCTGCTTCGGAAAACTGTGGAACCTCATCGGCTTCAGTCCACGTCACCAGAATCGGTGCCCATCGGTCGCCGTATCGGTCAACTTGTACCGGGTCTCTATTGCGTTGGTAGGTCTCATCGGTTTCACCCGATACGGAAATCGACAGACCGGAAGCGGCACGGATCTGGTCCACGGCTTGTTCAACCGCCGTGACCGAACCCGGTGGTCCCCCGCGGGGATTGACGACTACCTCCAAGTTTCGGCACGGGGAGTAGGTGACAGGCTGACCACCGGTCTCTGCGAGAAAGTCATATTGGCCTGGATCGGCGGGTGGTTGAACCTCAGCCAAGATCCGTGAGGGCTCGGCGTCGATTCCCGCTGTGGGGAAGTCACTGCGTTGAAGTTGTCGGGCGGTGTCAGAGCCTAGCGTTTCGCTGGTTGTGTCATCGCCCACAAAAGCGATGGGACCGTCGTCGACGAGTGGTCTGCCCGTATCCAGTAACCAAACGACGAAGATGATGGCGGCCAAAATGCCCACTATGGCCAAGACCCAACGGGTAAGGCTCAATCCCGATGAGCTCGATTTTGCCGGCGCAGAGCGCCAAGAAGTGTCACCGGCTTGCACCTGTTGGTGCCCAGAATTGATGCGGGCATACCGATCGGCGCGAACTTCGGCCGACTCCTCGCGGTGGGCGGCCGCTTGAATCCACTCCTCATCAAGGGGAGGCAGTTCTTCGCGGTCCTCCGGCATGCTCACCGTCCTTAGCGCCAATTTCCCGATGATCCCCCGGGGCCTAAACCCAGTTTAGGTGGGGATCGCGAAGCCGCTACCTAGGAGTCGCTACCTGGCGCTGGTCCTCCCGGCGGTAACGCTCCGCCAGATCACCTGTGCCGCCCGGTTGACCGGCAGCTGCTTCCCTGACAGCACCGTTCATAGGGCAGCTGATGACGGGGTAGCGACAATGTGCGAGCAGTTATTGCTGCGATAACAGTAAATTTCCGGTGATTCCACGGGGAGAAACTGTGGCCAGGATGTAGCCATTGCGCTCCGAGCAATGGCTGGTGACATGAGCAGCATCTCGATAGCACGTGAGAAAGTACTCGGCCGGCATTGGGAATCCGGAAACGTCTGAAGGTGAGGTTGCCTAAAAGATGCTAGTTAACTGTCACTTAGTTGTCGTCTGCGTCAGTTGACCGTTTCGATGGGCGGTGCCATTTTCGACCGTATTCCAAATCGATAGCGATATTGCGGTCGATTTCCTCAGCTGGATCATCTTCCTCCGGATCATCGACTTGTCTCACCTTCAAAAGTCGAGCCATTGGACCGGCGCCCACGCTGTAGATCAAAACGGTCCCGGCGATGATGAGGAAAGTGAGTGGGAGCAAAATCTCCGAGCCGACCAACGTGTCCGCCAGCGGCGCGCTGAAACCCGCTGCTGTCGCCGCTGCGACGATACCGCGTGGCGCGAGTGAGCCGATGAAGATACGTTCCCGGATGTTGAGCGTAGATCCAATGGTGAGAAGCAGAGCGATTGCTGGCCGCACAACTACAACCAGGAGGAAGAGTACGCCTAACCCTGGCCAGAGAATCGCGAGTACCGCCTCGGGTGGTACCAGGGCTGATATGGAGACGAATAGTACGCCGATGCCAATGGAGACCACGACGTCAAAGAACGGAAGTATCTCACCAAGATTTTGTTTCCGCATTCGTCGGATCATCAAGGGCGCCAATAAACCCATGATGACCGCGGTCAGAAGTCCCGAATCCTCGACCTGGGAATCGGCCCATGACACGGCCGCCACCACGCTGCCTAGTAACGCGATCGTTCCCAGCCGGGAGTCCCTGCCTGCCAGCCGTAGGGCCAACCACATCAGCGCCAAACCGACGAGACCCGCGACGGTACCGGTGAGAAGGCTTTGCAGAAAAGTATTGAGCGGTGATTCAGACGCAATATCTGGTTGTTGTACCGCTTGAATGAACTGAAAAACAAAAACAGCTAGCAGCGCACCCAAGGGGTCAACGAGAGTGCCCTCCCACATGAGTATGTGTCGAACGCGGCGAGCGGGACGAATATGCGCCAAAAGTGGGCCCACCACCGTGGGACCCGAGACGATGAGGATCGCGCCAAGGAGTGCTGCGATGCTGGTATCTACCTCCAGTAAGAGCGCGATAATGATCGTGGCGGCGCCCCAAGTCAACAGAGCGCCGAGTATGACCATTCGTTGAATTAGCCGGATATCTCGTCCCTGAATGGGTGACGCAAAAAGTTCCATGCCGCCGTGGAACAAGATGAGTCCAACGCTAATACTGACGAGGGAGAAAAATCCATCACCGACCACCTCATTCAACGGTGCTGAAGGGATGAAGGCTCCAGCTGCAAAACCTGCCGGAAGCAAAAGCAGCAATGCCGGGACACGGATTCGAGGAGCGATGAGCAGGCACAGCGTCGCGATCCCTACCACTACCGCGGTGCCCAAGAGGATTTCTTCTGACGTCAGGGATCCCGGGGTCGAGACTGATTCCATCATCATCGAGGTCAATATATCGAGTCCAATATTAGTAAGGGAATGCGGCAAACGATCCATTTCGCAGGTTATGGCCGGGTAGCGCCCGTTGGTCCATGAGATGGGGAGGGGAATCGCGCGGCTGAGGGTCGCTGACTAAAGTAGCGACATGAAGTTGGACTCGAAGCGATTGCGAGGGTGAGCCATGTGGCAGCGCTACGTAGCGGTGGGGGACTCGTTTACCGAGGGAATAGGCGATGTGGGACCAGATGGTGTTCCACGTGGTTGGGCTGATCGATTCGCTGAGGAACTCGCAGTACGTAACCCAGATCTGCAGTACGCCAACTTAGCCGTGCGTGGTCGGCGAATGCGGTCCATCGTTGCCGAGCAACTTCCGACTGCGCTTCAGGCTGAACCGGACCTACTCAGCATAGTTGGCGGAGTCAACGATGTGTTGCGGCCAACTTGGTCGCTACTAGCAGTCTCGGATGCACTAGAGGGTGGTGTGGCGGAGGCGCGAGCACGTGGTGCCGATGTATTGCTCATTACCTATGGTCGTCCGGCCAAGCGGTCCCGACTACTGCGTCGAGTGGCACAGCGGCTGACGGACTATCGTGATGAAGTACTTCGAATTAGCGACCAGTACGGCTGCCTCTTGCTGGACCTCTGGGATGTGGACAATTTCCACGATTCGCGATTCTGGTCACCCGACCGGCTACATCTGAACTCGCTGGGGCATCAACGGATGTCGTGGGCTGTTTTGGAAGCGGTGGGATTGGCCGCGCCAGATTGGCGGCAGACCATTCCCAATAAGGAGTCAACCGCATTTGTGGGGCGAGTGGCCTCCAACGTCGCTTGGACCGGCAATTATTTCTTGCCCTGGGTCGGACGAAGACTATTGGGGCGAAGCTCTGGGGATGGCCTGGCACCGAAACGTCCCGAGTTGGAGCCGCTCATATCCCCCACTCAATCGCAGTGATTGCCGACTCTGGGTTACTGAAGATGTCCATCCCGCGCAAGCGAACGTAGGTTGGCGACGTAAGCGTCGGCAAAGTTGGCCGCGGTGTCGGCGGAGGTTAGCGGTTCGGCGTAGCCAACCGTAAGGTGTGCTCCCGTAGTGGTAGTAATGATCACCACCATCAGTGGATGAGCGCCATGGCGTTGGGCAGGCATCAAAAGGACCTGATCGAACCCGACCTGGCGGCCTGCCAGTCGTGACATGTCACCAACATCGGACACACATATCCCATGGGGAAATGAGTCTTGCGGGCTGCCGATAGTTTTAGCCTGGGCCCGAAGCGTGGCTAGGTCGTAGTCCTCGACCATGTCCAAGGCATTTCGGCGACCTGCAGTTAGTTGACGTGAGACCAGATCTGCTAACTGCCTTGGGCTGTCATGCTGGTGGTCTGGCTTGATCAGCAGGGTGATGGAACCGACGTATTCGCCGATTGTCTCGGTGGGGACTGGTGGCGAGCAATCGCCCCGAACGTCTGTGGTGGCCAACATCGGGGTCCACCCGGTTGCTCCGGGAAAGGTTCGAGAAGCGGGCACGATTGCTGCGGCAAAGGCAGCTGCCAGATGCAGCCCTTGATGGTGCATCTGTCGATGTAGCGCGGCAACGTCCCGGGCTGATAGACATCGCACTACTATGCCGGCCCTTCTTTCTCCACTGGCCGCGGACCTTGCCACCGGCCACATTGCTCCGGCGGACACTGGGGGGAGCAGATCACTGTGTCCGGAGTAACCCGCTGCAGCCAAGCCATCTTCTGCGCTTAGTGGGATCGGAAGGGAAGTATCGGACTCAGATTTTCCCGCTAGCGCGCCATCGATCTCGCTGAGCACATTCAAACTGGAACGTCCGTCGATAGCCGCATGGTTGACCGTCAACGCGATCCAGTTCACCCCGCTGTCTCTGGTCAGCAATGTGACTCGGTAGTTCACCGAGAGAATGTCGAGTGTCAGGGAAGCTTCAGTTTCATAAAAATCGCTCGCATCGAAATCGTCATCGATCGTGACTCGGCGAATATCGATATCTTCGAACGCGACGTCAAATACCCACCACCACTCGGTGGCTTCTCGCTGCTCTGCCCGGCCATGCAACATCGGATGCCGACTGTGAATTGCGGGAAGTACGGCGAGTAGCTCGGCGGCATCAGCTGGGTCAGTGAGCTGCGCAAGTACCGTGAGCTGAACAGCGCCACTCGACTGCAGGAATATCTCGGTGAACAACGCCTCTTGCGGTCCCTGCGGTCGCTCTGACACGCTGCCTCCCGGAGGTTGGAATGAGGCTACGGTAATGATGTCAGCCTTGCCCAGTTTCTCCGATGCGGCGCTGGGAGTGTGGTGAGTGTCCGCCCCAAGGAAAATCCACCTGGCGGGCAGTTTGGCGTGCCAGATCCGGACTTACCAGCCGCGCCACGAGATGCAGGCCTAGATCAAGGCCGCAGGCTAACGCGCCAGCGGTAACCACTCGACCGGTGTCCACGATTCGATCCGAACGCCCATGGAGTCGCGAGTCGGCATCGTCGCGAAGGGCTAACTGCTGCTGCAGGTCGGCGATATCTTCCCAGTGTGTCGTCCAATCGCGGTTATCGAGGAGGCCGATGTGGCCCAGTAGGTAGGAACCGGTGCAGACACTGGCGGTGATGCTGGCATCGGCGGTTAGAGTGGCTACTGCGGCGGTTATTGCAGGATCGGCCGTCACTTGTTTCGGGTCGATCGTGCCAGGAATTATCGCAACATCTGTCCTTTCGATATCGGCGACGCTGCCCGCCGGAGTCAGCCCGACCCCACCGTAAGCGGTCACCGGTTGACCATCAGGACTTACGGTGTGAACACGAAAAGGTGTGGGGTCACCTGCGCGTTCGCTTAGGCGATTAGCCGTGAGCAGGACCTCATAAGGTCCGCCAAAATCCAGCAAGTCCATCTCATCGAAGAGTAGGAATGCTACGAGTTTGAGGGCGCCGGTGTTGTTGGTCGACATAGACCCATCATGGGGTACGGGGAGGGAGTAATTCCGCTTCTGGCAGACCGGCTAGTTGCTGAATAGCCTCTTCGCACCAACGGATCCAGGCCCGTTCGTAGGCGAATCCCGCTCGCAGGCCCAGTAGACGTCCTACAGCGCCAGGATCGTCCTGTGGAACATCGTGATAGACCGAGCGCTCGATCCGTTCATATAACTGCAGTCTGGCTTGATGGCCCTCCAGTCGATCGACGATTTGGTGACGTACCGCACTGATGTCCACGTCAGCCAAGCTGTAGAGCTTGACCATGAGGTCGTCCTTGACCGGCGCTGGTGGGTGTGACTCGCGTGACCAGGCGATGAGATGCTCGCGGCCCGCTGAAGTGATGGAGTAGCGTTTCTTGTTGGGTCGGCTGGTCTGCACCACAAGTTCGTCAGCTACCCAACCATTGGTTTTCAGTCGCTTCAACTCTCGATAGATCTGTTGATGATCCGCACGCCAGAAAAATCCGATAGAAGTGTCAAAGGACTTGGCAAGGTCGTAACCGCTGAGCGGTTGCTCAGCCAGGCACACCAGAATCGCCTCACCGAGTGCCATGACAGTCGTATCCCTTCTGGGAGCCGCGAAATTGGACCCCGTGATGCACATTATGCAACAAGTTGCATAATAGGGGTGCAACAGCGCTACCGCACCCAACTTGGAGGGGTCATGTCACTGGCAAATAAGACTGTCGTTATCACCGGAGGAACACGAGGAATCGGGCTGGCTATCGCTCTGCGAGCGGCTAGCGACGGTGCCAATGTGGTCATTCTCGGTAAAACAGTCGATCCCGACCCCCGGCTGCCGGGAACATTGTCGTCTGCGGCTGCGGAAATTGAAGCTGCCGGAGGATCTGCGCTGGCCGTTCAAACTGACATTCGAAGCGAAGAACAAGTTGACGCAGCAGTGGCGGCTGCGGTGGATCGGTTTGGCGGAATCGATGTCTTAGTCAATAACGCCAGCGCCATCAGCCTGACGCCGACGGAGGCAACCCCGATGAAGCGTTACGACTTGATGCAACAGGTGAATGCGCGGGGAACTTTCCTAATGTCGCAGAAATGCATCCCGCATCTAAAGAAATCTGACAATGCTCACATCCTCACCCTGTCGCCACCACTCGACATCGATCCGAAGTGGTTCAAAGGACATGTCGCCTACACCATGGCCAAAATGGGCATGAGTATGTGCACGCTGGGCATGGCTGCAGAGTTCGCCGATGACGGGATCGCGGTCAACTCGCTATGGCCGCTTACAACAATCGACACTGCCGCTATCCGTAACCTACTCGGTGGCGACGCCATGGCCGCTCGCAGCCGATCGCCTCGAGTTATGGCTGATGCCGCGTACGCAGTGGTGACTCAGCCGTCTCGTGAATGCACCGGCAACTTCTTCATCGACGAGTTAGTACTCAAGGAGGCCGGCGTTACGGACTTCGCTGAGTATGCGGCAGTTCCGGGCGATACTGAGCCACCCTTCTTGGACTTCTTCGTGCCGGCGGAGATGCTCCGCCAGGTGGAATCTGACTATGTCGATGCTTTTGGGGCACAGTCCAATTAAGTCAGGCTGCACCCTGCAACACTATGGCTGAGGCGGCAATCGCTCGATCCATTGACGTGACTGAACCCGGCAGGTGGGCTTATGGACGTACCTTGGCTCAGCGTGGGCTTGGGTGACCCGTGGTGGTTGCTACTCGCCTACGTTGCCGGAATGTTGGCGCGCGCGGTCGGCCTGCCACCGCTGGTGGGATTCTTGGCTGCGGGTTTCCTGCTCAATGCCTTTGGAGCGGAATCTGGTGAGCTCCTGCAGCAGATTTCCGATCTTGGCGTGACGCTGCTGCTCTTCACCATCGGCCTCAAGATTGATCTGCGGTCGCTGATCCGTTTCGAGGTATGGGGCGTCGGCCTGTTGCATATGGTCAGTGTCGTTACTGCGTTTAGTGGTGTGCTCCTCTTACTGGCAGTGTCTGGTGTCGGCGCCTTTGCCGGGCTGGGGCAGGGCGAGGCAGTAATGCTGGCCTTTGCTTTTTCTTTTTCTAGCACCGTTTTCGCCATCAAAGTGTTGGAAGAACAAGGAGCGTTAACGACCCGCAACGGTCGAGTGGCGATCGGGATTTTGGTGTTGCAAGACATCGTGGCGGTCGTTTATCTAGCAATCTCGCAGGGTAAGCCACCAAGTCCCTGGGCGATTTTGCTGTTATTGCTGATACCGCTGCGGCCAGTTCTGAAGAAGGTGATGCGACGAAGCGGACATGGTGAGTTGCTTCGTCTATTCGGGGTGACGGCGGCGCTGGTTGGTGCTGGGTTGTTCATCCTCGTCGGCATTAAGGGAGATCTTGGCGCCCTGGCTCTGGGCATGCTTTTGGCTGGTGGCGGTAAAGCTGACGAATTGAATAAGTCGCTGATGGGGATCAAGGATTTATTCCTGCTCGGGTTCTTTTTGGAAATCGGGTTGGATGCGCTGCCGACTGTCAGCGGTCTCGTAGCGGCGGGTATCGTCCTGCTCTTATTGCCGTTGAAGTCTCTGCTTTTCTTTCTCCTGCTATCGCTCGGCAAACTGCGTTCTCGCACTGCGTGGCAGGCGAGTCTGGATCTGACTAGTTTCAGCGAATTTGGGCTTATTGTGGCGGCAACTGCGGTTCAGAGCGGTCGATTGGATGACGATTGGCTAGCCATTCTGGCGGTGACTATCGCGGCATCATTCGCCATCGT
>PAAU01000037.1 GCA_002699445.1 Micrococcales bacterium | reverse complement strand
TCCACTCGGACCGTCTGTGAGATTTCATCGATATCGACAACACGATTCATCTGATCCATGGATATTGCAATCCAAGCCGTGGGCTGCGCACCATCGATACCGGGAGTTAGACCGCCCACTACCGAGGTGCCACCGCCGAAAGGTACGACAGCAATACTGTTGTTGGAGCAATAACTCAACAACTCTCGGACGATGTCGTGATCTTGAGGTCGGATCACTGCATCGGGCACCGCGATTGTTTCTTGGCGGCGGAGCCGCAAATAGTCCACGAGCGAGCAGCCCGAAGCATGCATCACACGATCACCGGCACTTCGCGAGATCGCCGACTCACCACAGATGTCTATCAGTGCGGCCACATGCTCGCCGCTGAGTTCCGATTCACCTATCGGTATATCCGTCAGATCCACAGTTGGCTGTGGAAATCCATCACCTAGCTCGGCGCCGAGAAACGCCTGCGCGGCCTCAGAGAGTTCTACCGGATGTGGTGGGGTGCCCCATCGCGCGAATGTCGGTGTGGACACGACTGCCTCCTGATTCAGATGCACTTACTGGTGCACGCTATGACGCGAGCAGACTACAGTTGTTACACTTCTGATTATTGTGTCACACCTGAAGCCCCTTCCTGTTGCAGGCCCGCTCGATCCCATCTTGCAGGCTGCCCGCGAGGTGGTGATGACCCATGGACCTCGACGAGCAACCGTTACCGAAGTGGCACAGCTGGCCGGAGTGTCCCGCATGACGGTTTACAGACGCTACGAATCACTAGACCGGATCATCTTCGAGTTGCTGACCGCTGAGCTGGCGCAGGTCCTGTCACAGCTAACTGTTGATCCTGAGCAAGGAACTGCCCGAGAGCGCACTACGAAAGCAGTCACAACGGTCATACGCGAAACAGCCACACACCCCGTTCTTGCGCAGATCCTCAGGATCGATCCCGAAGCACTGACCCCACTTATGGTGAGTCGGTTTGGGCACACTCAACAAGCCGCTGTGGCAGCGCTCACGCCTCTGATAGCAGCGGGTATGTCCACCACTGGTGGGGATGGCAGTATTCCGGATGGTAATCCAGAAGTCGTGGCGCAATCGATCATTATCAGCGTCCAGTCATGGGTTTTCGCCAGTCCCGCCATCGATGATCTCCCGAATTCGGAGTCGGTCTGGAACCAACTTCCGGGGCTGGTAGCGGGAATGCTCACTCAATGCTCGGAGGGCCACCATGTCTGATCTACGTTTTGTGCCACCGCTACACCCCAACTCTCAACTCGATGCCGCTCGGCGACAGCAGGATCTGGAGCGGGCAGCCACTGAGGATTTCGATCTCGTGGTCATAGGCGGTGGGATAACAGGCACAGGTATCGCTCTGGATGCCGTCACTCGAGGCTTGTCAGTGGTGCTTCTCGAAGCCAAAGATCTTGCCTTCGGCACGTCGCGATGGTCCAGCAAACTGGTCCATGGGGGCTTGCGTTACCTCGCCAAAGGCGATGTTGGATTGGCGTGGGAGAGCGCTCGGGAGCGGGCAGTTGTTGCCAGTCGAATCGCACCCCACCTTGTCACGGCGATTCCACAAGTAGTCCCGGATTTCGCAGGATCCCGTCGCAGTGCAGCACTGGCGATGGCCGGCTTCCTCGCAGGCGACTCGCTTCGAGTTGCGGCGAGAACACCACGCGGTGTGCTGCCACGGGCACGTCGAGTTGACCGCGAGACTGCATTACAACTAGTACCCGGAATGCGTCAGCGTGATCTGCTTGGCGCATCGGTAGGTTGGGAGATTCAGCTCGTTGATGACGCTCGACTAGTTATCGCCGTGGCTCGAACAGCAGCTGCGCACGGTGCTGCGATTCTCACCCAAACCAACGCAACGGACGTGGATCCGGCACATGGTTCCGTCACAGTCAACGATGAAAGAACGGGGGATAGTTTTACTGTTCAGGCGCGTCACATCATCAATGCTGCAGGAGTCTGGTCGGATCGCCTCGATCCCGATCTGGAGTTGTCACCATCGCTTGGATCTCACGTAGTTATCCCCACAGAACTCGTGGGGGCGGGTCATGGTTCCCTCACCGTGCAGGTGCCAGGAGAAATCAACCGCTTCGTCTTTGCGCTGCCACAGTCCGATGGGCTCACCTACGTAGGCATTACCGACCGTCCCGCCCCCGATGGAGTGGTGGACGAACCCAGCGCGCCCGATTCTGATATCAACTGGATCCTTGAGGTCCTCAATCAGGCTCTCGAACGTCCGGTCGAACCGTCTCAGCGAGTAGGGTCTTTTGCGGGCCTCCGCCCACTCGTAAGCTCAGCAGTCTCGGATTCGTCAGCGGACATCTCCCGGCAGCATCTCATCCGACGAACCGATCGATTAATTTCCATCGTAGGGGGCAAACTCACCACCTACCGACGCATGGCAGAGGACGCGGTCGATCAAGTGACGTCCCGCCCCTGCGTCACCAAGCAGGTTGCTCTCGTGGGTTCCGGGCCCAGCGAGACACGTCTCGACGTGCCCGCAGACTTGTGGCGGTACTACGGAAACGAGGCTCCGGGGGTCTGGGATAATCGAGGATCAGCGGACTCGACAGTCGATCCTGCGGTGGCAGCTAGGTTGAGGTTTGGCCGCGACTTTGAAGGCGCAGCTACGCCAGCTGATCTTTTGGATCGTCGAACAAGGGCGAGTTTTAGGCCGGTCTCGAAAGATCTGCAGGCCTACGCCAGCCAGTTGGTTTCTACCATGAGCTAGGCCTCGACGATGAGAGTCATTGGTCCATCGTTGGTCGAAGAAACCCGCATATCGGCGCCAAATACCCCAGTTGCTACGTCGGCACCTAGGTCTCGCAATTTCGCGATCACGTGATCCACCAGGGGCTCAGCCTCAGCACCCGTCGCTGCATCTTCCCACGTCGGGCGTCGACCTTTATCGGTGCGGCC
This sequence comes from Micrococcales bacterium, assembly GCA_002699445.1. Taxonomy (GTDB): domain Bacteria; phylum Actinomycetota; class Actinomycetes; order S36-B12. Next base: position 22,230 of record PAAU01000037.1, on the reverse strand, counting down.
ATACAGAGTGAACTGACTTATCACCAAGATTGGCAAGGACAGATCGGCTGCCGAGAGTTCGCGTGTCTGCTCTGCGGACAGCTGTAATTGATCGCGGCAGTGGTCCGGGGAGAACAGCCGCATCCCCCACAACTTAGTGGCGATTCGATCGCCCTGAGTTGCAGTGTCCCCACGGGCTATCCCCAATAACACCAACAAACCTGGCCCTGTAAACGAGCCCACTTCTTGACCCGCAACGCGCACCGAAGCGCCATCACAACGTTGGACTACTGCCCGCACTAGGCAGCCTCACCACGGTGAAACAGATAATCGGCCTGCTTTATGGCAGAGCGAGCACGACTCTTGTCACCAGCTACCGCGTACGCTAAACCGAGCCGAAACCAGTTATGCCAGTCATTCGGTTCGACTTCTACCTGAGTCCGGCAGTACTGGAACTCCGCCTCATTTGCCTCCGGTACCGGTAATTCCTCTATTTGCCACTGCTCTTGTAACCGTTGGGCACGAAAGCCAAAAGTCAGCTCGCGCCAGACAATCCACACACCGAAAAGTGGAAATACCAGTATCGCAATTCCCAGAGCGATCCCAATTGCGGAACCTGAGGCAATCAGGCCCCAACCAATCTGTCCCAACAACAGCAAATAGACGATGATGGCGCCGGAAAGCACCAGCGCTGCACCCTTGGCCGACTTCATCCGTCACCCTCGAGTAGCGGGTCGATCCCAATCGTAAGACCGGGACGTTTCGCTATCGCCCGAACCGCTAGCAGCACACCAGGCATGAATGAGGTTCTATCCAGGGAATCATGCCGGATGCTCAGAGCCTCCCCGGTGGACCCCATCAAGACTTCTTGGTGAGCCACCAGGCCTCGGAGTCTAACGGAATGCACCGGAACGCCAGAAACGGACAGACCCCGTGCAGTCCTGTCGCCCGCCGTCACATCAGGTGAACCGACTATCCCAGCACTCCCCCGCGCTTCAGCAATCAGCTCCGCAGTACGTAGTGCCGTTCCCGAGGGCGCATCCACCTTGTCCGGGTGATGTAGTTCGATAACTTCTACCGACTCGAAAAATGGTGCGGCTCGCTTGGCGAACTGCATCATGAGTACCGCTCCTACGCCAAAGTTCGGTGCTACTAGCACCCCAACTTCAGGATCCGGACCCAGCAACTGCGCAACTTCTTCCAGCCGCTCCGGGGTGAAGCCGGACGTACCGACGACGCAGTGGATACCGTTGCGGACACAAAACTTGATGTTAGTCATGACTGATTCGGGGTCGGTGAAGTCCACCATGACTTGCACTTCGTTCTCGAGTAGGACATCGAGACTCACACCCAGGTCAAGAGCCGCTGCAAGCTCCAAGTCGTCGGCCTCACGCACCACTCGACAGACTTCGCTACCCATCCGACCGGCAGCACCCGTGACACCAACAATGATGTTACTCACTGGAACCTCCTTGAATCAGAGCCGCGATTTTCTTCCGCTCTCTAACGCGCCCAGGCCCACCAACAATCGACACATTGGGCGGAGCGGAGAGTACCTTTCGAGCAACAGCCGACACATCATCGACCGACACGGCAGCGATCCGACCCAACGCTTGATCTACCGATAAAAGCTCACCAGTGGCCACTTCGGCTCGGCCAAGCGCAGCCATTCTCGCTGACGTCTCTTCGCTACCCAAGACCAGGTTTCCGGAGAGGTGCCCCTTGGCTCGACCTACCTCCTCGACGTAAGGACCATTGGCAACTATGGCATCAAGTTCCGCCAACATCAGTTCCAGCACTTCTCCGGCACGCTCCTGCTGGCAACCAGCACCAGCGCTCCATACCCCCGCGTCTGAATAGGCACTGTGCCCAGAGTGCACGGAATATGCCAAGCCATGTGTTTCCCGAATGTTCTGGAAAAGTCGCGAAGACATTCCGCCGCCGATGATCTCATTGAGAACTTCCAGAGCGGGCCGTTCGGGATGGGCGCGGGGTAGCCCGGGCATCGCTAACGCAACAGTGCACTGACCGCCCGACCATTCTTGCCAGCCGATGCCGCCGGTGGCGGGATTGCGATAGCGGCGCGAAATGCGTCTGTGCAGTTTCCGCGGCGTCGCCTCAGCCCAATCCAAATCCCGAGTAGCTCGGCGCACCATCGTTACTAGCTTTCGATGATCGACCGCGCCTGCTGCGGTAAGTGCCAGACGCTCGGGACGGTAGTGCCGTCGATAGAACGACCGGATTGTTGCTGGATTCATGCTCGCAATCGATTCTCGAGTTCCCAGGATCGGACGTGCGAGCGGACTATCGACTAAGACCGCCTGATCCAAGGCCTCGCCAGCGCGATCGCCGGGGTCGTCTTCATGCATACCGATCTCTTCGACTACTACGGTGCGCTCAGCATCGATATCACTCTCGGCCAGTAACGGCTGCGTGGTCATATCTAGCATTACGTCTACCGCCACCGGCAAATCTCGACCTAAAACCTTCGCGTAAAAGCAGGTGTACTCCTTGCTCGTGAAGGCATTTGCTATGCCACCAACTGCATCAATCTCGGAAGCAATAGCCAACGCACTGCGTCGGTGAGTTCCTTTGAACAGCAGGTGCTCGAGGAAGTGTGCGGCACCTCGAGACTGATCGGTCTCATCTCGAGACCCAACACCAGCCCAAACTCCCAGCGATACCGATCGAGAACCTGGGATTTCCTCGGAGATAACACGAAGTCCATTCGGCAAGACCGTTCGACGAACAGTCGCACCATCAGACTCGCGGAGCAGCAGCCGACTGGAACCGGCTGCCTGCTCCGACGCGGGAAAGAACGCCACGTTATTCCGCCGAGTCGCCCTCTTCTTCATCATCGAGAACAGGAGCCAGCGAAAGTTTGCCTCGCTGGTCAACCTCCTTGATTTCGACCTGAACCTTCTGTCCAACTGACAACACATCATCGACCGAGTCGATGCGCTTACCACCCACGAGTTTGCGAACCTCGGAGATATGCAGCAGGCCATCTTTGCCGGGTAACAGTGAAATGAACGATCCGAAATTCATGTTCTTCACTACCGTGCCGAGATAGCGCTCGCCGACCTCGGGCATTGACGGATTGGCGATGCCATTGATCTGCGTTCGAGCAGCCTCAGCCGCAACACCGTCGGAGGCGCCAATGTAGATCGTGCCATCGTCCTCGATGGTGATATCCGCACCGGTCTCCTCTTGGATCTGATTGATGATCTTGCCTTTTGGCCCGATGACCTCTCCGATCTTGTCAACCGGAACAGTTATCGAGATGATGCGCGGAGCGTACTCTGACATCTCGCCTGGGGCCTCGATGGCGTCCGCCATAACGTCCAGGATCGCCATCCGAGCTTCCTTCGCCTGGGTGAGAGCACCGGCTAGGACGCTGGCCGGAATACCGTCCAGCTTCGTATCTAACTGCAGGGCAGTCACCAACTCCGGCGTACCGGCCACTTTGAAGTCCATATCGCCATAGGCATCTTCGGCACCCAAGATGTCGGTAAGAGCAACATATTCAGTGTTGCCATCTACTGTGTCTGTGATCAGTCCCATTGCTATACCTGCGACCGGCGCTTTCAGAGGAACGCCAGCGTTGAGCAAGGAAAGTGTCGACGCGCAGACCGAACCCATGGAAGTGGATCCGTTTGAGCCCAAGGCCTCAGACACCTCTCGAATCGCGTACGGGAATTCTTCCCGCGTTGGCAGCACTGGCACAAGCGCCCGCTCGGCTAGAGCCCCATGACCAATCTCTCGGCGCTTGGGCGATCCGACTCGACCGGTTTCACCAGTGGAATACGGCGGGAAGTTGTAGTTGTGCATGTAACGCTTCCGAGTCTCAGGATGAAGCGTGTCTAACTGCTGCTCCATACGGAGCATGTTCAACGTAGTGACGCCCATGATCTGCGTCTCACCGCGCTGGAACAGAGCCGATCCGTGTGCGCGCGGCAGAATATCCACCTCGGCAGACAGCGGGCGAATATCACTCAACCCACGACCATCGATCCGAACCTTGTCACGCAGAACTCGTTGCCTCACCAACTGCTTGGTCAACGAACGCAGAGCAGCTTTCACTTCACCTTCACGTTCAGGGAACTGCTCAACCAATGCATCCATAGTGTCAGCACTGATCTGGTCCAACTCATCATTACGTTCTAGCTTGTCGGCAATCGTGAGAGCTGCAGCCAGCGAATCACTGGCTTTCATCTCCACTGCAGCAAAAACTTCGTCTTGATAGTCAGGGAAAACCGGATAGTCCGCAGTAGCCTTCGCAGCTTGCGCGGCAACTTCCGACTGAGCATCGCAAAGCGAACGAATAAACGGCTTGGCCGCTTCCAGTCCTTCTGCAACGATCTCTTCCGTCGGAGCCTGGTGACCGGACTGCACTAGGTCGAGAGTGTTGTCAGTCGATTCAGCTTCGACCATCATGATGGCGACATCATCTTCGACGACGCGACCCGCAACCACCATGTCGAAGGTCGCACCTTCCAGTTCTTCATGAGTGGGGAATGCCACCCATTGCCCGCTGATCAGGGCCACTCGGACGCCACCAATAGGCCCACTGAATGGCAATCCTGCCAACATCGTGGACATGGACGCGGCGTTAATCGCGACTACGTCGTACAAGTGTCCCGGGTACAACGAAAGCACTGTGACAACAACCTGCACTTCGTTGCGTAGACCCTTCACGAACGAAGGGCGTAGGGGTCGGTCAATCAACCGGCAGGTAAGAATGGCTTCTTCACTAGGCCGCCCTTCCCGACGAAAGAACGAGCCAGGAATCCGCCCGACCGCATACATCCGCTCCTCTACGTCAACAGTCAGCGGGAAGAAATCCAGATGTTCCTTCGGATTCTTACCAGCTGACGTTGCCGAGAGCAGCATCGTGTCGTCATCTAGGGTTACAACGGCTGAACCACCGGCTTGACGCGCTAGGCGGCCAGTTTCGAACTTAACTGTTCGGGTGCCGAACTCACCATTGTCAATAACGGCTTCGGCGGTAGATATTTGGGTGCCCTCCACGGGGCCCTCCTCTGCAATAGACCGAGTCGACTCGTCGGTCGGTCTCCGATCGAGGGACACGGGAACTAGCCCGGGACCCACCACCGAGGACCGGCATCTATGTGGCCGACCCGTATGGGTTTTTATATTTAATTATTTGGCTTGTGGCTGTGCTGGTCAGCGTCAGCGACGTATGCCCAGCCGTTCGATCAACGCTCGATAACGCGCGATGTCGATATCGGCGAGATAGTCCAGTAGTCGACGGCGCTGGCCGACGAGCAGGAGTAATCCCCGACGACTGTGATGGTCGTGCTTGTGCTCCTTAAGGTGTCCCGTTAGATCATTGATGCGCTGGGTAAGTAGCGCGATCTGAACCTCTGGGCTCCCGGTATCGCCCTCGTGGGTCGAGTATTCGGAAATGATGCTTTTCTTAGTTTCCGCAGACAGCGGCATAATAACCTCCGGGCGCGTAATGCATTAGATGCGATTGATGGGCACGAATCTCAGGGCGCCCGCCCCGAGACCGTCAATCTGATAGTACCTCATGGTCAGACCGGTGAATTCACGGCAACGTTGGAAACCGCCTGACACGTAAGGAGGAATTGGTCAGAGTACCTACATGGCCACTGACAGCGAGGTTGTTCACACCGAACGGGGGTTCGATCGACTAGTCAACTTCACCGATGCTGTCGTAGCCATCGCCGCAACCCTGCTGATTCTGCCGCTCATCGAAAACCTCGGTGACGCGATCTCTCGTAAGGGTGGGCTTTCCGACCTGCTTACAGAAGCGATATTTGTCCAGATTCTGACTTTTTTCTTGACGTTTTGGGTGATGACCATCTACTGGCGGCAACACCACGCCGCTTTTGAGCGATTGAAGGACTACTCACCCGGACTGATCTCACTCACCTTTTTATGGCTCTTCGGCATGATTTTTTTGGCCTATCCGTCGGGATACCTCGTAGAGCCTGACGCAAATGTGTGGAGTCTATATTTCGGGACGTTGGCTGGGATTTCGTTATTGAGTACAGCGATCAATGCTTACGCTTCAAAACACCCAGAGTTGCAAGTCGATCCCACTAGTGACTCAAACCGGCTGGACCCTTGGGGACTTATTTATCCCGTGACCTGGGGGGTCGGCGCGCTGATCGCTCGGGTGCCCGCTCTTGAAGACAGTGTGTTCTGGTTTTTCTTGGTGATCCCGATTTTGGGAATAATCGATTCCCGAAAATCAGCACCTCCACCCAAACACACCAGACGAGGATTTGATCGACTTGTCAACTTTTCCGATGCTGTTGTTGCTATTGCGATAACTCTGTTGATCTTGCCGCTTATTGACCTCGTAACTGACGATCAAGGGGATGGGAGCAAGTTCGCATTTAATCAAGAGGCGCTCCAGAAACTTTTGGCTTTCGTGATCACATTCTGGATGATGTCTCGTCAGTGGCTCGCCAATCACCGCATCTTCGAAAAGATCAACGACTACTCACAAACATTAATGTCGTTGACATTTGGTTGGCTTGTCCTCATGGTTTTCCTCGCGTTTCCCTCGGGAATGGTGGGTGCAAGTAGTTTGGGGCCAGCAGAGTCCGGAGTGGCATTGGCCTACGCATTGTTTTGGGGCACTTTGGCATTAATTGCCCTGTTCGCCGCATTGATTGAAATCTATGCCTCGCGAAGCCCCGATTTGCTGGCTGCTCCCGAAACTCAGATTTCCGCTAAACGAGCGCTCTACTTTGTTCTCTTGTACCTCGCAATGTCACTAATTTCCTTGACCCTGCAGTACTTCGAGGCAGGTCAGAACGCCTCATTCGTAATAATTTTGCTGCTCTTGATCCCCGTCATCAAACGTCGGACACAGGGACAACAATCTTCCGAGCTTCCGACACGTCAGTCGCCATAGCCGACATCAGTTCGTCGACCCCACCGAAGTTTTCCATTCCTCGTAGTCGAGCGACGAAATCTACTGCGGCATATTCACCGTAAATGTCTAAGTCAGTCCGGTCCAGCACGTAGGCCTCGACTCGAGACTCTGTGCCATCAAACGTACTGTTCACTCCAACCGATACAGCTGCCGGGAGGATCTCTGCTATGGCCTCGTACGGTCGGAGAACGAGGAATCCGGCGTAGACTCCATCTGCCGGTCGGCAAGATTCCACCGGCACCTGCAGATTTGCGGTGGGATAACCCAAATCACGACCTCGCTGGTCACCAACAACTATCTCGCCTTCGCAGCGATGCCAACGCAGCAAGCCTTCCGCGGCACTTTCGACATGACCCTGAGCAACCAGATCCCTAATCCGACTTGATGACCAAACTTCTCCATCTCGACTGGTGTGCAAACCAACTCCAGTAACACTGAACCCGGCCGATTCACCTATCTGAGCAAGGAGTTTCACATCACCAGCCGCTCGATTCCCGAACCGCCAGTTCTCCCCCACGACGACATGCTCAGTTGATAGATCTTGTACTAAATAGTCGTACACGAACTGTTCCGGTGACATGGCTGCCGTAACGTCATCGAAGTTCACTACCCGGATTTGGTCGGCACCGGCCTCGGACAGTAGTTCAATGCGTTGTTTCAAAGAAGACAACTGACAAGGCGCTGAATCCGGACGAACTACTCGCTTGGGATGGGGTTCGAAGGTCAGAACCGTTAGTGGCAAGTCCACTTGTTCGGCCTGGTCCTTTGCTTGGCGGATGAGCCAACGATGACCACGATGTACGCCGTCAAATACGCCAATGCACACCACCGATGGCGTAGACCTGCCCGCGCTTCGCGGCGGTCCAAAGGTCACTTCTACTGCAGCCATCGTTATCCCAGACTGCCAGACTCAGCAGAAAAAGCAGGGATTGCCGGTAGGGGCACCACCATCGCGTAGCGATATCGACCCTCCTCAATCGAAGCCACGGCAAGCAAATCATCATCATCGTTAAGTAGTGCGACCTTCTCGACTGGGCCGGGCTCGGCCGGAATGCGTTGACCATGGGCAACCGCCCACGCTTCATCTCCGGAAATAATTCTGGTCGGCAATACCTCAGCAGCTACAGCCCCCAACGACTGTAATCGTCGCCTCGGGGACCACTCATCTAGCGCAACAGCGTCGCTCAGCCGGAAGGGCCCTACTAGGGTTCGTCGCAACTGACGCACATGACCTGCTGACCCAACAGCTAAGCCAAGATCACGAGCCAAAGCACGCACGTACGTACCGCTTGATACCGCCACTTCGATATCCAGGTCCAGAACGGGAATCCCATCCACCACGGTAGGCGCTTGGTTCTCCACTCGAAACTCATCGACCGTCACCTGACGCGGCGGCAGATCAACATCTTCGCCGTCTCTTACTCGCTGATAAGCGCGCTTTCCAGCCACTTTGACCGCGGAGACTGTGGCCGGCACCTGAAGTTGCTGCCCTGAAAGCTGAGCCACCGCGCCAGATACATCGACATGGGCTCCGCATCCAGGAGTGAAGGTCACCGTCCCCTCAGCATCATCGGTGTCTGTCCCGACTCCCAAACGCACTATGGCTCGATAAGTCTTAGGCAGGCCCACGAGAAACGTCAACAGCCTGGTTCCAGCACCCACACCAATAACGAGCAGACCAGTGGCCGCCGGATCCAAGGTGCCCGCATGGCCTACCCGACGCGCTCCACTGGCTCGCTTGATCACCTGCACCGCTGCTTGGCTGGACTTCCCGGCGGGCTTGTCCACGAGCACGACGCCATGATCTTGGCCAATCATTGTCCGGCAGGCTCGGCGTCTTCGTCAGGCTCAGCGTCATCGCGGTAGGGATCTGCTTCTCCAGCAAAATCAGCACTCGCCGCTTGCTCATGGACACGGGCATCGTCCTTGGCCGCCTGATCCAGCAACTCTTCGATATGGGCAACAGTAGTAGGCAACGCATCTTGGACAAACTTGATGCTGGGAGCGAAACGCACTCCCGTGATGCGACCGACCTCGGTGCGTATCATCCCCCGGGCTGACTGCAAGGCAGCAGCGGAGTCTGCCTGCTCTTGGTCGTCTCCCATTACGGTGTAGAAGACCGAGGCTTCCCGCATATCGTTAGTCAGTCGAACGTCCGTGATAGTAACGAAACCTAGCCGTGGATCCTTGATGCGGCGCTCCAGTAACTGAGCAACGATTTCTTGAATCCGGTCGGCCAAGCGTCTCACTCGCGCTTCATGATCGGTCATGATGTCCTCTCGTTAGCTGCGAGGCTTCTCCCGATTCTCAAAGGTCTCCACGACGTCACCCTCTTTGATGTCGTTAAAGCTACCCAAGCCGATACCGCATTCGAAGCCTTCACGTACCTCGGTCGCATCGTCTTTGAATCGGCGCAGCGATTCTACGGTCAGATTCTCTGCCACAACTGTTCCGTCGCGCACCAACCTTGCCGAAGAGTTCCGACGGATTAGGCCACTGCGCACAATGCTGCCCGCAATGTTGCCGAACTTGCTACTACGGAACACCTCACGGATTTCGGCAGTACCGAGTTGCACCTCTTCGTATTCGGGTTTCAACATTCCCTTGAGAGCGGCTTCAATGTCCTCGATGGCTGCGTAGATGACCGAGTAATAGCGCATCTCTACGCCTTCGCGGTCAGCCATTTCACTGGCTTTGCCTTGTGGGCGCACGTTGAATCCGATGATGATGGCATCGGATGCGGCCGCCAACATCACGTTCGTCTCAGTGATGGCACCAACGCCACGGTCGATTATCCGCAGAGATACCTCTTCTGACACCTCCAACTTCAGTAGGGCGTCTTCCAACGCCTCCACTGAGCCGGATACGTCTCCCTTGAGGATGAGGCGAAGTTCTTGCACTTCGCCCTTCTCCTTCTGCGAAAGGAACTCCTCCAGAGTGCGACGTGGACGTGCTTTCGCGAGCGCAGCATTGCGTTCACGAGCCTGCCTCGTTTGGGCAATCTGCCGTGCTACTCGATCCTCAGGCACTACCAGGAACGAATCACCCGCTCCGGGGACGGTCGTCAATCCGAGTACTTGGACTGGACGCGATGGACCAGCGGACTCCATGGAATCCCCATGCTCGTCCAGCATCGCTCTCACTCGACCGTGAGCGTCACCACAGACCACTGAATCACCCGGGTGTAGCGTGCCGCGTTGAACGAGCACGGTCGCGACCGATCCTCGACCCCGATCTAGATGAGCTTCAATAGCCACACCTTGTGCATCTTGGTCCGGATCGGCGGTCAGCTCCAACGTTGCATCGGCGGTCAACACAACCGCCTCCAACAACTCGGGTATTCCGAGACTCTCCTTCGCCGACACATTCACGAACATGACGTCGCCACCAAAGTCTTCGGACACCAGCCCATATTCCGTCAGCTGGGTTCGGACCTTAGTGGGGTCAGCGCCTTCCTTGTCGACCTTATTGACTGCAACGACAATGGGGACTTCAGCGGCCTGAGCATGATTCAGCGCCTCAACTGTTTGTGGCTTGACGCCGTCATCAGCCGCGACAACCAGAATTGCAATATCCGTCACTTCGGCACCACGTGCGCGCATAGCCGTGAATGCCTCGTGACCGGGAGTGTCAATAAAGGTGATGGCGCGATCGGTATCGCCAACCATGGTGTGGATCTGATAAGCGCCGATGTGCTGGGTAATTCCGCCAGCCTCGTCCGCAACCACATCCGCCTCACGAATGGCATCCAACAGTTTGGTCTTACCGTGGTCGACGTGGCCCATGACCGTGACAACGGGAGGCCTCGGTAGTTGCTCACCGGACTCGTCTACATCGGCTCCAAATTCAAGATCGAACTGCTCCAACAGTTCGCGATCCTCATCTTCTGGCGAGACAACATCAACGACATAGTCCAGCTCCTGGCCGAGCAGTTTCAAGGTTTCGTCATCGACGCTCTGAGTGGCGTTAACCATTTCGCCCAGCTTGAGCATTACTGTCACCAGGTCTGCTGAACTGGCATCGATTCGCTCAGCAAAATCAGTTAGCGAAGCACCCCGCGGAAGCCGCACAGTGCGTCCCTCCCCGGTAGGAATCCGCACGCCGCCGATTGTCGGCGCTTCCATTTGGTCGAATTCCTGACGCTTAGCGCGCTTCGACTTTCGAGCTTTCGCTGGCTTACCGCCGGGGCGCCCTCGGCCGCCGGGGCCACCAGGTCGGCCTCGACCGCCAGGACCGCCAGGACCGCCAGGTTTACCCCCTGGACCAAAGCCGCCGGGAGGGCCGGAGAAGCCCCCACCGCCACCGCCTCCGGGACCACCGCGGTAGCCCCCCTGTCTACCTCCGGAACCACCGGGTCTGCCGCCTGGGCCGCCCTGCCGACCGCCTGGACCACCCGGACCGCCAGGGCCACCGGGCCTTCCGCCACGACCACGCTGCGGGCCGCGCATTTGACCTGGGTTGGGCTGCTGTGGCCGAGGTGGCATAGACCCGGGCGTAGGACGGGGTGCACCAGGCACGCCGCCGGGCGTGCGAGGTGGCGCGTTACCGGTGTAGGGGTTGTTTCCCCCGCCGGGACGTGGCGACCGTGATGGCGCATTCCCCGAGAACGGGTTATTGCCCGGATTAGGCGAAGGCCCCCGACTTGGCTCCGGCTTAGGCTCCGGCTCGGTCGGCTCCGGAGTGACAGCCGGGGCAGCCACCGCCGGTTCCGGCGTCGTCTTCTCAGGTACCTCGGTTGAAGCAGCAGGAACTTCTGGCTTTGGGGGTGAGGGGCTGGGTTGTGGCTTGGTCTCTTCCTTGGGCCGAACCGTTCCTGATGGGGTTCGACGGGAAGGGGGTCGCAATCCCGAATCTCCAGCCGGCCGGCGAGTGGTTCCGCTGGGCGCTGGTCGGCGCACTGAGCTACCACTAGCGGCGCGCTTAGGCGCGGCCCCTCCACTGTCCCCAGACGAGCCTTGAACTGCTGTCCGCAACTTGCGCGCAACTGGGGGCTCGACCGTAGAGGAAGCAGATTTGGCGAACTCGCCAATTTCCTTCAACTTCTCTAGGACATCTTTACTTTCGAGCCCGAGCTCTTTGGCGAGCTCATAAACCCGGACCTTAGACACTTCTCTCCTGTCTTGGCCCGGAAATCCCGAGCCTCAGTGCTTGTTGATTGACTTCATGATGAACAAGTCATCGGGTACTCATCTCGATCTCCCGAAACTCAAGCGGTCAGTTCTCTTGCTGCACTACGGTCACTACTGTCTCATCCGACAGCGAACCGGTAGTACGCAGTGCCCGGGAATAAGCCCTTCGGCGCCGAGCCAGTTCAAGACAGTCCACATCACGATGCAGGTAAGCACCGCGCCCGGGCTGCCTTACAGGCCCGTCAGGCACCAACTCGGTCCCAACAGCGACTACGCGCAGCAGATCAGTTTGACTGGCGCGCCTCCGGCACCCGATGCAGGTGCGCATCGGTCCAGTCTTACTAATCCCGTGCAAGTGTAGCCGCTCCTTTGACTGTCACCGAACCTCAGCCATGCTGGCTGGGGTCGCGTTGCTCATCAGCGTTGCCAGTAGAGGCTTGATCGGAGCGAATATCAATACGCCAACCGGTCATGCGCGCGGCCAACCGGGCGTTCTGTCCTTCTCGCCCGATCGCCAAGGAAAGCTGATAATCAGGGACAATGACCTGGGCGGCTTTGGCCGTCGCATCGGTAATGATGACTTCATTCACCTTGGCAGGTGACAAAGCGTTGGCAATGAACTCTGCCGGATCTTCACTGAATTCGACAATGTCGATTTTCTCGCCCGAAAGCTCGCTCATTACCTGACGCACGCGCTGGCCCATCGGTCCAATACACGCTCCTTTGGCATTGACTTCCGGCGATGAGCTGGAAACCGCGATCTTCGTACGATGACCCGCTTCCCGAGCCAAACCACCGATCTGCACCGCTCCATCTGCAATCTCTGGAACTTCAAGGGCAAATAAATGTCTAACTAAGTCAGGGTGAGTCCGCGAAAGCGTAACCAACGGACCTCGCTGTCCACGACGTACCGAAACGATCACGCTACGCATGCGTTTGCCATGACTGTAGTCCTCCCCCGGAACCTGTTCCGCTGTTGGAAGAACACCTTCTACATCCTTACCGATGAGCAACTTGATTCCCCCAGACTCGTTGGACTGCTGAATCGTTCCCCCGATCAACTCCCCGGCTTTCCCTGAAAACTCGTCGTAGTTAATCGCAGAAGTCGCTTCGCGCAATCGTTGCGTTAAGACCTGCCTCGCAGTGGCCGCGGCAACACGACCGAACCCCTCCGGAGTGTCTTCGCGCTCACCCAACTGCTCACCGTCGTCGTTGAGTTCCTTCACCCAAACGGTGACGTGACCAGTTGTTCGATCCAACTCGACCCTCGCCTGCTCGTGAGCATCGGGCTGGTGATGGTACGCGCTCAATAGCGCCTCTTCGATGCTGGTTACGACCAGATCGAACGACACCGAACGCTCTCGAACTAAGCTGCGCAATGCCGCAACATCGATATCCATGATCGCTACCCTTCCCCGCGTTTGAGTTCTACCTGAACCACAGCTTTTTTTACGTCTTCGTATCGGACGTCCCGATGCTTTCCCGCCATTTCCAGAGTTACCGTCGATCGGTCGACGGCAGTTATCCGACCGGTGATGACTTCACCATTGTTTTGCGGCTGCACTCGCACGAGTCGCCCAATATTGCGTCGCCAGTGACGCTCGGCGGTCAATGGTCGGGAAACCCCAGGGCTGGTGACTTCGACTACGTAGGACTGGTCTCCCATGACATCGCCCTCGTCCAACGCCCGGGAGCAAGCCCGGTTGATTTCGGCGGCCTGATCCAAGGTGAGGCCCCCGTCGGCATCTACAACAATACGAATTACGGGCTTTTTTCGACTTCCAGCGATGACGACTTCTTCTAAAACAGCGCCCTCAGCCACTAGCGGTTCAATCACGGCGCCTTTGACGCGCGAGGCGAGGTCATCACCCATGAGGCTCTCCTCTTCGCTACGTTTAGCGCCCGTTGTTTAGTTTGGGACTGGCTCCATTTAGGGTAGTGCTTCGACAGTCGCAACGGAGCATCGCATGGATATTTCCCGCAGGGTCTTGCTGCTGGCTGCTGCCAGTACTCCTATTGTCGCAGTCGGCTGCTCAAATGCCGCCGACGATCCGGAGGCCCCCCAGGACCCCGACAGTGCGGCCCGTACTTCCACGGCACAGTCCGAACTGGAACTGATTGCTGCCTACCGAACAGCGGCAGCAGCAGCAGAACCCGCCGCAGCCGACACTTACGAATTCCTTGCCGCTCAACACGAAGAGCACCTAGCAGCCATTTTTCCCGAAGACGGCCAGCCGCAAGTTCCCTCACCCAGCGGAACCGTGTTGAACCGTAAATCACTACGACAGCTAGAAAAACAGGCAGCCCGCCAACGTACCGAGGCTGCCATCACGGCCGAGGATACGGGTCTCGTTGAGTTGCTGGCTCGGATAGCCGCATCGGAGGCTGGCCACGCCGCCTATCTTCAGGGAGGCAACCGATGAGCTCTGAAACCTGGCTCCCCATTGCTAACGGCGAGCAGGCTGCTGCCTACGCATACGGGGTTCTCACTCCACGACTGTCGGGGGCAGAGCGCACGCTTGCTATTCAAGCAATCGCGGTACATGAACAGGCGCGCGATGACGCCCTGGCGAAACTACAACCGGCTCCCGATCTCAGCGCCGTCTTCGATATTCCGTTTCCGGTGAACTCGGCTGATCAGGCCCGAAAACTTGCGGCACTCTGTGAAGACCGACTCGTAAATGTGTACTGCACCCTCGCGGCAGGGCAATCCGATGAACTACGCACCGACTTCATCGAAACTGCCCGGCGATGTAGTGCGCGTGCCGTCTCATGGGGTCAGCGACCGGAGTCATTCCCTGGCACCGGTGAACCGATCATGAAGCCTATTGGGGAGCCCACAGCGGATCCGACGCCAACCGAAGATCCGCCTGATTCCTCATCTCCAGTTGATTCGGTTTCCCCCACGCAGCCGCTATCCCCCAATGGTACGGGCGGCGATGGCGCCCAACTCGAGAACTAATCGCTGGTGGTCAAAGCCGGTATCGCTTCGCCGATAGCAACACGGCTGCGCTCACCTGTCTTGCGGTCTTTCACTTCGATCTCACCATCAGCTAGCGCCTTGCCGACGATAACGATCGTGGGGATACCGATGAGCTCTGCATCGTTAAATTTCACACCCACAGAGACTCCTCGACGATCGTCGATGAGGACGCGTTTGCCAGCAACTTCCAACTCCTCAGCTAAGCGTTCCGCACCGTTGGTTATCTGCTCATTTTTCCCAGCAACCACGATGTGAATATCGGCTGGCGCTATCGTGGCCGGCCAACACAGACCGGACTCGTCGAAGGTCTGTTCAGCGATTGCGGCAACTGCTCGGGAAACACCAATACCGTAGCTACCCATGGTGACCGTAACCAACTTGCCATTCTCGTCGAGAACCTGAAGGTCGAGTGCTTCTGCGTATTTTCGACCTAACTGAAAAATATGACCGATCTCGATACCGCGTTGAATATCTAGCGCTCCGCCACAACGCGGGCAGACATCCCCTACTTGAACCGTGGCTGCTTCGATGGTGCCGTCCGTTGTAAAATCTCGCCCAGCCACCAATCCAAAAACATGGTGGTTGTGCCGATTGGCGCCGGTGACCCAGGTACTGCCGTCGACAACACGCGGGTCAACGAGGTACCGAATCCCACTCGGGGCTTTCGCACCCAAGATCTCAGGCCCGATGTACCCACGAACCAGATCCGGGTATACCGCAAAATCTGATTCCTCGGCCGGTCGAACTTCCGCCGGTGCCAGTGCAGCTTCGAGTCGTTTCATATCAACGTCACGATCTCCCGGAAGACCAATCACCAGCGGCGATGCTTCCCCGGTGGGTTCCGTCACGACGACAACAACATTCTTTAAAGTGTCCGCAGCCGACCACTCCCGATCGAGGCGACGCAAGTCTTCACGCTCATTTGCCAAGGCCACAAGGCTATCGATGGTCTCGGTGCCTGGAGTTTCCGCAACAAAAGATTCCGGCAGATCGCTCCACTCACTGGCTGCAGGAGCCTGCGTCACAACAGCTTCGGTATTGGCCGCGTAGTCACAGTTGGCACAGCGCACAAATGTGTCCTCTCCATGCTCACAAGGCGCCAGGAATTCTTCCGATGCTGATCCACCCATAGCCCCTGAGACTGCGCTGACAATGACGAAATCCAAGCCCAACCGCTCAAATGTACGAACGTAGGCCTCACGATGAGCGTCATAACTTCGTTGCAAGCCAGCATCATCGACATCAAAGGAGTAGGAGTCCTTCATCACGAATTCTCGACCACGCAGAATGCCAGCTCGCGGCCGAGCTTCATCTCGGTACTTGGTCTGGATTTGATAGAGGCTTACTGGTAGATCCTTATACGAAGAAAACTCCTGCTTCACCATCAAGGTAAACATTTCCTCATGGGTTGGGCCAAGGAGGAAATCCGCACCCTTGCGGTCCGCCAGCCGAAATAGATTGTCGCCGTAGTCGCTCCAACGGCCCGTTTCCTCATATGGCTGTCGCGGTAGCAGTGCGGGGAAATGGACCTCCTGGAAACCTGCAGCATCCATTTCTTCTCGAACGATCCGCTCGACATTTCGGAACACCAAATAACCCAGCGGCAACCAGGAAAATACCCCAGGAGCAATGCGTCGCACGTAACCAGCGCGGACTAGAAGCCGATGGCTGGGAACTTCCGCATCTGCGGGATCCTCGCGCAGAGTGCGCAAGAAAAGTTTGGTCATCCGAAGCACGCGGACCTCCTAGGACTTGTCTGGAACCTGCACCAAGATACCCGGATTCACTGGGTACAGATCAGCACCCCGCACGTGCGAGCCGACGGATGCCCTCGCGGTCACCGGATTCCATCACGGCCTGTTGCCCAGAAGCTTCGCTCATCAACTGACCGCGAGTAGGTGCATGAGCCAACCCCAAGGCATGTCCTAGCTCGTGCGGATAAACACCGGGTACGTCTAGTGGGCTCTGTAAAACGTCTACTGAGTCCAACACCACTGCACCACGTTGGATTAGCCCCTCGTACTCTCCCGTCCATGGCACCTGCTGCACTCCTCCGGTACCGAGGATGCCCGCGAGCGGCCGATATATGTAACCCTGCCAGCGATCCTCGCTAGGCGACCTATCGGTTGCATAGGTTATGGCGATTTCGCCGGCCGGTACCGCAGAAAAATCGATAGGAATATCGGCATTCGGGGCCGCCATCGGATAGTCAGCTTCGCCCCGATACTCAAACTTGTATCGACCATTGCTGGCCTTACTCCACTGCTCAAACGACTTCTGCCATCGGTAGAGTTCGAGTTTCCGATTCCCGCCAGCCAACTTGGCTGCGGTGAAGTCGATGCGATAACCGACTACTTCGCGCGAACACCAGTGCCCAGGCGGACCCTCGGTCCCGGCCGGTCTGGGACTATTGAAAGCGAAACCAGGTATCTTGCCTAGGGAATCAGACTCGTCCTGTCCGAACTTATCTGAGAAATCTTTTAGCTCCCCCACCGCGCCATCAAGTCGTTCGGTATCCGCATCTTGGCCCATTACTTCTCGACCGATGCCGGGGTCATCTAGTTGCGGCCATGCCCACACAACGAAACCAGTCATGGCTGCGACTACCGCAACTGCTGCGATTGCACCCACGGCTCGCCAAAAGCCATCCGCTTTAGTCCCCATACCGCTCCCCAACGCTTTTCCCTGCCAGCAGGCCACTCAGCAACAGCCGGGCCGTTACCGGCAGGCATTTGCTCAAAACAAAACACTCGTGAACGAACCCACTTTTCGAAACCCAGAAGAATGATAGGCACGCAGAGCAGGCCTGTTATACGAGTTTACATAGAGAGACACCGTCTCGGAATGTTCACGGGCTAGCTCTACCACCGCTGCCATAGCGGCACCCGACATACCCCTGGCCCGATAGTCAGGATGAATCCAGACTCCTTGAATCTGACAGCACTCTGGAGTTACGGCTCCCAGTTCCGCCTTAAATATCAACCGTCGCCCATCAAAGCGGGCGAAGGAAGCCCCCATGTCGATGATTTCACCCACGCGGGCTCGATACGCAGCTTCAGCGCCGTTAGCTATGGGCGACACTCCCACTTCTTCAGTGAACATAGAGATAAACGAAGGCAAAACCTCATCTAACTCGGCAGGAGTTACTCTCCTTACTGACTGATCCGGTTCCACAGCGGGAGCGGCACTAGCTACCAATACCGGCTGATCGAGTCTAATATCTCGGGCGGGACCCCAAGCCGCTGAGAGACCATCCCACAGAGTCGCCACCTCACTTTGTGGACCAACGATGCAGGACGCCCGGCGACGACGGCCACTTAAATGCTGGACGAACTCAGCTCCCGACATCGAATCGACAGCGATAGGCACCAGATTTGCGGAAACCAGCAGAGCCGACTGGAGTCGATCGTTGACTTGGTAGCCCAGCACATAGCCGCCTAAGGACTCCATGCTGAGACCGGCTTCGGCAACTCGGGCTGCCGCGAGGCAATGCGTCACTGGGTCATCACGAAATAAGAGTTCGAGTAGGTGTTGATCTCCCGGTCCCAGCAAACGAACTCCGCCGGTGGTGGCGGTATCGGTCGCGGATGGAGCGGTCACGACAGAACGTCAACCTCCGGCTCGCCAGATTCCGGCATGTCATCCGCGAGCCTCATGGCTTCCTCGATCAACGTCTCAACGATCTGAGCTTCTGGGACTGTCTTGATGACCTCGCCTTTGACGAAAATTTGACCTTTGCCGTTACCACTAGCGACACCAAGATCTGCCTCACGCGCTTCACCCGGTCCATTCACGACACAACCCATAACCGCCACCCGAAGAGGCGCTTCTAGGCCTTCCAGGCCGGCTGTGACCTTATTTGCGAGTTCGTAGACGTCCACTTGAGCCCTCCCACAAGAAGGGCAGGACACAATCTCAAGACCTCGATCGCGAAGATGCAGCGACTCCAAAATTGATCGACCAACCTTGACCTCCTCGACCGGAGGCGCTGACAACGATACCCGGATAGTGTCGCCGATTCCCTGCGACAGCAGAGCCCCGAAGGCGGTGGCTGATTTTATGGTTCCCTGCTCCTTCGGTCCAGCCTCGGTCACACCTAGGTGCAGGGGGTAATCGCATTTTTCTGACAACAGGCGGTAGGCCTGAATCATGACGACCGGGTCGTGATGTTTGACGGATATTTTCAGATCACGAAAGTCGTGCTCCTCGAAGAGTGAACATTCCCATAACGCGGATTCCACCAAAGCCGCGGGGGTGGCCTTCCCATATTTCGCCATCAGTCGAGGATCCAGAGAACCAGCGTTAACCCCGATTCGGATGGGAGTGCCGGTGTCACTAGCAGCGCGAGCGATCTCTCCTATTTTGTCATCAAACTTCTTGATGTTGCCGGGGTTAACTCTCACTCCTGCGCATCCTGCTGACAGCGCCGCAAAAACGTATTTTGGCTGGAAATGTATGTCGGCAATCACTGGAATGGCGGATTTCCGCGCGATTACCGGTAACGCTTCCGCGTCATCAGCCGACGGCACCGCAACTCGCACCACTTCACAACCCGTAGCGGTCAGCTCGGCAATCTGTTGCAACGTCGCGTTGATGTCCGCGGTAACAGTGGTCGTCATTGATTGCACCGAGATGGGAGCTCCGCCGCCGACCTCAATGGGATGGGTTGGATGATGCAACGTTATCTTTCGCGTCTCTCGACGCGGTGCCAGGCTCGGAGTCGTGGGGGTACCCAATGAGATAGTCACGTAACCTCCTGTGTCGCGAAAATCGGCCAACAGGAACCATTATGGCCCCTGAACTACTTAGCCGCCTAAGGTGATGGGCTTGACGATGTCCGCCCAGATGACCATGCCACCAACCAGAATAAGCATCACAGCTACCGAGTAGGTCAGCGGAAGCAGCCGTGCAGTATCTACCGGTCCGGGATCTGGTTTGCCCCGAATCCTAGCGATCCGCTTACGTATTCCTTCCACAATCGCGGCAGCAACATGACCGCCATCCAGTGGTAGTACCGGGAGAAGATTGAACAAGAACAAAAACAGGTTAAGCGACGCTGCCAGACCCAGGAACGATCCGATCTTGGCGTTGGCGGGCACTTCAGAGGCTGCGATTTCGCCGCCAAGTCGGCTGACTCCTACGACACTTACCGGGCTTTCCAGGGAGCGATCACCATTGTTGGCCAAAGTCCCCCCCAAATCCCAGAGTCGCTGCGGCATAGTGACTAAAGCCCCCACCGAGATTGTCGTTATTTCCCACATGTATCCCGGAACGCTACTCGCGGGTAAGGTCTGATACTCGGTTTGCGGCCGTACCCCCAAGAACACTCGCTCCTCGGTTGCGCCAGTGGGCTCACCGCTCTCGTCAAACACCGGATAGTCAATAGTTGCGAGATTCACGGCGAAGGCCTGGGTTTGTCCTTCGCGCTCGACGACAACATTCGCCTGACCGGCGGCAGAGTCCAGAGCGGGTGCCAAATCGGCCCATTCCGCTACGGGCTGACCATTGATACTGACAATTCGATCGCCCGGCTCAATTCCCGCCTGAGAAGCCACCGAAGCCGCGCCTGGGCAACTGTCGTTGCTACCGACTTCTCCGGTGGGATTACTGGCAGTGGGCACACAAGGCAGGGTGCTGGCTACCGACGTTGTAGGCTGCGGCAGCCCAATCGCCATCAGCATGGCACCAAATAGCAGGACCGCCAAGATCAAGTTCATGAAGGGGCCAGCAAGCATCACCACAATTCGCTGGTGGACCGGGAGCTTGTAAAACACCCGATCCTCGTCTCCCGGTTCTACTTCGGCTAACGATTGGCGGCGCGCATCGCTCACTAACTCGGCCATACGCCCTGCCTTGGGTTTCGCTCCCTCTTTCGCCGGTGGATACATGCCGACAATGCGCACATATCCGCCGAGCGGAATCGCCTTCAATCCATAACTGGTTTCGCCGCGGGTGCGAGCCCACACTTTGGGACCGAACCCAATCATGAACTCGGTGACCTTTGCGCCGAAGCGTTTGGCGGTAGCGAAATGACCCCATTCGTGCAGACCGATAGAGAGCAGGATCAAGAAGAAGAACAGCAGGATTCCCACAACATTGAGAAGAAAATCAGACAAGTTCTACACCTCCCGCTCATCAATCAAGTCCTGAGCCGCTGCCCGCGCCCAGCGGTCAGCCGCTAGGACGTCGGCCACATCAAGCTCGTTCCGAGTCAAATCGTCCTTGTATAAATCGACAACATTGCGCACGGTCTTAACAATCCCAGTGAACGGTATTCGGTTATTGAGGAATGCCGCAACAGCGACCTCATCAGCGCCATTAAAAATCGCCGGCCAAACTCCACCCGCCTGCGCGACCTCAGTCGCCAACCGGATGGCGGGGAAAGTTTGGTGATCTACCGGCTCAAATGTCCATTCCACTGGCCGTGACCAATCACACGCTGGAGCTACATCAGCAACTCGATCGGGCCACCCGAGACCCAGCCCGATGGGCAGCCGCATATCGGGTGGACTCGCCTGCGCCAAAGTAGATCCATCGTGAAACTGCACCATTGAATGCACCACCGACTGCGGGTGGACTACGACTTCAATCTGATCTAGCGGCATATCGAACAGTAGGTGGGCCTCGATAAGTTCTAAGCCTTTGTTCACTAGCGTCGCAGAGTTAATGGTTACCAATGGACCCATGTCCCAGGTCGGGTGCGATAGAGCTTGATCTGGGGTAATGCTGTCAAGTTGACTCGATTGCCAACCCCGGAAAGGCCCACCGCTAGCGGTCAGAATGAGTCGTTCGACCTCATCACGTTTTCCGGCCCGCAGGGCTTGAGCCAGGGCAGAGTGCTCCGAATCAACGGGGATGATCTGGCCGGGCTTAGCTTTACGAGTCACGACCGGTCCACCAATGATCAACGACTCTTTGTTTGCCAGCGCTAGCTTTGAGCCAGCGTCGAGAGCAGCAAGGGTGGGCTCCAGACCTGCGGCGCCCGATATTCCGTTGAGTACAACATCGGAATCAATCGCCGCGATCTCACTCGCGGCTTTCGGACCAACGATCACCTCAAGTTCAGGGAACTCCGAATTCAGGACCCGCCCTGCCTCCTCTTCAGTGACCCCGACGGCATTAGGTCGCAACTCACGAACTTGGGAGATCAACTCAGGCAGCTTTCGGCCCGTCGCACTTAGGGCAACTACGTCAAAACGTTCACG
>PAAU01000036.1 GCA_002699445.1 Micrococcales bacterium | reverse complement strand
TCAATGGCGGCGACAACGAGCGTTCGCGCAGTTTGCCCTTGCGACTGGCGGCGGTTGGGGGAGGAGAGCAACGAGGCGGCTTGCCATCGCGCGCCCTTCGGCCAAACATGTGGACCATGCGCAGTTGGCGGCGGTGAGGGGGGTGAATCGGCGGCCTTTGTGCCTTACGACTCATTTAATTCCGGCAAAGGCGCATGGCAATGTCCACCAAGCACAGTCAACACGTGTGGCAGCTCATGAAATCCATTCTTAACTGATCAACGATCAATCGTCATCGCGGCAGCATTCTCGCACCCGCCACATCACACAGACACCGGTGTGCAACGGCGCGGTGTGTCTCAACCTCTCGGAGCAGAAGTCGTGCAACACACACATGTGCCCGGTTGATTGTGAAGTCTCAATGTTCTCGAATTGGTCGGCTTGCAGCAGCTCGTGCGGCTCTGCCAACAAGTCCCGCACGCGCTCGGTCATCACGGCGCCTCTTTACCTCGGCACTGCATGCCCGGCCCTGTCTGAGACGTTACCTTGTGTCAATAACTCGCCTTGCCCGATCCACTGCGTCATGTCGCAATGGGCCGCATTCGGCACGTGCACGAAGACTTGCGGCACCGGCTCCAAGACACGAAATCGTGTCATCGAAGTGATCCCGCAACACGGCGGCACTGCATGCCTAGATTTGAGTCACACTGAGGTTTGCGGCACCCCTAATTGTCCCGTGGACTGCGATGTGAGTTCTTGGGGCGCGTGGAGCGCTTGCTCGGCGTGTTGCGGTGATGGATCACAGACGCGCGCGCGAAGTCTGGTAATAGCGGCCGCACATGGTGGCACGGCGTGCCCGGCATTTAGCGCGACACGGCCATGCAATCTGCGTGACTGCCCTGTTAATTGCGAAGTGTCTGACTGGGGCGAATGGGGCATGTGCACGCACCAGTGTGGATCTGGCCAGCAGACCCACACCAGGACTATCATGGTATCGATGCAAAACGGTGGTGCGGACTGCCCACCGTTGTCCGAGACTGTCCCTTGCGAGGGCATGGTCCCGTGCCCTGTCGATTGTAGCCTCGGCGAGTGGACCGAATACGGCAATTGCACTGCTGCTTGTGGCACGGGAAAGAAGATGCGCACCCGCCCCGTCGTCTCCCACTCGCAATACGGCGGCGCTGCGTGCGCGCACATGCACGAGACCACGGAATGCAACGTACAAGTGTGTGATGTCAATTGCGAGGTCTCGTCGCTTGGGCCGTACTCTGCGTGCAGTGCAACATGCGGTGGCGGCATGCGCACGGCCACGCGCACAGTGAATATCGCTGCCGTCGGGTCGGGCACGGTTTGCCCCCTTTTGTCCCAATCCCTGGCCTGCAACGTAAACCCGTGCCCTCGCGATTGCGTGGTTGAAAGTTGGAGCTCCTGGAGCGCATGTACGGCCGCGTGCGGCGGTGGCACGCAGCAGCGCACGCGCACTGTTACGACCACCCCATCCTTCGATGGTAATCCATGCCCTGATATCCTAGTGGATGCGCGGTCGTGCGGGCCCACTGCGTGTACGCCGGACGCCCCGAACGTGGCCTGCACTGTGTCTCCCTGGTCGCAGTGGTCGCAGTGCTCCGCGAGTTGCGACGGTGGCACGCGAACACGCACGCGCACGGTGCTGATTGCGCAGTCAAACCTCGGTTTTGCATGTCCGGATTTGTTTGAAACTGAAATATGCAACGTGGCACCGTGCGGCCAGCACTGTACGCTTTCGCAGTGGAGCAGCTGGGGTCTGTGCACGAAGTCGTGCAGCGGTGGCCATCGCTCGCGTACGCGCGTGATCCTCGCGCCGGCGACGGAGAACGGGCGCAGCTGTGACCAGCCTGGGGATATCACCGAGTCTCAACCGTGCGGCATGGCATACTGCCCTATTGATTGTGTTGTGAGCGCGTGGAGCGCGCTCGGATTCTGCACGAAGGATTGCGGTGCCGGCGTCCAACTTCGTGCACGCACGGTGGTCGTCGCGCAGGCATACGGTGGCCAGGGGTGCCCCGCTTTGTTCGACTTCTCCACTTGCAACACCCACATGTGCCCGCTGTCGTGTCAGACAAGCGCCTGGGGTTCCTTCACGCCGTGCACCGCCGCTTGCGGTGGTGGTCTGAAGCACCGCTTCAGGAGCATCACGAGTGGTGTGGTCGAGGGCGGCATCGCATGTCCGCATCTGGCTGAGGCGGAAGTGTGCAACGCCCAGCATTGCAGCGTCATCGCGGGTGCAGGTGTGGATGTGCAAACGCCAGTCGACTGTGTCCTTGGCGCGTTTGGCGACTGGGGGCAGTGCAATATGCACTGTGGCCCCGGAAGAAAGGTTCGCACACGCACCGTCGCCACAGCAGCGGCGCACGGGGGCCAAGAATGCGGGACCCTTACCGAGGAGGCCGCGTGCAACAACGCCCCGTGCCCTGTACACTGTGCTGTCAGTGCTTATGGTGCATGGACTGAGTGCAGCGCGGCTTGCGGCGGGGGAATCCGCAACCGCACACGTACGGTTTCCACTGCCGCGGACCACGGCGGCATGGTCTGTCCTAGCCTGACTGACTACCTGGACTGCAACATGCACCAGTGCCCTTTCAATTGCGAGTTCACGGGCACTTCATGGGGCATCTGCTCGCGCGTCTGCGGTGCAGGAGTGCAGTACAAGTTCCCTCTGGTGACAGTTGTGGCCGCACATGGCGGCACGGTGTGTCCCGACACTCCGATTGAGTCGCGCGCTTGCAATACCGGCGCTTGCCCGGTCCATTGCGAGGTTAACTCATGGCAGGAGTGGAGCGCCTGCTCGGCCAGCTGCAATGGTGGGACCCAGTCCGCAAGCCGCACCATCATCGTGCACCCTGCTCACGGTGGCACTTCCTGTCCGAGCTTGATGAAGACGCAGCAGTGCAACGTGGATGCCTGTCCGGTTGACTGTACAATGAGTGCGTGGTCAGACTGGGCTGCGTGTACGGCAGCTTGCGACAGCGGCACTAGAACGCGCTACCGTGCTGTAACCACGCCCGCTGCTTACGGTGGCGTTGCGTGCGAAGCCTTAACGGAAACTGATTCCTGCAACACTGAAGCGTGCGTTGGCTGCCCTCCAGATGGTCCCAACCCTGTCGTGCCTTGCTCTGTGACTCAGTGGTCTTCATGGGACAGTTGCACGCAAAGCTGCTCCACCGATGGCAATGCAGGCACCACAACGCGCAGCCGCACGATTACTGCGCCATCGAGTTGTGGCGGCACGACTTGCCCGCCGCTGACGGATGTGCAAGCATGTAATGCCGCAGCATGCCCCGAAGATTGCGATGTGAGTATGTGGGGTTCGTTTGGAAGCTGCGACACGACGTGCGGCAACGGTACCATGACCAAGCATAGGACCGTAACCATCCCTGCGGCACACGGCGGCGTGATGTGCCCGCCCCTCACCCACACGCAGGCGTGTGATTCCAACCCCCCGTGCGACGTGCACTGCACTGTGTCACCGTGGGGTAGCTTTGGCCAGTGCAGCAACACGTGCGGTGGCGGCGCCCAAACCCGGACCCGCACTGTCCAGCAGCAGCCGCTTCACGGTGGCACAACCTGCCCGCCGCTTCAAGATACGGTTTCCTGCAACGACATCTGCTGCCCGGAGCCGTGTGTGATGTCTCAGTGGTCAAGCTGGGGTATATGCAGCGTGGTCTGTGGCCCCGGCGGAGAGAAGACCCGCACACGCACTATCCTGTCTGCCTCTGAATGCGGTGGCATGGACTGCTCTGCGTTGAACCAAACCGATGTGTTAGCGTGCAACACCCAAACATGCCCGTCTTGCCACAACGAGGCCCCTGCTAACTGCCAGGTTTCCAGCTGGGGTGCATGGGGCACCTGCAGTCGGCTGTGCGACGATGGCTCCGGCGCAGGCAACCAAATGCGGTCTCGTCACGTCACTCAGGGCGCATCGTGTGGTGGCACCGCCTGTGGCCCGCTCACCAACGACCGGCCGTGCAACACGCACTTCTGTGCCATCGATTGCGTCCTTACTAACTTCAACACGTGGAGTACTTGTGACAAGACATGCGGCGTGGGTGAACAGACCCGCTCGCGTTCCATCGTCACGCACCCCCAGCATGGCGGAGCCAGTTGCGCGCCTCAATCTGAGTCGCAGCCTTGCAACACGATGTGCTGCCCCACAGACTGCGTACAGTCGCAGTGGGGTGACTGGCCCACTATGTGCACCGCTGTTTGCGGTGGTGGTACACACACCCGGACCCGTAATATTTTGCAGCATCCCACATGTGGTGGTAGCGCGTGTGGAGCAACGAACCAGACCCAGCCGTGCCACACCCAGCCTTGTCCAATTAATTGTGAGGTCACGCTTTGGAGCAACTGGGGTGCATGCTCGCTGTCCAGCGGCGGCGGCACGCAGGAGCGCTCTCGAACGATCACCGTCCCAGCAGATCATGGCGGCACCGCATGCCCAGCGCTTGTGGATACCCAGCAGTGCAACACCCAGCCGCACCCTATCGACTGCGTGCAGACGGGGTGGGGTTCCTTTGGCTTGTGCTCGCAAGAATGCGATGGCGGCATAAAAACCCGCCACCGTGCTATCGACACCGCACCCTTGCACGGTGGGGTGGGCTGCGGCCCGTTCAACGACACTGCGGTTTGCAACGCACAAGCTTGTGGCCCGTGCGGTCTCGCTTATTGCGCGCCGGTGGACTGTGAGGTGTCGGCATGGACCTCGTTCACGACGTGCTCACTCACCTGCGGTGGAGGTTTGAAGACTCGTTTGCGCACCGTCGACGTGGCGGCGCAGTACGGCGGTGCCTCTTGCCCATGGCTCTCCGAGGAGGACTCGTGCAACACCAACGCATGCCCAGTCGACTGCACCGTTAACCCGTGGGGTTCGTTCACCACCTGTACAAAGCTGTGCGATGGCGGCACACGAACTCGCACGCGCTCCATTGACCAACTCGCGACCAACAACGGCGCGGAGTGCCCCCCCCTGGTGGATGAAGAGCCGTGTGCCACGCAGCCGTGCGATACTAACTGTGAGGTCTCGCCCTTCACTGAGTGGAGCGTGTGCTCTGTAAGCTGTGGTAGCGGCGTGAGTAATCGCACGCGGGTGATCACCGTTGCACCGAGCGGCGCTTTCGGCAATCCGTGTCCGCCGCTCTTTGAGCAGAGTGCGTGCAACACGGGCTCGTGCCCGATCGACTGCGTCTTATCGTCATGGACGCCGTATTCAAACTGCACCGAGATGTGCGACAGCGGCACCAAGTTCCGTACTCGCAGCGTCATCGTGTCTGCCGACTACGGTGGACAGGTCTGCGCCGCGGACATCGAGTACGCCTCATGCAACACGCACGTCTGCCTAGAGGAGTGCGATCTGGGCCTGTGGGGATCGTGGTCCGCGTGCACTGAGTCATGCGGCGCCGGCACTCGGTCGCGTACGCGCATTGCATCCAACCCCACCGCGGAGCTGTGCAACACCGCGATACTTTCGCAGACCGACATCTGCATCGGTATCCCTCCGTGTCCAGTCGATTGCACAGTGGGCTTGTGGACTTCATGGGGTCCATGCGGAGAACAGTGTGGCGGCGGTCAAAGGTCCAGGACTCGCAATATTGACCAACTTCCCAGTAACGGCGGCGACCCTTGCCCGAACCTAGAGGAGACTGCTGTGTGCAACACGCTTCCGTGTCCCGTGCAGTGCCAAGTCTCGGCTTGGACCGAGTGGTCGCTGTGCTCGACGACGTGCGGCGTCGGCTCTCAGACGCGCACGCGCACGCTCGAAGAGGCTGGTAACGTGCCGTGCCCGTACCCTCTCACCGAGACTATCGCTTGCACCCTACAGGTGTGCGCCGTGGACTGTACTGTCAGCCCATGGGGTTCGTGGGGCACGTGCGACGCAAACTGCGAGGGTGGCTCCCAGATGCGCCACCGCAGCATCCTGGTAGAGCCCATCGGAGCTGGCGCGGGCTGCCCTGTGCTCATGCAGACTCAGGTGTGCAACCAGCAGGCGTGCCCGCCTTCCACCACCGGCAGCCGCCGCCTCCGAGCCGCCGGCACAGGAGCGTTCGAGGGTGAAGGCAGCATCGATCTCAGCGAGTCCGTGACCAGCTGGGGCCGCCGCCGCCGCCGTCAAGCCTCGTCATGGAACCCCAACAGCTCGCCCCCGACGTCGTGCCCCGCCAAGTGCAGCCAGTGCAATGGTGGGCTCTGCACGCGGTGCTGCTCGACCCACAACTGGTGCGGTGGCCCAGACAATACCTACTGCAGTGGTGGCTCCGCGGCCGACTGCCGCGGTTGCAACCCGCCGACGCCGCCGCCGACGCCGCCGCCGACGCCGCCGCCGACGCCGCCGCCGACGCCGCTGCCGACGACGCCGCCCCCGGTTATTGCTGCTGGCATCGCCGTGAGCGATCTTGTCTGGTCTCCTCCGCTGAATGGGTACGCGTGCTCTGACAACTACCTCGATCTCGGTCAGAAGACAATGGCAGAATGTAAGGCGGCGTGTGGAGGTCAGTTCGGCTGCGCCGAGCTTAGTATCATCGATGGCCACTGCCGCATTGCGAAGGACGTGCTTGGCTGTACGAGGATGCCGGTGTCGGCCCTGGCGCCAGAATGGGCCGCTAGCCCCGCTTCGGATTGCACGCCGATGGATTCGGTCGTGACCGTCGAGTCGTATCGCATTGAGCCACCCGCGGTGTCCACCCTTGAGGTGTGCAAGCTGCACTGCTTCTCAAACGAGCCGCTCCCACGCGCGTCCGCGACAAGTACCGTGACCTTGAGCGCTGACGTAAAGTGCACTTCGTTCCACTGGAAGGGCAACACTTGCACGCTGCTTAATGTCGGCCCTAGTCTAGTCACGTCTTCGGATGGCCACCGTGGTTGCGACGTGTACATGCCGACGCCAGCCGTCTCAGGCATGTTCATCAAGATCTCTTCGTGGGCACCAGCTGTCGTTGGCGCGGCATGCCAGTGGAATTACGGCACGCACACGTTCGCGGATAGCATTGATACTGATTCGGCGAAGGAGAAGGACTGCAAGGCCCACTGTGAATCCGTCACTGGCTGCCACCAAATGTCGATCAAGGGTGGTGAATGCCGCTGGGCTTTGGATCACCAGGGATGTGCGATGTCCACTGACCACGATGCCACGGGCTTTTTGCTTGGGTTGGCCGCAGACTCATGTGCACCAGAGGATAAGACCAACTGCGACTTGAGCGCATGGGGCGATTGGAAGAAATGCAACACCCAGTGCGGCGGCGGCAAGCGTATCCGGGTGCGCAATGTGATCGCGGCTGCCCATTGCGGTGGCGACGCGTGCGGCGCGCTGGTCGAAGAGCAGCACTGTAACATGCATATGTGCGCCATTGACTGTAAGGTCGGCACTTGGACCGCCTGGAGCGCCTGCTCAGCGACGTGCGGTGGCACCGGCAAGTCGCTCCGCTCGCGCCCAGTTCTCGTGCCCGCTGCTGCCAACGGTATCACATGCCCGCCCACTCGGGAAGAACAGGTGTGTAACCAGCAGGAGTGTCCGCATGAGATGTGTGAGGTAGGCGCATGGAGCGACTGGTCCGAGTGCCCAGGCTATTGCGGTCAGGCCCATGCTGAGAAGGGCGCCGGCGTGAACCGCATCCAGATGCGCTTCCGCCACGTCAACAAGACGGCCACCGGCAGCGGTAGGTGTCATTTACATCTCAAAGAAAACCAAGTGTGCACGCCGCCGGCATGCCCCACAGACTGTGTAGTGGGGTCGTGGTTGACGTGGTCACAGTGCAGCCACACATGCGGCGGCGGCACGCGCGACCAGACACGATCAATCATCTCGCACCCTACGAACGGTGGCGTTGCATGTCCCACGGTCAACAGCCGTTCTGAGGCTTGCAACATGGTCCCGTGCGCGACGGATTGCATTGTGTCGGCGTGGACCGCCCTCGGCAAGTGCAGCAGTCTCTGCGGTGGCGGCACTAAGCGCCGCGAGCGCGAAATTCTCAAAATGTCCGGCTACGGCGGCGCCTCGTGCCCCACGCTCGTCGACAACCAGGAATGCAACATGCACGAGTGTCCCGTGAACTGCGAGGTTGGCAGCTGGTATGCATGGGGGCAGTGCGATATCACGTGCGGCGGCGGGACGAAGTTGCGCCAGCGCGAGATCTCCGTGGTGCTCAAGTATGGCGGCGCGGCGTGCCCGGCGCTCATCGACACTGAGGAATGCAACCTCGGCAAGTGCCCGATACACTGCACCGTCACGTCGTGGACTGATATTGGCGGTTGCTCGAAGGCTTGCGGCGGCGGACAAAAGCTCCGTGTTCGCAGTGTGGCGACCGCCGGGGGGTACGGCGGCGCTTTGTGCCCGCCGCTCATCGACTACAGCCCGTGTAACAGCCATGAGTGCTCTCAGGCGTGCGAGGTATCCGATTGGTCGGCGTACGGCAACTGCAGCAAGGCCTGCCTCGGCGGCCAAGTTACGTCGTTCCGCACCATTGTTAGCTCTGCGTCGAGCAACGCCGCTTCGCTCGCGTGTCCCGTGCTCGAGCGCACGCAGCCCTGCAACGCGCAGGACTGCCCCGTGGCGTGCACCGCCCAAGACTGCATGCTTCGGCCGTGGAGCCCATGGGGCATGTGCTCGCATGACTGCGGGGCTGGTCTTCAATACCGCCATCGTCTGGTGGAGGCCCCCCAACAGTGCGGCGGCGCCATGTGCGGCCCTCTATCCGAAGCGCGTTCTTGCAACACACAGGCATGCCCGGTGGACTGCGTTGTCTCGCCGTTCTCCAGCTGGTCCCCGTGCTCGCTCACCTGCAACGGCGGCACGCAGACGCGGCAGCGGTTTGAGACTCAGAGCCCAGTTGGTGGAGGCCTTCCGTGCCCCTCGCTGATAGAGACCGAGTCTTGCAACACGTTGCTGTGCCCGATAGACTGCGCATTCGCTGCATGGTCGTCGTGGAGTACGTGCAGCAAACAGTGCAACGGTGGCACGCAGCTTCGCACGCGCTTCCTGATGAGCGGGCCCCTGTATGGCGGTAGCTGCGGTCCTAAATCCGAATACCAGCAGTGCAATACGCAGGCTTGCCCGGTTAACTGCGTCGTCGGCGACTGGAGTGTGTACGGCGCTTGCGACAAGACCTGTGGCAGCGGTGTCCAGGTGCGCACGCGTACAGTGGTTGCCGCGGCTGCTCACGGCGGCACGTGTTTTGCGCTCCAGCACAGCGTGACTTGCAACACGCATGCGTGCCCGATCGACTGCGTCGTGTCGCAGTGGGGTGACTGGCCCACGACGTGCTCGTCTCAGTGCGGCTCCGCATTTAAAGTGAGATCGCGCACGGTGATAACGCCCCCGGTCTACGGCACGCCTTGCCCTGTCCTTGACGAGATTCAGTCGTGCAGTCTACCGTCGTGCGGCGCGTGTTCGGGACCTGTGGACTGCGTGGTCGGGACCTGGTCCATGTGGTCCACGTGCAGCAAGAGCTGCGGCGGTGGCTTCCGCCAGCGTACTCGCTTCGTGCTGGTTGCTCCCCAGTGTAATGGCGCGCCGTGCGGTGCGTCTGCCAAAAGTGAGGCATGCAACCAGCACGCGTGCCCGATCCACTGCATGGTTTCGAGTTGGGGCAGTTATGGCCCGTGCAGCGCAACTTGCGGTTCCTCTGCACAGCTGTTCCGCACCCGCACGCGCACCGTGCTCGTCGCCCCTCAGTTCAGCGGCACGGTGTGTCCTGCGCTGACAGATGTCGGGAGCTGCATCTATGGTGAAGGAAGATGCCCCGTGGATTGCCAGGTGAGTTCTTGGTCCTCTTGGGATGCATGCTCGCAAAGCTGCGGTGTTGGCACGCAGACAAGACAGCGCCAGGTTCTGTCCAATTCCGAGCATGGCGGCCTCGCATGCCCGAGTTTGGCTGGCTTTCAGGTGTGCACGCTCGGCGCGTGCCCGCAAGATTGCCTCGTGTCCGACTGGAGTGAGTGGGGCCACTGCACGGCAGCATGCGGCGGCGGCACACAGCACCGCACGCGCGAGATCCTGAGTTCGGCAGCTTACGGTGGCGCATCGTGTCCCCTCGCTCTGGAGTCGCGCACGTGCAACAACGAGTGCTGCGCGGTACCCTGTCAGATGTCCAGCTGGACGTCGTGGTCGACGTGCTCGCAGACGTGCGGCGGCGGGGGGCGGCAGCGCACGCGCTTCGTTCAGGTAGCAAGCTCCTGCGGTGGCACCGCTTGCTCGGTCACATTCGAAGATGATTCATGCAATGAACTTTCTTGCCCAGTCGACTGCGCCATTGGCGACTGGTCTGAATGGGGAGCATGTACCGTGGCGTGCGGTGGTGGTGGCAGGCAGTACCGTTACCGTGCCGTTATCGACCACCCCTCCAACGGCGGCGTGTCGTGCCCCACCCTTGAGGATGAGCAGGGGTGTGGCGAAACGAGTTGCCCGCCGTGTTCTGATCCTGCAAACGACGTGAGCTGCAGCGTGTCCATCTGGAGCACCTGGGGCCTTTGTACCCAGGCGTGCACGCCGGCTGGCGGGGACGCGGGCGTCGAGATGCGCACCCGCCAAGTCCAGGTGCCGTCCCAGTGCGCGGGCAACAGTTGCCCAGCCCTGAGTGAACAACGTCCCTGTAACACATACAACACACACCCGTGCCCGGTGCACTGTGTTACATCCGACCTCGGTGACTGGAGCACCTGCTCTTTGACGTGCGGCGGAGGTGTGCAGTCTCGCGCCCGCTCCGTCCTTGTGGCTCCAGAGCACGATGGCGAAGAATGCTTGCCACTCACGCAAAGTATGGAGTGCAACAAACAAGCCTGCCCGGTGGACTGTGCAGTGAGCGAATGGGGCATGTATGGCGAGTGCACCGAGGCGTGCGGGACAGGCGCTCAGACCCGCTTCCGCACAGTCATTGTCCCGGCACACGGTGGCGTGCCCTGCCCACCCCTGTCCGATACGATGCCATGCAACACCCATCAATGCGCCATTGACTGCCAGCTCTCACAGTGGGGTGTTTGGAGCAGCTGTAGCGCCTCTTGTGGTCTTCACGCCACCCGCACACGTCAGCGTGCCGTCACACAGGAGCCGCTGTACGGCGGGATCCTGTGCGACAAGCTTGACGACAGTGCGTCGTGCCCAGGCCAGGCTGAGTGCCCGCAGGACTGCTCGATGACCCAATGGACTTCCTGGGGCGCTTGCTCCAAGACGTGCGACCACGGCACGCATGGCCGCACGCGCCACGTCGCCATATCCGCCCTGCATGGCGGCGCGTGCGACTTCACGACAGCCGAGATCCAGTCCTGCCACGATCAAGAATGCCCGATCCACTGCGAAGTTGGTTCGTGGGGCAGCTTCGGCCCCTGCAGTACGCCATGCGGCGAGGGTATCAAAACGCGATCACGCCACGTCATTGTGCCTCGACAGCACGGTGGCAACGCTTGCAGCGAGCTCACTGAAGATGTGCAGTGCCACGAGATGGACTGCCCCGTGGACTGCATCCACGAGTGGACTTTGTGGAGCGAGTGCAGCAAGACGTGCGGCACCGGCCACGAGAGCCGTGACGTTGTCATCCAAAGACCGGCTGTCGGCACCGGCAACGCGTGCCCTGCGTCGCAGTCGCGGCTGTGCAACACCTTTGTGTGCCCCTCGCCGCATCCGACCGCGGCTCCGACTCCACCTGCCACGGATGCTCCGTCGCCGAGTCCGACGCCTGCGCCGATCGTCTACCCGCCGCCAGCGATTTCGCTGGCAGGCAGCGACCACCTGTTCTTGGAGGCAAACGCGACCGCCGTGTACACCGACGCTGGTGCCATGTGCAGCGACGCCACCGACGGCGACATCTCCGAGGCTGTGGTGGTGTCGGGCGCCGACTACCCCGACTACAAGATTCCAGGCACGTACCGCATATGCTTCGACTGCACAAACAAGTACGGCGTACTCGCACCCAAACTCTGCCGCACGCTTGCCGTGCGCGACACGATCTGCCCCGTGTGTACTGTCAATCCCGGGCCGGAAGTGGTGGAGGCCTCTTTCACGTACACTGACGCAGGCGCCACATGCTCTGATTCGCTACACCCAGGCGCGATGCTGACGGTGGAGACCTCAAATACCGTGAATGTAGATGTGGTCGGTGACTATGTGGTGACGTACCGTGCCAAGGACGCCGCAGGCAACTACAACGACGGTAGTTGCCAGGGCTCTCAGTCCTACGAGCGCCATGTAAAGGTGGTGGACACGCTGAAGCCCGTCATTGGTCTGCATATGGACGGCAAACTGATCCACCACGGTGCGGGAGGGGTTTCGGACGGGACCTCGGGGAGCGTTTCCAACCCGGCAGAGGAATATTACGCGAACATGCTGACGCAAGGGGCGGCACTAATGACCAAGCAGGGTATCAGCACTCAAGGCAGTGTGTGGGTGGCTGCTGGCATTGTGGCAGTTGTGGCAGGCGTAGCCCTCCTCGCCGTTTTCAAGCGGCGATGAAACAAGTGAAGGAGGCGCGCCGTGATGCGCTGCCTCTATTTTTTCCTCTTTCTTTCAATCCCATATAGAGTGCGCGCGCACGCCTCACTGAATGGGGCGCAAGGAGGAGTGAACTTACTTTTTTCCTTCCTTCCCGAGAGGTGCGCGCGTCCGCCTTTTTGCGATTCTGGGTGGGCAGCAAAGCCACAGGCATGGGGCTTGTGGCGTGCTGGTGTGTCGCAAGACACCAAACATAAGCATTCTCACAATTATGCGAATGCAAATGTAATTTTATCATAAATGCTTACTAGTTACTAGTATTATTACCGGTATACCATACGTACATAAGCTTACATACATTTATGAGCTCGCAGCTCGCAGCAGATTTTGTCGGGAGTAAAGTTCCTCACACAAAGTAGGATTACCTTGAGGTATGCATATGCATATACCGAC
>PAAU01000035.1 GCA_002699445.1 Micrococcales bacterium | reverse complement strand
TTGATCGCAGAAGCAGAACGAAACGTCTCAATTCATTTCGGATTTCGCCGTGATGAGAAAGCAGCTGACCGTGATCTGAGGAAGGTTTCGACCCCAGGATCCAAAACCTATCGGGTCTTTCCAAGTCGGAAACAAATTCGGAAACGATATGGGGCAAGTCGCAAAGACATCAATGCCGTTCGTGCAGAAGTTAGTTCTGCTGGACTAGATCTCAAGATGGATCCAACAGGGATCTTCGGCGCAATCTCGGGTCCAGCCGACGTCATGTCGTCCTGGCTCGGTGTCGAGTTCCAGGGTGAGTTCTTATTGGACGGGACAACTCTGCAGATTGGCTGGCCAAGTGAACCGCCTGCGAGCATTCGAAAATTTGTTCGCAAGGGTGAATGGGTGCCGCTTGATGTTCTCGCGGATTTCACCGAACTTTCTGGTGCTGAGATCCCAGTCTCAAAACAGTCCGAAGGTCCTAAGTCATTCGCGGGCAGAAATCTGGGAACACCCAAAGGTTGCCTCAAGAATGCTCCAATCACCGTTCCCGGTACGAAGCTGGGTTTTGCAGAGACGTCATACGCCTACAACCAGCTGAACACTGCTTATGGAATCGATGAGTTGCCCAGGAAAAAGCGAGTAGGTCGCCAAACTAAACTCGCGATCATCGCATGGGGTTCGGGCTACTCAGAAGAGAATCTGGAATTCTCTCGCGAGTGTTTCAAACTTCCAAAGATGTCCTTCACGCGAAGTTCCGTACCCGGCCTTCTGGGGGCGCTACCCGATGGCGATGAGGGTGACTTGGATGTTCAGGTTGCGCAATCAGTTTTACCTGTTGGAAGCTCGGTTGACATCATCGAACAGGCTCCGTTCACCGCGGACCCTCGAACATTCCTGGCATATGCCGCTGCATACCGGGGTGAACTGCCCAACGCAGTGTCACTCTCCTATGCCATCTGTGAGTTAATTCTTGGCGAAACTTCGCCGTACTTGGCGACTGGTTTCCAAATGGCTGATTCTGTGGCCAATCGATTGGCTCTGGCCGGAGTTTCGGTTTTTGCAGCCTCTGGAGATTACGGATCCAGCGGTTGCACGAACTTTACGGGAGACAAGCAAAAGGCCGTCGGGTTGCCCTCGTCGCTGTCGAGTTTCATCGCAGTCGGTGGCTCCCGGATTGTCCTCAATAAAGACAACTCCCGAAAGAAGGAATACGCCTGGAATGATGAAGGCTTGCAGCCACCGATCGGGCCACAACCAACCGCCGGCGGGGGCGGTAAGTCCGTTCTAGTCGCTAAGCCGTGGTGGCAACGCAAGGCCGGGATTTCCGGTAAGACGCGATCCGTACCCGACATTTCCGCTCACGCTAGTCTCGGTCCCGGTTGGCCGCTATGGACGGGTGACTCTGGGCTGCCCACAATAGTGAGCGGCACCAGTGCGGCAACACCGCTCTTGGCGGCCAGCGTCGCGACTATCGGTGGCAACGAAATCGCTCAAGGACGACCTACCCTGGGACTGTTGTCGCCACTGCTGTACGACTTAGGTTCCAGTTCGTCGCAGATCCATGACATCCGCAAAGGCAACAACGACCCTTACGATCAAGGATGCTGCTCTGCCGGAAAAGGCTACGATCGAGCGACCGGACTCGGTTCGCTCAACGTTGGGGTGTTCGGCAACTCGCTGCCCAGTCCGGCCATCACGACTAAGCGAGCCAACGGCTAAGCCGGGGTTCCAACGCGTGTTCTTGTTAGGTCTGCCGAGACAAGTCCCAGCAGACGTAACCAATCACTGATCTACCACGCTCGGCTTTTCCCGCAAAAGAAAACCAGAGATCTGAGAAGCTCCATACGGATTGGCAATGGTCTCGTGACCCCATCGTGGGACCACCACCATCTGGGAATTCGGAATTCGGGCGGCTTGCGCGCGAGCGTCTGATACGGGAGTCGCAAGATCCCAATCACCGTTGATTACCAGCGTAGGCATGTCCGGGAACTTTGCGTTGGTGAATCGACCCGGGCGAGTCCTTGGCCAATGTCGGCAGTTGGAAATCTGTCCCTGCCCTCGAGCAGTGGTCCGGTCGAATGGATACAGTGCCGCGGGATTGATCTCATTGACCCCCTCCCGAATCGCGGCGGGGCGACTCTTGAGCGGCGCTTTGGATGTTCCGTATGGAAATCGCATGTCTGTGCACATTGTGGCGAGAAACAGCCCCACACTGTATTCCGAAGCTGACGTCGGATCTGCCGGATAGATCTTAATCTGTTGTCGTAACGGCCGCTTATTTCCGTTGGCCGCCTTGTGTATCGCCTTGATTAACCCGTAAACATAGGGCTGCTTCAATGTTGCAAACAAAAGCGCGTTGAAGATAGCGACACCATCCATACCCTCGACAACGATTTTATTCAGATCCGCTGCGGGATCGTAGCCGCAGTTTTTTTCGGCGCAGACTTCACGTAGCACTCGACCGGTCTCGTGCAATGCCGGGGTATAAAAGGCGTCTCCCCCATCCTGCCGCACCACCCCGTCTAGAGTAAGCGTGTCGGTTCTTGCTGGATATGCGATCGCGTAACGTTGTGCTTCAAATGTCCCGTAGGAGAAGCCCATGACCGCCCAAGAGGAAATTCTCAAAGCGCGACGGTAACGGTCCAGATCAGCAATGGTCTGCTCTGTTGTATAGAACTTTCGCTTCTCCCCAATCCGTTTCCCACACCCTTCGATCTGATTAGGACGCATTGGCATGACGTCTTCGACCGCGTCCGGATCGGCCTGCAATTTCGGGCAATCGAGTGCGGTGTCACCAGTACCTCGTGTCTCGATAACCGCGACTCGATAGTTTTTTGCCACTTTTGGCAATTTGTTGAGCGTGCTCTTCAGAAACTGTCTGTTGTTACCTAGCCCAGGCCCACCATTGAGGTACAGCAGTGTAGGGGCATTCGTACCAGCGCGAGTCGACCAGCGCACCGGAAGCGAAAGCTTCTTACCACCGGCATTTGCGTAGTTCAACGGCACCCGAAGCGTTGCGCACTCCGTTCGTTTTTGATCGGAGCATTTGCGAACTTTGGACAAGCCCTTGGCTGCTGATCTCTTGGGAGGTGTCGGATCCAAATCGATAGCTTCAGCCGAACTTACCGAGGTCGATGCCGATCCAGAAACGGCCACCCCCGGCGCCGACCTAGAGCCCGAGTTCGAGGAACAACCAACAACCACTACGGCCGAGCAAATCGCTACGGTAACAAGCAGATCGCTACGGCGCTTACGCATTCTCATGTTTCCACACAACCCATCCGGTGTATCCGAAGGGTACGTCTATCCTCGCAGTGTGCCATGCACCCGTTGCACTGTCTGGGGTCAGCGCCAAGCTCGGCAATCGCCTCGGATCGTATTTCACCGCGTCACCGAGAGCTTTCGCCAACGCCTCCTTCGAGGACCAAACATCGGCAACTTCGAGAGACGTTTCGGGACGAGTCTGACTCTTGGACCATTCTGCTGGGGTGCAAATGGATTCGGCAAAAACGGGGTCGTAAGGGTCCACAAATTCGATATCGATACCAACGGAATCGGAGTGGACAGCAAATAACGCAAAGGGGAACCGATAAGACCGGGAAGTCTGGTGCTCGCGTGAACCGCCCATTGCGCCTTTTTCTTTGCAGGCGATTCGAGTTGCTGCACGGAGTTGATCCGAGTTGAGTTTTGTCACATCTGCGCTGACCAAGTAAACCTTCGGCAACTGACCCAACTCATCGGGATTATCGTGTGCGACTAGCGGCATAGTCTGGTGCACCGATATAACCTGTGGATCCCCTATGAGTAGCGACGTTCGCTCTTCCGGAAGTCCGATCATGCAGACACCACAGGGGCACCCTGCCATGAAGTATTAGGAGGCAGAGTCTCACCTCGCATCACTACTGAGCGACCACCGATTCGACAACCCTCACCGACAACCGTGTCGGGTAGAACGGCGCAGTTTGGTCCAAGGGTTGCACCGTCACCGATGTATGTTGGTCCGATTTTCATGACGCGATCGTGGAATAGATGAGTTTCAAGACACGAACCCGCATTTAGGTTCACGTTGTCGCCGAGAGTAATAACATCGAATTCCGTGGCATTGATCATGTCGCACCACAGATTCTTACCAACCTTCGATCCCATCGCTCGGAAGTACCAGGGCATGATCGGAGTTCCCAACGCGTATCGGAACATCCAGAGACCCGCAACGACTTCGCCAGTCACATTGATGATTTCGTCTCGCCAACAGAAGAACGACCACAGCGGGTGACCGCCGGGTCGATAACGGAACATCAGTACCCATTTCAAGATGACCATGACCACCAAAGAAAGTAGGCCCACCCCCAACAAGATAAATGGCAGCGCGACAACCATCCACCAAGTACTACCCGTGGAGTCGGCGATGCTATCCGCGGCAAATATCACGAGTGTCGCAAGCATCACCGAGATCACTTCAGGTAACAAGATCCGAATCCCATCAACTATGGATCGACCCACTTTTAGCCTCGTGGGAGGGTCCATGGTTCGGGAAACATCGACATTTTCTCGCACCCGAGGTAGCTCTAAGGGAGGCATCCCAAGCCAAGATGAACCATCGGGCGGCTTTTGTGGGGCGCTGGAC
This sequence comes from Micrococcales bacterium, assembly GCA_002699445.1. Lineage (GTDB taxonomy): Bacteria > Actinomycetota > Actinomycetes > S36-B12. The sequence continues at coordinate 28,655 of PAAU01000035.1, read as the reverse complement.
AATACTCCAACCAGACTGTCATCACCGAGTTCGGTTCCACCCTTGACGATGACGCTGTTGCCCAGGAAGGTCCTACTACCAACACTGATGCCTTGAACGTGCATCCAACCTCGATTGTGGCGAACGGTAGCAAACAAAACATCATCCGCTACGAAACTGCCATCTTCGAAACTTACGTACGAATTCAGACCACTAGTGATCGAAACTTCTGTTCCTTTACCTACCTTTAAGCCCAGAAGTCGAAGCCAACTGGCTGTGTAAATACTCGAGAAGATAGACCGTAAAAACATGTGGGCTTCCACCATGACCTGACGTGTAAACCAGTACGCCCATGCGGCGCCCCCGTAGTCGGAATGGAACCCCGGCTTGATTAGGCGCATACATATGCGCAGAGTTGCCGCGATCAAGAGGTTGTACATCACAATCCACAGCAGCGATATCGGGATGGCCCAAACCAACCAATACAGGAATAGACCGGCGGGATGCATTTGATCTGGTTGATTAAGTTTTATCAACAAGAACAAACCAGGTAAGGCAGCGAGCAAGGGCAGTAGGCTCAAGAGGACTAAGCCCACTACGTACATGAACTTCCCGGGCATCGTCGCGGCTTCTCGCTCTGGATCTTCTTCAGGCCAGGTTTCGCCCGCGGCACCCAATGACGCGATGGGGGAACCACCCCACAGCTCCCCCGCTGGGATCTCACGGTCAACGACACTACCCGGCAAGATCTCTGCACCCTCACCGATATTGCAGCCTGGCATCAGAAGCGCCCGAGTCCCAACTCGTGCGCCGGCACCGATGATGTACTCCGCGATGACCAGTTCCTCACCATCTATTACCCAACCAGTGGTATCGACCTCTTCCTCGATAGTGGCTTTGGAACCGACCGTCATAAGACCTGTTATTGGTGGTAACTCCACTAAACGGGCATCATCTGCAACTTTTGCGCCGCTCCATCGAGCAAGCCGGTTAGTCCAGGGCGTACCGGCGATTTGATTCACGTTGAGAGTTACTACGAGTTTCTGCAAAAACCAAATTTTCGCACTCATCCAACCATGTTTCGGGTATCTTCCCGGCTTGACGTTGCGCATCATGAGACGACGAACTAGCAAGTAGACCATCGATCGAAGTGGAGCATTCGCGATTAGTACCCAGAGGACAGTTATGGATATCCAAGCCCATACCCATGTACCCGAGACGGCCGGACCTAAAGCGTTTTCTACGAACCCAGGGCCATATCCATCCTCACCACCGAATCCTTCGTTGTAGGCCAAGACGATAACGACCCATTGCGGCACCGTGAAAAGTAACAGCAGCAAAATGCCGAAAGTTCTTATTGCGGCCCACCGCTTAGCGTGCCTAACCGGGATCTTCCTTCGTTCTTCAGCCGGGCCGGCGAGTTCTTCAACTCGGTCGGCAAGGTCGGCAATCTTGGGGTAGTGGTATACGTCGGCAACCGCTACCGAGGGATACTTTTGGCGCAGAACCGATACTAATTTTGCCGCCGTGACAGATGTTCCGCCGATCTCGAAAAAGTCACTTTCTGGTGTCATTGGCACCGGGCCGAGTTGGTCGGCTATTTGATCAGCAACCCAACGTTGAATCGGATCCCAATCGGCGTCATCTCCTGCCACAGAAGGCAGCGGCCACGGGAGCGCTGCCTTATCGGCCTTACCCGAACTCTTTAGTGGGAGTTCCGGCAGGTGACACAGCAATGGCACAAGCGAGGCCGGAAGCCGTTCGGAGATATCTCGGCGGATCTCATCAATATCAACATCACCAGTTACATAACCGATCAGCATCGAGTTACCGCCCTTGGTTTTTTGCACCACGACGGCGGCTGCCGCTACACCGGAGCACGACGTTAAGACCCCTTCAATCTCGCCCAGCTCGATTCTCCGACCACCGATTTTTACTTGGTCATCGGTACGCCCCGCAAAGGCAAAGCCGGAAGGAGTCTCGCGAACCATGTCACCAGAGCGATATGCCCGCTCCCAACCCAGACTAGGTAATGGGGCATATTTCTCCTCGTCCAAGTCACTGCGAAGATAACGAGCTAGACCTACTCCAGCAATGACCAGTTCACCCTCTTCACCAACCGGCACGGGTTCACCGTTTTCATCGATAACCGCGCACTCCCAACCCTCGAGTGGCCAACCAATCGTGATGGGTTCATCGGGAAGGATCCGACCTGCAGTCGATACCACGGTTGCCTCGGTAGGCCCGTAGGTGTTCCACACATCGCGCTCAGCCGCGATACGCCACCCCAACTGTTCGGGGCAGGCCTCTCCCCCAAAAATCATCAAACGGACGCCGCTCAACGCATCATCAGCCCACATCGCCGCCAGCGTCGGCACTGTCGAGACCACGGTTATCTTGTGGCTTGCCAACCACGGTCCAAGATCCACGCCCGAACGAACAATGTTTCTGGGTGCGGGCACGAGACAGGCACCGTTAGCCCACGCCAACCACATTTCCTCGCAACTGGCATCGAAGCCCACCGAAAGACCCGCTAGGACTCTGTCATCCTCACCAACACTCCAAAGGGCCGCCTCGCCGGCAATAAATGCGACAGCACTCCGGTGAGATGCGGCGACTCCCTTTGGCACTCCGGTGGATCCAGAGGTGAAGATAATCCAGGCATCGTCGATGGGCGATAAATCCGCATGAGTTGCGCGTGCGTCACGAATATTCCGCAGCGATAGTCCCATCTCCATGCGGGAGGTATTAACCGAAACCGACCCCTCGAGAATTGCGCAGACGTCTCCTTCTCCGAAAACTTGGGTAGCCCGACTTTCCGGATCGTCAACATCAACTGGGACGTATGCCGCCCCCGACATCAGCACCCCGAGTATCGCGATGTACAGCTCGGTTGTGCCGCTGGCGACCCGGACCCCTACTCGTTCGCCCGGTCCTACTCCAATAGATCGCAGTTCGTCCGCTACATCTCTCGCGCGATTCCACAGCTCTCCGTAGCTGATGAGCTCATTAACTCCTTCAATGGCAGGCCGTTCTTTGAATCTTTCGACTGTTGCATGAAGGACTTCGATCAGCGTTCCATTTGGAACCGTATCACTCGCCAAATGACCATCTAGGTCGCTCAAGGTGTCCATAAGGACGCCCCTCTCCGCAGGCGTAAGGCAGATGCCTCGCCCGCTTCGACGCTCACCTCATATTAGTATTTTCATATCCATTTAGCGTGTTCGCATGTGCTTATTAAAGCTCTAGCCACTCAATGAGCCAGATTCAACAAATGTGAGCTGAAGCCAGTTGCAATGACTCCGACTAGGCCTAGGGTTCCTCGTCAATAAACTCCGGGTCGATTGGATCGGTCCGGGAATTTCGACGATCTATGACAAATGGGGCGATACATAAAATGATAGTGATTATCGGTATTAAGACTACCGTCAGCCCTCGACCATCCGAGGGGAGAGATCGAGGACTTAGTCCATCCACTAGAACCAGGATGCAAGCCGCAACACCAATGATTGAGATGATCCAAATTCCAATCTTGCCACCCGGCACTCGGAAGGATCTAGGCACATCTGGTTGCGTGTAGCGCAGCCTAACCGCAGCTGCGAACATAAAGAGATACGCGATCATGTAGGGAATTACCGAGAGGATCAACAACAGGAAAAAGGTTGTCTGGACGTTTTTGAGCACGACAAACGCGAGCGTAGCAATCAAAATGATGACTCCTTGCATAACTAAAATCGCTACAGGAGCCCCGTGTTTGTTCACCCTTGCCAACCTCGACGGAAGATGTCCGTGACGAGCACTGGCAAGTAGACCGACAGCCGGTCCAATAACTATTGTGCTCGACTTCAGCAATCCCCCTAAAGCGATGAGGGCTGCAAGAACAGGTACAAGATAGGAGATATTCTGCGCATCAAATAACGCAGTGATTGTCTCCATGATCCCGGCAGTCAGGCTGACTGAACCGCTTGGGCTCAACAGAAATACCGCTAGTGTTAAGAGGGTTAGGAAAGTAAACGTCAGAATTCCAGCCAGTATCAAAACGAGCGGATACTGACGCTGTGGATCCCGAAGCCGTTTCAGGAAGTACGCACTCATCTCGAGTCCTAAAAATGAGTTAACACCCGCGATAATCCACTTAAATGCTGAAGAATCACCAAAGAGCCACAAATCACTAGTCTCAAAGTTTCCTTGTACTTGACCTTGGATGACCGCTCGAATCGCAAGCGTCAAAATTGTGACAGTGGGAATAACTGCGAGGAAAACAATGCTCAACACACTAACGATTCCCGACTTCCTTACGCCAAAGAAGTTCAGTCCGGTCGCAATAACAGTGATCCCTACAACCGTCAGGCCGGCATAAATCTGATTGTCTTGCAGGCTCGAGTCGAAAGCGTATGTAGCGGTGACTGCAACAAAGGTAAATACGGTAGGAATAGTGAAGACCCACGCAACCCATTGCTGAAAAAGAGCGAAGAATCCGAACTTCGGGCCAAACGCTTCCCTCACCCAGAGGTACAGCCCCCCATCGTGAGGCCATCCGCTTGCTAACTCGGCAGAGATTACTCCGATTGGGATGAGAATAAACAGCGCAGCAGTCACATACGCTGTTATTGATCCCCAGCCAATTTGAGCCATGCTCGCTGCATTTTCGATTCCATAAAGAATCACGATGGTCATTACTGCAAGCAGCGGTACGTTGAGAGTTCGATCGGCATGTGTCGAAGATGAGTGGTGGTCCATATCTGCCTACCAATCGCCGCGACAGGTGCGCGCTGCGCTTCCTTGTCAGTTCAACGTTGTCAGCCAAGACCAACTCGAAACGTATTTTGATAGTAGCGATCTTTACTTTGGTTAGCGTGATGCCCCGGAACCTCGTAATCGGTCAAGAAGGTAAATGCAGAACAATCGTTAATCACTCAAAAAAGATCTGTCTACAATTGAACGATCACTTATTACTTGCTGAGCTTGTGATGCGTTAATTGGTGAAGCCAGAAAAACCAACCGCACTGACAACATAATTGCTAGCCGGAAACGGGGGCGACGTGGCCGCCTCCGTCGAGCAGCTTCACCAGCCCTGGAACTGTGCGGCCTTTCGTGTGGACGCAGGGTGGTGTGATGCGGCGCGGTTCTTTCACGATGTTGGCTGCCGGTGTGGTGGTGGGCCTGATGGTCCCCGCGGGTGGCATAGCCACCGCATCGGAAACGACACCCACCGGTGACAGTATTTCTGTCGCACGTGGCGGTTTGTCGTTGACCGTGACAGCACCTGCCACCACGACTCCTGCACCAGCACCAGCTCCAGCAGCTCCGGCGGAACCGGCAGCACCCGCACCTGCGCCGCAACCCAACCCCGCACCCCGGAAGTTCCCGTTGATCCACCCACACCAGTGGACTGCAACAACGGTGACACCATTACCGGTGCTGTTGCGATGGCAAATGCTGACGACACACTCAACATCACCAGCGGAAACATAGACTTCGGTAGCGGCATCTTCAACGACGGCGGGACGGTGAGCCTCAAAGACAATGCGACCATCAGCGACAACACCGCGGTACATAAAAAGTGGGGGGAAGTATTTACACGGTTGGGCAAGGGTCGCGGGTTGCGGGGTGCGACTGCCTCGATGCAGTGTTACGGATTCTGGATGTAGATCTAGTCCGCTAGACGGTGCAGGTTCTCTTCGTTGAGACCCAATTGATTGGCGGAGCGGTCAATCACGGAGTTAATGGTGTCAACCAGTTTGGCATCAAGGGTGGACTTGTCTTTGATGCGCAGTTCTTGAGCAGAGACGAAAAAAGGGCTGGACTGCTGGGTGTCCTGCGAGGTTTGCGATGCCGCCCGATAACTGCTGGTCGTCATGACGTGGCATCGTACTTCCCCGGGTTCGTCAGTGGCGGCGAACGTGACCTGACCAAGGCTCGTAGTCAACTGCGGTCCTTGTACCGTGCGGAACCCGGCCAGGGAATAGCACACGGATTTCCCACTATTTTTCGTGATGTAGTTACGGGTTGCCAGCACTATCCCATCAGAGTCATAGTAAAAAAACCAATGCCCGGGGTCCCGGTAAGCATCTTCAACCTTGAAAGAACGTTGTGACGTCTGCAGGCGTTCCGTCTGGGGACCATGAACCCCCGCGCGGATTCCAGAGGCATTGCGGACGTCGAACAGATCACCGGCGCTGACTACGGGATCGCCGATACCAGCTGCATCTGATGCTGTACCCAGAACCCCGGAGTCCACTTGTCCATCTTTAGATGGTGTGCAGGCGGTAACGGCTCCCACTCCTCCCAGTAGTGCCACCGACTTAAGTAGGTCCTTGCGCGAAAGCTCGTCAGCCACAACATCGTCCGTTTCCGGGTCGGCAGACCCACGATTCGGAAGCCTACCGCACCACTCCTGACTTTTGGCCCTACTAGCGATTGCCTCATTTGGCATTCCAACCGTTCCAATGAGCGCTGAAGAAGCCCGATTAAAGTCCGGTCCCAGCCAGGTGTGCCGACGACGCAGCCCTCGCGATAATTGAAGAGGAGTACGCAGAGGCAGCGGCCTGACCTGTCGTCGCTGCGGCGGGAGCCGTCGGTTGGCCTGGATTGCTATGTGAGCAGGAATCCAGCAGGTTCGCGTCCACTACGAACCTGCCCGCCAAATAACGCAGTTCGTCCGCAGACAGCACCAGCAACCCGACCGCCGGATCGATACGCACACCATCGGGTTCGGTGAAACTCTCGATGAGTTCATCCAGGTAATGCTGTTCCATGCCGACTAGTAGACGCTGCGAGAAGCCGCATCGGTAGATCGAATGTTCAATCTGTGGGCAACCGCCGGACCGGCTCTGGGCGTGGCTGTGGCGGGGCCCATCCGAAGATGAACCCCGCCACTGGTGGTGTGTGCTGTTTAGCGCATTAGCCCCCGACGATCTGGTCGGGGTTATTGGATCTAACCAGCGACAGGTTACCGTCTAGAATCCCGCCGTCGTTGTAGATGCCGCCGCCACGATCGTCCGAGAAGAAGAAACCGTCGGCTTTGCCGCGGGTGATGGTGAGGTCCCCGATGATGGCGCACTACAGCGCTCCATGTCTCTGCAGGAAGCACAGGATGAGCGGCTTCGAGGGATCGATGCCACAGGGAGCGCACGCCGAGCAGCCTCCGTTTCCCATTGTCCTTGGCCTGTGTCCTGGAACTGTCGGCACAGCACTCGATTGCTCACCCACGCTGCGCACCGTCACTATTCGGCGAGAGGCGGTCGTCGGGATACAGCAGTCATGGGTAATCCACGCACAAACGCTGCACCGAAGTACTCCCCAACGACTGCCGATTTTCTGTTACACCACCTGGCTTATCCACCGAGACTTCACTCGGCAAGAGCTAACGCTATGAAGGTAGGGTCAATATTGGGGGCAGTGGAGAGGAACTGTGCGCTATCAGTATGGGCAGTCGCAAGGGCGCTTGAAACGCCTATTGTTACCGTCTGCGCTTGCCTTGGTGGTGGGTATTGCGGGCGCTTGCGGATCTTCTGACTCGGGCCAGGATGTTGAACGCGAAGCAGGGGCGGTTACTGAGGAGTGTGATGCGCCGCCGGCGCCAGGAGTGGATTGGTCTGGCTGCGATAAGCGTGGCGAGTACCTGCGCGGCGCCGATCTGTCCGGGGCTAATCTGCGCGGCGTCAACCTGACTAACAAGGCGAATCGTTTGGCGAACCTAACTGGCACGAACATGTCTGACGCGGACCTGTCCGGAGCTAACCTGCGCTGGTCTTATCTATGGGGCGTCGACCTGTCCGGCGCCAACCTATCCGACGCGGATCTGTCCGGCGCGAAACTACTTGGTGCCAACTTGTCCGGCGCCAACCTGTCCGGCGCCAACCTCTCGGACGCCGATCTATATCGCGACCCTTACGTAGCGCAGCGCGTAAAATCAGGAACAACAGGGTCATGTCCGGGGCCAGTTTCATGCCCGAGTTTGGACGAGCTGAAACGCCAGGGCTTAGTGCGCGATGCTGTCTTGACCGACAGTCGCTGTAGCGCTGAGACGACGTGGACCAATAGCCAGCCGGTCCAACTTGGACCCAACAACAGATGCCCTACTAAGTGCGATGCATCAGCGGCGCCAAAATTGGACTGGTCCGGCTGCGATAAGAGCGGCGCCGCCCTTAAACGTGTTGACCTGAGGTCCGCTGACCTAAGCTCGGCTAACCTATCCCGCGCTGACCTGAGCTCCGCCAACCTTAAAGAAGCCAACCTCAGCGGGGCCGACCTGCGCGATTCCGACCTGAGCGGCGCCGACCTGCGCAACGCTGACCTGAGCTCCGCCAACCTTAAAGAAGCCAACCTCAGCGGGGCCGGCATGCGTGACGCCAACCTCCGCGATGCTGACCTGAGCTCCGCCAACCTTAATGACGCTGACCTGCTCGACGCCAACCTGCGCGGCACCACCCTGCGCGATACAGACCTATCCGACGCCGACCTACGCGATGCCAACCTGAGCGGCGCCGACCTATCCGGCGCCGACCTACGCGATGCCAACCTGCGCTACGCCGAGCTGAGCGATGCCAACCTGTCCGACGCCACCTGCAACGACAGCACTCGCTGGCCAGACGGCACAAAGGGTAATGGCTCCACGTGCCCTTCCGCTAAGTAGCTACTGCAACGGCAACACGCCCCCAGATGCTCAGCAACCAAGGGACGCTTCACGGTTACCGGGGAAACTGCCGTCACCATTGCACGAGAGGTCGTCATCCGGATATAACAGCCCCAAAAATCCGCACGCAATCGATCCAGCGAAATAGTCTCCAAAGCCGATTCTGTGGCCTGAGCTCGGCCGTCCTCTGTTTGGTGAATGGGCCCATCTAAAACCACAGTTGCTGTCCTAGCGGATGTGAGTCGAGGTGACCGTGCCAATCAGTCAGTCACCACTAACTGATTCTCCGGAACTGAGGTGGCCCGAAAGTATTGATTGGCAGGACTTTCGGATTTACATTCGACCCCATTGCGCAGCACGGAGCCATCATCGCTGACCATGAGTACGTTGGAATCCTGGGACGCGATACCTTCGGGACGGGTGCCGCCCGCAAAGGTGAAGTCAATACTTTTCGCAGTCGGACCCTTGTCGCACTGGAAAAGTCCAAAGCTGGGCGGCGGATCATTAATAGGGCCACCCACGATAATCCAACCATCGTCAGATTCCGTCATTGCGCGAATTCCTCGACCGTCACCAAGGTCAACCTGCGCTTTCACAGTTATCTGAGGCTTCTCGTCAACGTCAGCAACGATTGCCGCAGGATTCGCGAGACGAAGAATCCATGCCTTGCCATTTGCCACGGGCGAACGGAGTCCGATGAGGAGACTCTTTCCATCCGTCGCCAGCCCCTCGATATTGAATCCGCCCTCCTTGGGTGCAATGCCAGAGGCACTCCCGGAAATCAATGTTTCGAACAGTGGGCTGAGGGCTTGGTCAATACCGTCTGCAGACTGCAGAGCGGGCAATAGATCACGTGCGGTACCGAAAGTTCGCCGCTGGACTCAACTTCGCTTGACAAATCAACCCAAGCTTCAACTTCACCGGCCGCCCGACCGCTAGGTGGGGGGTAATCGCTAGGAGCGGTCCAGCGGCGCAGCGTATCGTCCTCATCTACGGCAAAAATAAAGTCATCCGACTGAGGAACCGGAGCGATAGCTGACGCATCGCATGATCCGGCAATTCACCACCAATCGTCAGTCTCTGCCACCGCGGATTTGTCGTTAGTGTCTATCGCTGCAGTTTCGGAGGAGTCTTCGCTTGCCGAACACGCACCCAGAATCAATCCGAGAGTCATCATTACGACAAATGGGGCGATGGTGCGACGGTTGCTCTCATCCTCTGTCCTCTCCGAGTTCGCTTCTATCGGACATCGGATCGCGACCTAACGGACGCTCCTTCTGCCTTAGCCCGATACGAGACGATGAATCTGGCCGATCACGAATGCGCGCCAAAGGAATGCGAGTGCATATGTTTCATCAAGTGCGTTACCGCTGGCCTTACCCCGGCTGTGTCGGGACGTGCCCCACTCGGCGAGCAGGTACAAATACGATGTGTCAATACCCACCGCTGCAGTCTCGGACATCAACTCGTCGAGATGCTCCTGGGCGAGCGTCACATACTCATCAAGTTGTGCGCTGTTACCGGGTCCGCTCACGTAACCATCTATGTCCAGGGATGACTGCAGAGTTTCGTACTTGGCAATCAAGTAGGCGGTGTAGACATAACGTTCCAGCGCGACAGCAGACTTCACCGTCGCTGCAGCAGAAGCATTAAGTCCTTCGACGAGTTTCTCTAGATAAGCCTCTGACTGAGTCACATATACATAATCGGAATCGGGAGATTCCAAAAAATTGCTGCGCTTTGAGGTCGATAAGGGTGTGTCCCCCGAAATGCGGTTGAGGACGACGTCGTCAAGGTAGGCAAGTGATGCACTGCCGGCTTCCCACATCAGATCCGCGACCGCGACATGGTTTGTTTCAGCAGGTTTCCTACCGTCACGCAATTCATTCAACAACACCAAAGCATCTCGAGACGACTCGAAATATATCTCGCTGCGCGCAAGGGCCGCACCAGCCTCTTTCAGCAGAGCTGGCTTCGCAGATGACGCTTCCAAACTATTGGCCGTGAGGAAAGCAACAAGACCACCGGTCGTGATCCAAGCGAGGGCGTCGCCGAAGGCCAAAGCCCTCGCAGGTTCCGAGAATTCGGAACTACTCGCTAGATCACGCGTCGTTTTGCGCGCACGATCATCCAGCCGTTGCGCCCTACTCAATATCTGGTCACGTACCGACGCCGTGCCTTGTGCGCGAATGGCATCCTTGACAGCCATCGTCGACAACGCCTGCTGCGCCACCAGACTGGCGGTCATGGCTGATTCGTAGGCAACTGTTGAGTCTCCGGACGCTGCGGCACGCTTAGCTTCTTCCTGGGCATCGATGGCTCGTTGAAACCAGTTGGAGGCGGGATCTGCCGCACGTGGTTGGCGGTCATCGAGTATCTTCATCGTGGTTTCAAGAGCCTTTAACCGGTTTCGAGTCAGCACCTGCAGTTTCTTCTCAAAACTATCCGTGAGCGGATCGGAAACCGGGGCAAGATCCGCCCCATCCAATTCCTTACCCGTCATGACCTGATACGCCTGAGCAATATCGTCAACCTCACGAACAGTAACGCCAAGCTCCGTGCCCATGTCGACCAAGTCGACTAAGTCGCCAGAACCTGACGCCTGGACCGTTCGTTGTCCGCTGGGAATGAGAACGGTCTCTACACCGGCGGAAGCAGCGCCTTTTACTTTCTGAGGCAGTCCACCCACACCGCCAATGGAACCATCCACTTCAATGGTTCCCGTCATCGCCATCCTTGGGTGAATCGAGTCTCCACGCAACGCTGCTGCGACCCCAACGGCCATAAGCGCACCTGCAGATGGCCCGTCGATAGATTCTGAAATTTCAAACATCAGTCGGACCGTAGCCGGATCAACTGTGTGGTCCAGCAAGCTCGTGGTCGCGCCCAACCATGATGCTGCAACCCACTGTGAACCCGCACCTGACGACTTCTGGTCCGCTACATCAATGTCGAGTTCATTACTTCGGGCCGAGAACCGGATAAGAACAGGCGTAACTCCGCCCTGAGACTCACCAGATTCCTGGTTAACGCCATACCAAAGCGCGTTCACCTCGACGGTGCGAACGTCATCACTCGTGTTGCCACAGGATGTGGCAACAAGTGCCGACACGATCACCAGAACAATTGCACTTGCGCAGCGAATGGGTTTGTCGAAGGCACCTGACCGCAACATGATTATGGACCGCGTGTCACATGGTCCTGCGACACCGTATGTGACGCCCCCGACCAAGCGACACTTTGACTCCAGTCCATCCTCACATCATAACCGTCGGTCCAGCTAGCAACTGTCGTGAAAGTACTGACCGTTACGGAAAAACGATTTGTGACGACCCCGGGCCAGCTCCGTCTGACTCCGATACAAGGTCCTTACTAAGACCCTAGTGATCGCAGGCGGCGCTGGGCCAGCCGGTGGCGGGGGCAGTGGTTTAGGTGACGCTCCGTACCCGGGCGGCGCCGGCGGCGGCGGCTTCGGCGGCGGCGGCTGTCCGACACCCTGTGGCGTCAACAATGCCGGGGAGGGCTAAGTGGACCCGGACCTGGAAAGCCCAACAAGACTCCAACCTGCCATGCACACTGCGAGGCACGGGCTGATCTGACTGGTGTTATCCATTCTCGACTGGCCGACAAAAAGCAGGAGACGGCTGTGACGATGCGGCTTCAGGCAAGCTCACAGCAGTAATCGCCGGGATGACGAGACCTGACATAACGCAGGTCACACCGCCACCATCGCCGCTGGTAGGCAGCTTCTCAGTACGCTTCCCGGTCGTATCGGAAGTCGGTCCCCCGCGGGTCAACCGTACGGCCCCCAATAATCTCTTCGGCTTCGATGACTTGGCGCATGAGAAGGTCTCGGGCTGCGCCTTGAACAACATGGTTATAGATGAGTAGCCACAGGGGGCTGGCGTCTGTGTCGGCAGCAGCAGGGACCCAACGACCATCGGGGCCGCGGAGTCCGGGCCAGCCCTCGCGCGTCTCACCAGCCCAGTCGTGCTTATTCGTCAATCATCTACATATTTTTTCGGCTCACGAGCTACGTCCGCAAGCTCTGATAGCGACTTGACATCAATCTCAAGGGGGGCGTAAAAGGGCTGCGACAGCCAAATCAGCACCGAAAGCGCCAGGGACATGACGAGCGCCCACCCGATGAGCAAATAGGGCCGCCTCACTCTAGACATACTTGCGCCCATCACCATCGCGACAAACATCGCGGCCAGAAAAACCAACCCCAGCAAGCCAGCGGGAAGTACTCGATTGGAAACCGACTGCAACTCGGCACGCCCGGACACTATGTCCAACAACGATGTGACCAAAAGCTGTTTGGTTACTTCTCCCATTCTTTTGGATTCGTCGGTCAGCGCGATCACAGCCAATTCCAAACTATAAATGAAATCATCGGATGGAAGCGGACGGATTTGACCAGCCCGCAACGACTCGATGTCCTCAGTCGAAGCTTTATCCAGATATTCGGCCAAGTTGTTGGAGAAGTCTTTCCGGTCCTGCTCCGAAAGGTTGGAGGTGTCCAATGCCACAAGAATCCTGTCTGCACCCGAGAACTGCGAGTCGATTGCTGATTGGCCCGCGTTGAAGGTCGACCAACTCATCGTTATGCAGAAACCGATCAGGACAAAAAGGCCGGTTGCGGTCGCGGAGGTCAGTTTCTGGCTGTAATCCGCGATCTCTTTCAGCCGCTGTTCTTGGCTACTCCTTTGAGCAAGCCCTCGGGCGAGCATCGAGAGGCCACTAATCAGGATGAAGCAAAAAATTGGTATCGACCACCAGGGAATGGTCTCGATAATCTGCTTCCAAACGCCCACACAGCAAGCCTGGCAGAGTCGAGTTGGCGTCTCAGGAGAACGTGGGAAAGCATCAGCGCGACACGGCCCCATATCAACATCCGAATTATCAATACCTAAATGCGAAGGTACGCAGCAGGTTCTAGTTCTGACCCAATACGACCGGTGGCGGGGTTCATCTTCGGATGGGACCCGCCACAGCCACGCCTAGAGTCTGGTGCTTTCGTTTGTCCACAGATTGACCATTCGGTCTACCGGTTCGGCTGCTCGTGACGTCTACTAGTGGGCATGGAGTCGCATCACCTGGATGACCTCATCGACAGTTACACCTAACCCGATGGTGTACGTATCGATGCGGCGGTCGGGTTACTGGTGTTATCGGCTGATGAGCTGAATTTGCCCCGATACGACTGTGGGAAGAGTGCTGAGAAGCTGTCTAACAACGGCGGCGGTAGCGGTGTGACCGGCGTCAAGTCAGGTCTTGTGGATCGATCAACGGCATGAAGCACCAGACGTGACTACGGCAGGTCAGCAGTCGGTGTTATCGATGGTTCCATTCGACATCGTCGTATTGCAGGTGGTCAATTCATCCGTGTTCTCAGGCATTTTCGCGTTGGTCAGGTTCGCATTTCTCAGGTCCGGGCGGACCAGGTTCGCCCAGCGTAGGTCCGCGTTACGCAGGTTTGCGCCGCTCAGGTCTACACCCCTCAGGTTCGTACTGGACAGGTCTGCACCGGACAGGTCCGCACCGGACAGGTTCGCGCCGGTCAGGTCCGAGTCTGAGATGCGCGCACCTATCAGTTTTACGCCGCTCAGGTCTACACCCCTCAGGTTCGTATCTTCCAGGATTTTGAAATTACCGTTGGGTTTTGGAATGAAATTGTCGCTTCGGATGGTCGTGTCAGGCATTTTTGTTTGAAAGAACAACACATCGTCAAGTTGCCTATCGCTCAGGGTCCCCGAAAATGACAGATTCGCGTTGAATAGCACCGTCTGATTTAGCCGCGCGTCCTTCAGGATCGAACCGCTCACGTTTGCACCTGTCAGGTTGGCGCCGCTCAAGGTCGCGCCGGTCAGGTTCGAGCCGCTCACGTTTGCACCTGTCAGGTTCGCTTTGCTCAGATCCGCGCCGGTCAGGTTCGAGCCGCTCAGGTCCGCAGATCTCAGGTCCGCACCTTTCAGATTCGCTGAGGTGCAATCGGGCATACATGGGGGTTGCGCCCGCAGAGCCCGCTTCTTGTTTGGCTTCTTGTTGCAGTTTGTTGGCGAAAAATCTGTGTTCGACAAATTACTCTTGCGGGCTTTAAAGCCCGGTATCGATGCGCCGCGGAAATCCGAGTTTTTCCAGACCGTGGCACCGCCTTTTGCGTTACGCATCTTTGAACAAACGAAACTGGAGTTACGCAGATCTGCTTTTGTCACATTCACTCTGTGAGCTTTGCCGCCCCGAAACTCTAATCCTCGATGTCTAATCTTTTTGCAGTTCGTGTGCGGCACATGCCACGGTTCACATTGCTTATCCCCCTTACCCCACGTCGTGTACCTCGAAGGCTCCCCGACGGGGGGAGGAAAAGGGTCGGCATTACTGGCCGACGGCAACACCAAAGCGGCAGCAACAACACACAACGCAACAAACAAGAGACGAAACATAGACCCACCGTAAAGCCAAAGACATGACGAAACCGGCCTAAACAGCTCACAATCACAAACCAGACCGAATCCCGCCCCGATACGACCGGCGGAAGCGTACTGAGAAGCTGCCTACCAGCGGCGACGGTGGCGATGTGACCGGCGTCATGTCAGGTTTTGCGGCTGGTGTGCCGATCGATCAAAGGCATGAAGCACCAGACATGACTGAGGCGGGGTCCGTCCGAAGATGAACTCGGCCACCGGTTGTGTGCGCTGTCTAGGGCTACGGGAAAGGGAAACCCCAACTCCCCGGTTGGCTGGCGAACCATCGACACTCAATAAGGCAAATGGTCCCCGACGTCACAGCCGCTATATTCGCAAATCCTAGATATTTCGGCAGGACTTTTGCATCCTGCTCCTACCTTTTTGTGATTCGTGGGCGGCGGCGTCAGCCGAGGCAGCCAATACGTACAAATCAGAGTTGGGCGGGTGTAGTTCAGCTACGGTTACGACATGGATCTCACCCATGTCTACGTACATGTCCATGAAGCGGATGTCGCTAACTTCATCCGCGAATCGATAGAAGATGCACGACTCAGCAAGCAAGAGCCGGGACATATCGATTTCCAGCTGCTCCAACAGTCCGATGATTCCACTCGCTTTGTCATGATTGAGGCTTATCTGGATGCCGATGCGGCCGCAGCCCACAAAAGAACGCAGCACTATAAGACTTGGCATGATGCCGTGGAGCCCATGATGGTCCAGCCGCGACGGCATGTGAAGTTTCGAGAACTTGAGGATGATCGATGAGTGGTCGGGGGAGGTAAAAGAAGATTAACCGTCCGGGGAAGACTAGTCCGTCGCCACCAGATCCCCGGATGTGACTGTGCCGGGGCCATCCGAAGATGAATGCGCCACCGGTTATGTGCGCTGTCTAGGGCGACGGGAAACGGATATTCGGATTCGCCGGCGCTGCGTTGTCAGACACAGCCGCTACGTCACCAAAGGTGACGGAGCTACCGTTCACCTCCAACGTTCCGCTGTTGTAGATACCGCCACCATTGTCTTGCGCGGTGTTGCCGGTGATAGTGGCGTTGCCGTTGAGGGTGACTGTTCCGCTGTTGTTGAAGATGCCGCCACCGTTTGCGGCGGTGTTGCCGGTGATTGTCGCATCGCCGTCGAGGGTCACCGTCCCGAAGTTGAAGATGCCGCCACCGTTTGCGGAGGTGTTGCCGGTGATAGTACCGCCGTTCAGTTCTACCGTCCCGGCGCTGCTGTTGTGCATGCCGCCACCAACTCCCTCCGCGGTGTTGTTGGTGATGCTGCCGCCGTTGAGTTCCACCATCCCTCCGTGGTTGGAGATGCCGCCACCACGCTGCTCGGCGGTGTTGTTGGTGATGCTGCCGCCGGTGAGGGTCAATGTCGCTGTGCCACTGGCTGTGCTATCACTGCCGTCGTTAACAACACCGCCACCAATGATTTCGGCGGTGTTGTTGGTGATGCTGCCGTCGTTAAGTTCCACCGTCCCTCCGTAGTTGTAGATGCCGCCACCTTCGCTGGCGATGTTGTTGGTGATACTGCCGCCGTTGAGGATCAATGTCGCTGCGCTAATACTGCCGTCGTTAAAAATCCCGCCACCATAGCCGTTTGGTGCATCAGCCCCCGCTTCGTTGTTACTGATTCGAACGCTGCCTGCGAGTTGCACCGTTCCACCCTGGTTGTAGATGCCGCCGCCGAACAAGTGAGGGGACCCCATGATGTTGTCGCTTGGAGCTAGGCCGCCGGTGAGAGTGAGGTCACCACTGATAATCAAGTCGGCACCATGGTTGATTAGGACGCGGCCTTGCTGTCGGGCGTCAATGGTTCCGTCACCGGTCAATGTCAGGTTCTTGTTGATGGTGATATCTGATTCATTGCAGATTCCGGTGATATTCAGTGTGGCGTCAGCAGTTGCGGCGTCGATAGTTTGTTGTGCTGCCGTGGATCCGGAGGTCTGCTCGCCGGTATTTATGTCAGTAACTGTGCACGGCGGTGGTGGTGTGGGTGTGCTGTCGGTGGGCGTGCCGTCGGTGGGTGTGCCGGGGTTGAGTTGCTGGCTGGGTACTTCGGGTGCAACAGGAGTCGTGGTAGCGGGTGGAGTCGTTACCGCGGGGGGAGTGGTGGTGGGGGTGATGCGGATGTGGAAACGCTTGTGTGCCCGTGCGCGGGGACGTCGGGTCTTTGCTATCGCCCGTAGTTTTAGCTTTCCGGTGATTTCCGGCATTGTCAGCGACGTACTGTAGGTGCCTTTGCGGGTCGTTGTTGTTTTACCGATCGTGATCCAACGAGCTTTGCTGTTTGCTTTCCTGGCTTTGGTGCTCTTGGGTGTGTGGTGCTGCAGCTTTAGTTTGGCCTTCACTCGGGATTTTCGACTGCGTTGCACTCGATTGTGTTTCACGCGGCCGGTGATGGTCACGACCTCACCAGCATCGGCTTCTCGGGGTGCTGTCACGGTCAACGACAAACCACTACGTGCGACAGAAATACTGTCACCGGTGGGTGTCGTTTCCGATGCGGTGGCTATGCCACCCACCGGGGCCATCAGGCCCACCACCACACCGGCAGTCAACATCGTGAACGATCTGCGCTGCATCACACCACCCTGAGTCCACACGAAAGGCCGCACAGTTACCCACATAACCAGCCCATACTCTCCGCTGGCCACTACAAAGACGAAACCTTGAGGATCCCTTGAGGAAAAAACACCCAATCGCCACCCCACACTTAGCTTCGCCTGCATCACGCCCCTTTCCGCGCTAGCAGGGGCACAAAACCAGAAGTCGCACCGCACGACCACAAGGAATCACCAGCAGCCGAGGCATGACATGCCCTTCTGTTCCGTGCCTCTCCTCTGCAACCTCTCGCATAACGGCTGCCCGGAATGGCTGATGAAGCCCATCGAGGCCGCCTGCTTAACGGACCTTTTCGCTGATAGTGGCGCTGTTGCTGAGGGTCGAATGAGCGCCAGGAGTCGTCAGGTACATCCTAGAAGCCCTCCACCAGGATGACGGCCATGAAACCCATGAAGAAGAGCGCTGTCACCCATACGGAATCGTTGGGATTAGTCTCGTGTGCTTCCAGAAGGAGGTCTTCGGTCACCAGATATAGCAGTGCCGCGCTTCCAAATGCCAGGAGGACAACCAAGGCGGCTCCGGATAATCCTCCAAGGAATGTCACCGTGAGGAGCCCGACGGTTATAGGAACGAATGCAAGCGCAACGGTGATCCCCGCCGCCCGGCGCCTCGAATATCCATGTTTTGTGAGCATTTGGGAGACGCTCAAACCCAGGAACATCATCTCCATGGTCAAGGCAATCGCTAGCAGTCTGCCCATACCGGTGCCGGAGATGAAACCCACTCCGACAAGTAATCCGTCGACGGCGAGGTCGACGGCCACCGGCGCCACTATTCCGATGGCACCCGTGGCCTGTTCAGTCCCGGCAGCCGCTCGCCGCCGTTGCAGTAGGCGGTCCATCTGACGCAGTGACACAACCGTTAAAACTCCGAGAGGAAATCCGATAGCAAAGGCAATGATGAAGTCGCGCCGAAGGATCTCTGGGATCACCTCGCTGGCAACGGCCGCGAAGACGATTCCGGCAGCAAAGTGTTGGACTCCGCTGCGGACCTGACCCGACGGCTTCCATGCAAGTCCGAACAACGCAGAGGCGATACCCGCCAGTGTCGGAATCAGAAGAAAGACAAAGGTATGGGCCTCGGTCATAGCTGGCCCTTATCTGTCGCTCTGCTCCGGTATTTCGTTCAAGTTAGCAGGTGGCCCGGGACAGTGGCTCGGCAATGATGCTTGGGTTAGAGAGTTTGGCCCGGTGGACTCGCTATAACGGCCAAGCGAGACCAAGTACGGTCAATGCCGAGGCTAGAGCGCATGCACAGGTCCGCACACTATTCCAGAAAGTCCATCGGGGAACGTAAGTCTCCGTCCAGTAGTCCACGGTCGACGCGCTGTCGGTTTCCATATCATCCAGGGCCTGATTTAACGGAACATTTCGAGTGACGGTCACCCCGAAACAACCCACCACATAAACGGCGCCGGCGGCGACTAGCAGCAGTGCCTCAGACCCACCCCACATCAGTTCATGTACTACGAGCACTAGAGAGATCGGAGCCATGCCGATGAACAGCACCATGAAGACAATACGAAATACTTCACGATTGATTACCTGCATCGCTTCCACCCCACCACTGCCAGAAATCTGACTTAGCGAACGCATGATGAAATCCGAAAAGGCCAAGAAGACGCCCGCCAATATCCCGTACGAAACCGCGGAAAATACTGCCAGCCAAGTGAACCAAAGCGACATAACGGTTAGGGCTCCCTAGTTAAATAACGGCCGTACGTCCAACGCACTCTAACGACCAACACATTTTTGGGTTGTAGCGCATTCCCATAAAAGCCTTGTCGCAGGTTGCTATATCTCCCTCCTACCTTGAGCCCTGTCCAGGCCAGCTCGTTACCCGCATTGTTAGTGCGTATCGCAGGTTTCTGTGCAACTGACTCAGTTCTGTTCAGTTTGTCCAGCTGCAAATACGGCTCCGCGGATCTCAGACTGGAATGTCACGGGCATCGTGGTAGACGCCTCGGTGCGGAGTTCTTCCTGCGCGAGTCGAGCCGCGGTGGCCGCGGCCTCACTGGAAAAAATTGTGACCACTGCTTGGACAGATTCGGCATCGGATTGCACGCAGTACACCTGTTGCGCACCGAGATTCATGAGTGAAGGGACAATCGTCTCTTGCACCGCCTGTTTCATTTCTTCGGTGTAGTCCGCAGATGTGGTCCAGTAACTGATGACGCTATACATATGAATCAATCCCAAGGTGTAGATGAGACGCAACGGTATCGGTTACAGCAGCGCGCTTCTTGCCTAGTGAGACAGGTGTGACTGATCCTCCTCTGAGCAGAAACTTTGGGTCATAGTGTCGTGACCGCTCTCAGGTATCGGTCGGCGGCGGCACTACGGCAATTTTGCCAACAAAATCTTTCGCCAGAAATTTCTCCTGAGCTGCCCGAATGTCGTCTAGTGAATAAGTACGAGCGACTGTGGGCCGTAAACGTTCGCTTTCAATGTAGCCAATCAACTGGGTAAATATCGAAGGCGAATTAAACGTGCATCCAAACAAGGTGAGATCCTTGAGGTAGAGGTCCCGCAGATCCAACTGCACACGCGGGCCAGCGACCGCACCAGAAGTTGCATAGCGGCCACGGGGGCGAAGGATTCGAAGCAAATCGCTAAATTGAGGACCTCCAACCACGTCGATCACCACATCAACAGAGTTTTCCCCCAAGACCGTTACCACCTCGCTGTCGCGATCAACGGTCTCAGCCGCACCGAGCTCCATAAGTGCGCGGTGATGCTGGTCCCGGGCAGCGGCTATCACTGTGGCACCTCTCAGTGCCGCTAGCTGCACTACCGCAGATCCCACACCACCGGATGCCCCCGTGACGAGGACTCTGTCGGACAAAACTTTTGCTCGCTGCAGCAACCCTTCAGCAGTGGAATAGGCACAAGGAAAAGTAGCGAGAGCTGAGTCCGATAATGAGCTGTTCACCGCGTAGGCCTCCGTAGATCGAACACAGACGAACTGAGCGAAGCCGCCGTCAATCTCTGAGCCCAGGGTTACTGGCTCCAGATGTTCATCCATCTGGAGCGGTTCTTGCATGGTCCGGACCAGGACCCGCTCACCGATACGTTGTGAACCGACTTGGCTCCCCACAGCCACAATGCGACCGCAACAATCCGCCCCTTGTATACGAGGAAAGTGCATGGCGGCTCCGGACCACCCCGTATCTGCTTCATCGCGGCTGTACCAGGCAGTACGAGTGTTGATATCGGTGTTGTTTACCGAGGAGCCGCCAACTTCGATGAGGACATCATGTGCACCAACCTGGGGTACCGGTACGGCTTCGTTGTAACGCAGTTGATCCAGGTCGCCATGCCCCATCAGTTCTACGGCGGCCATCAGTTGAGGAATAGGCATAAGTAATTACAGCGCGGGACCGTGTGAGTAGTGGAAATTATCGGCGGCCACTCGAGCCCCCTGGGTGTCATTTGCAGACGGCGAGTCTTCGAGGTGGTTCACAATGCGAGTCTATTGCCCAAGACGATTCCTTTTTTGAAAATGATGGTGGCGGACGTGTAGTGGCAGGTGTCGTTGAACTCTGGCTTTCGGGCTCAGTCCAGCGGTAGAAGTCCGGCACCGATGGCGCCACCGAGATCACCCAAACTCGCAACTGCGAACTGTGGCGGTCGTTCTCGAGAGATCATGAGGGGGGTCGTCTCTTGTACCACTCGATCGAGAAACGGTTGGCCCAGGCGAATCCCCAAGCCGCCTCCCACGACTACCCCATCGGGATCGAGAAGATTGACGGCGGAAGCGATCCCTACGCTGAGCGCCGTCACCGCGCGATCGATGAGGCGAGTTGCCATTGGATCATGTTTCTTCAGGGCCTTCGCCCAGACCCCACTAGTGAGCCGTTCTCGTTTCTTACGTTTCATAATGTCGAACAAAATCGTTTTCTGTCCTGTGTCTTGCCAGGCTCTTGCTTGAGCCTCCATTGCAGCGCGACCTGCGTATGCTTCCAGGCAACCGAATCGACCGCACGGGCAACTTGGACCATCTTGGTTGACGATCATATGTCCGATTTCGCCCGCGGCGCCTCGTCCCAACCATTCCTTACGATTGATAATGACACCACCGCCAATGCCGGTACCAAGAAAGACGCCGATGAAGGAGTTGAGATTGGCCCCAGCGCCCAGTTCAGACTCAGCGCGAACGGCTAGCTGGACGTCATTGCCCAGATCAACTGGCTTGTCTATTTGAGCGGCGAGCTCTATCCCCAGCGGAAAAGTTTGATCCCAATCGGGCAGGTTTCCAGCATGACTGACAGTGCCAGCTCGCTTGTCGATTTGTCCAGGTGACCCGACTCCGACACCAACTACATCCGCCGTGGCGACCTTGGACTTCTTGATTACCTGTGTCACTGATCCAGCGATCGCTTGTGCTACGCCAGGTGGGCCGCTGTCGTGTGGCGTGAGCCTACGGTCATTAGCCAATACTCGATTGTCCTTGTTGAGAAGAACCGATTGGATTTTTGTGCCACCCAAGTCAACGCCCACTCGAAACATAGT
The DNA here is from genome assembly GCA_002699445.1 of Micrococcales bacterium. Taxonomy (GTDB): domain Bacteria; phylum Actinomycetota; class Actinomycetes; order S36-B12. Next base: position 6,430 of record PAAU01000035.1, on the reverse strand, counting down.
TTGCTACTTCCCTTTGGATTGTGAGCCTATTGAATCCGGCAGCAGGAAGTGTGGTGAGCAAGTAAATGACTGCAGCCCGCCGTACCTCTCAAGGGCGGGTATGGTTCTGCCGCATTCGTTGGAAACTTACGTACAACGCCGCGGCTAGTTAGCCATGAAAAAGTCGTAAGAAAATTGCTGCCAGTGAACCAATAATTATGAGCAAGAGAGCTGCAACTCCTAGGTTCTTCGCCGGTGGCAACGGTTGAGTGGGGAGAAGCCAAAAACCCAGTACTTTCGATAGCCCAGGTAGCCATAGAAGCATGACTAGGGACATTGATATGGCGTTAGTGAGCAGCGTTGAGATAGCGAACGGCACCGAAATGAATGCCGACACAATTTCATGGGCGATCACAACCGTGGGGTACAGCGCCATGATGCCTGCGATGAGTTGCTTCCATTTGATCGGTGCTCCTGGACCCGGTTGAGTGTTGAACCCGAAGTTCAACCAGTCCGACTTACCGGTTCGCACGGCCGAGACTTCCGAGTCGTGACTAAATTGATCTACCTCAGCGACCAATTGCGCCAGTTCGGAAGAGTTATTCCAGCTCAGTGATGACTCTTTGTCCGTGAATCGGATCACCTGAGTCCAAAAATCCTGCCCACCAGCGGAGGCCGGGATTTGTTCTGCCCCGACAAAACCAGGAACCGACCCCAGAACAGACTCCATCTTGGATGCCCAGGCTTGATATTCCTCGTCGTGACCTTCGTCTACGTAACGAGTAGTGACAAGTGCAACGGCTGACATTAGCGCCTCCAAATATGAGTCGGTCGTTATGGGGGGTGCACCCGGATCTTACGTGGATGAATCGTTCCAGACGTTGCGTTTCTCGCTATATAGCGACCATCGCTATCGTGCAGCAGGTGAACGCCGGCAGTCAGATCGCTGTGTTAGCGAAAAGAGTTAAGAGCGCCGTTATCGGTGAGTCCTGCTCGGAGTAGCAGCGCCACGGCGGGCGACATCGCGTACTCGACCAGTCCGAGGAGCGTCTGGCAAAAATCCTCATCGTGGCTGGTCGCTCCGGTGCGGTGAAACTGGACGTGGTGACTGTACTCATGCAAGACCACACTTTCCCGCATGGCCCATCCTTGTTTAACGGGGACTCGAATGAGGTTTGGTGCGCGCCATTCGGCGGTAGTCGTGGCTCGACTGGCGCACACGCGGGCCGCAATGAGGTCACCGTGTCCCCAGGATGTCCATCGAATAGCGTCGAGGTACTCCTGAATTTCAGCAATCTCTTGAAACGTCTGCTCAGGCGCGATATCCAGAGTGGATCCGTGGAAATCGATCACTCCTCCGGATGCCAGTAGTCGGCTGAGTTGATCTTCGGCGGCGTAGACCGCGGCCCGATGAGAATCGCGAGTCATCGGCCGAGTTTGGCTCGCGACCCAGACAAGCCACCATTACTCGTGATCTGGACTCTTTGGCCATCCCGGTGCCCTGCTTTATGGGCGGCCGCTGACATTCCCTGCACTCGACTGTCGCCACGCCATGAACCACGAGCATCCGACACCTCGCCATAATAGTCAGCAACCGCTTCTGCCTTTTCCAGTAGAGCGATGTCGGTACTGGGAGTACCAGCAGAGCCATCAGGTCCGTCCTTCTCGGACTGGAGATGAATCTCATGATCTCGAGCTAGTTGTAAGCGTCCTCGGACCGTCTCGATAAATGCTTCATAGTACTGGGCTCGTGCAGTTTGTTTCGTGAGAGGCGCTCTGCGCGTGTGACGGCCTTGTCGAACTATTCGAACATCGCCGCGCCACGTATCTGAAGACAAGAAATCTTCGCCGAGACGCACCATTTGGGTGCTGATCTTGCTCCACAGCATTTCGGCCGTGGCAATATCGGATGGGAATCCAAACAAAATGCAGAAAGTAGAATTTCGGGCGATATCCATTTGAAGATCATTAGTAGTCGCTACTGCATGCATGAGATTAATGAGATGTCGATTAGCGTGTCGACGTGGCTCACCAATGACTATGCGTTTGTTAATAGGCGCGATACGGACCTCGGAAGTGACTAAGCGCGCCTTGGCCAGACTGATCGAGTGCGCCGTTGCCAGCGACTGAGCCTTATCGAAGTACGCCTGCGCTTCAGCTGCAGTAGTAGCCCGCTCGGCTTTTGCGAGCAGCTTGGCAATACGTTCGATCACACCTTCATTATCCCCGAGATGGAGCAGGTGTGGGCCACTGGCCGGACGCCTCTCGCATCTTGGCAGTTTGGCGCTAGGCTGCCAACGTGCCCGCTACCAATGGATCCCCGATGCTCGCGGAAGTCGTGTCACTGCTGGATGAAAGTTTTGATCCGAGCACAGCAGAGGATTGGGATCGAATCGGATTGGTGACTGGCGATCCCGATCAACCGGTACAGCGGGTGCTCTTCGCGGTAGATCCCCTGCCAGAGATAGTCGCTGAAGCTGTGGCGAGTGATGCCGATCTGTTGGTCGCGCACCATCCCTTACTGCTTCGTGGGGTCCATTCCGTGGCAGCGACGGATGCCAAGGGGCGAGCGCTGCACCAGCTTGTGAAAAACTCTTGCGCTCTGCTCACCATGCATACGAATGCGGATGCAGCCTTGGGTGGCGTTAATGACGCATTAGCAGATGCGGTCGGTATGCGGTCTGAGCGCATACCGTTGCGGGCGCTTCCTGACACCGCCATGGCGCGCATCGTAGTTCACGTTTCAGCGGAGCAAACCGATGCTTTGATTGCGGCAATGGCCGCGGCCGGGGCGGGTAAGACAGCACATTACGATTTCGGTGCCTATTGGACTGACGGCACGGGCCAGTTTCGACCGCTACCCGGTGCAGAGCCTGCCGTCGGAAAGATAGGCGCACTCGAACGGGTGCAGCAACGCCGGGTTGAAATGGTAGTTCCCCGGGGCAGGATGGCTGCAGTCGTACATGCGCTTCGCACGGTCCATCCGTATGAGGAGCCAGCTTTCACCGTGGTGGAGGAAGCGGGGATTCCTGGATCACGCGGACTGGGGCGTCTCGGAGCCGTTAGCGAAATCCGTTTGAGCGATCTTGCAAAAAGCCTCTCGGAAGCGCTGCCCGCCACCGCTCACGGGGTGCGCGTGGCCGGCGATCCTGACCGTCTCATTCATCAGGTGGCTGTTTGCGGCGGGGCTGGTGATTCCCTGTTGGACGACGTGGCAGCTAGCAACGCCGATGCTTATGTCACCAGCGATTTGCGCCATCACCCGGCGACGGAGTTTCGAGCTGATCACGACGTAGCCCTACTGGATATCGCCCATTGGGCTGGAGAATGGTTGTGGTTAGATCGTGCCGCCGCCGTCTTGCACGAGCAAGTGTTAGCGGCCGGAGGGCAGATCGAAGTGCAAGTTTCTCGGCATAATACTGATCCGTGGACATTTTCAGTTCCGGGAGGTCTCGCATGAAACTCCCTCACGATCAGCAGATCCAACTGCTCCGCTTACAAGAGTTGGAGACTGAGGTGGTGCAAGTCGCCGAACGCATTAGATCCTCCCGAGCTGTGCAACTAGCCGAAGACTTAGAGCGACGCAGTCAGAATCTGCGGGCAGATTTGGTTCGTGCGCGAACGGAGTCTGAAGATTTGGCTCGCGCTATCAAGCGTGCCGAGGAGGATGTAAGACGACTGCAAGAGCGGAAACGGCACGATGAGCAGATGCTCGGGTCGGGAGTCAACGCTAAAGTGCAGCGGGAGTTGGCGCACGAGTCCCAAGCGCTGGAACGTCGAATTCAGTCCATGGAAGATGCCGAGTTGGAACTACTGGAAAATCAGGAAACCGCCGAAAGGCAGATAGCATCGCTCGAAGGTGAACTTACAGATACCGAAGCCCGTCTTGTATCGGCCGAACAGGATCGTGACGCGGAGCTCTCCGGATTGGGACGGCAGCAAGCGCTTGTAGAGTCACAGATTCGGGAAATAGTTGACGGGATATCAGCCGAAGTCCTCGCGCGTTACCGCAGCTCTCGGAATGCAACGGGCGTGGCGGCGGCTGTCTTAGAGAGGGGTCAATGCCTCGGCTGTCGCTTATCGCTGCCTCCCGGGACTGCGGCTGATCTTGAGAGTAAGCCGTTAGACGAGCTGGAAAATTGTGAAGAGTGTGGCTGCCTACTCGTCCGGGGTGTTTCCTAGTAGGCCTTGCCTAGCTGATTAGCACAACGGCGCTCTGGCATATGTGCGTATTCTGGTGGCGAACGAGTCGGCCGGGCGGCCGCGGCATCGTCCAGATGTCGAGGAAAGTCCGGACTCCGAAGGGCAAGGTGATGGGTAACGCCCATCCGGAGAGATCCGCGGGACAGTGCAACAGAGAGTAGACCGCCACTCATTACTGGGTGGTAAGGGTGAAACGGTGGTGTAAGAGACCACCAGCAGTCGGGGCGACCCGATTGGCTCGGTAAACCCCACCCGGAGCAAGGCCAAGAGGTTGATGCACAGCATTGACTGCGCGAGCGTTCGAGGGCGGCCCGCCCGAGTTCGCGGGTAGGCTGCACCAGGTCGTCGGCAACGACGGTCGCAGATGGATGGTCGCCGCCGGGAAACCGGCACAGAATCCGGCTTATAGGTCGACTCGTTCCTCTACTTTTTCGACGGCGGTCCGCCGGTATCCACACCTGTCATCTCGTGGCGGTTATTCGCAGCGCCGTAGGCTCCGTGCGCGGTGACTACTTTCGCTGCTCTCCTGCCTAGGTGACGCACATTTGGAATCTGTCAAAACAGAAGGCAAGTGACTTTTTGTATCTCAAAATCGTCTCAAAACAACGAATAACGGACATGTTGAAGGGTATGGATTCAGGCTCGATGGACTATCACTCAGTAGTTGTCCAGGGCGGTAGGCCTCAAATACGCCTGTCTTGCGGCAAATCTCGATACAGCGAGTGTTCACGCTGCGTGATTTGCGCTCCGAGTCCAGAAATCGGATGGGTGACGTATCTCATTTATGTCTCAATAGCGTTGATTTCACGTCTCAAAGGGCACAACCTGACTCGGGTGCCGGAAAAGCGGCATCTGAAAAATATACGTACGAGCAAAGGATGTGACACGTCATGAGAGCAACACGAGCACTAGCCGGCAGCATGCTGGTTTCTGGCGCTCTGTTGGCAGGAGTGACCGCGGCGCCGACAACGTCAGTGGCAGGACCGAGCAACACCCCAGGTGCTGTAAGCGCCGTAAAGGCCGAAGCTGGTAAAGCCAAGTCATCAAAGAAGAAGAAGGCTAAGTCTGCCAAGAAAAAGGCAAAGTCTTCCACGCCCATCCAAAAGGGATGCAAGCAGACCAGACGATTCAATGAAAATCGTTTTGGATACACCAAAGACGCGAAATTGGGCGGACGCTGTGCCGCCTCTCGCTTCAAAAAAGTTAAGCTGATTAGTTCCTATAATGGCCATCATCCGGCGGCCAATAAGGCGCTAGACATCATGGTTAACCTGAGCGGTAGCTGTTCCGCTGGAAATAAAACCGGCGACCAGGTGGCGCGCTACATGATGAATAACGCGGGGAAGCATGGAGTTCGCTACATCATTTGGCAGAACTCCTACTGGGCTTACGGTAGCGGAAAGAAGAAGTTCAATAACTGGCGCAAGGGCATGCACAGTGGTAGCTGCACAACGCGGCATTACGACCACGTCCACGTAGCCTTCCGCTGATCAAACATAAAAAGACCGGGGTCCTGAAGTACAGTCCAGGACCCCGGTCTTTTTTCTTCCAAAAAACTACTCGGTGCTAAGTTCCCAGACTCGAACGCCACCCGTAATGCCGGCTGAGTTGGGAACGATTTGCGCGTTGTCTGGTAACGCTTCGTCGTCTAGATGCTTCGCGTTACCGCCGCCAATATAGATCGTGTCGTAAAACAACATTTGATCGAACCAGTTGATGGCCTCGACGACTCGCTTGCGCCACTTCTTTTTTCCGATTCTCTTCCGTGCCGCATTGCCCAGGGCAAGGTCCGTTGACAGTTTTTTGCGAAAGGCACCGTGGGATAACTCCAGGTGAGGAAGCAGCAAACCTTCGTTGAACAGGGCCGTCCCGACCCCGGTTCCCAGGGTCATTACGAACTCGAAACCCTCACCCTTGGCTACCGCGCATCCCTGCATGTCGGCATCGTTGACGACTTTGGTGGGAACGCTGAAAAGTTCTGCCAACTTGTCAGATAGGGGATAACCGTGCCAACGGGCTGCTAGGCCGGGATCCTGAGGTCCGCCGTATTCGAGGCGCGATAGTGATGGGACGTGAAGCACTTTGCCCTCACGCAGCATCCCTGGGAAGCCGACTGATACTCGCTGCGAGCGGGGTAACTCGGTGCATAGATTGTCGACCTCACTCAAGAACCGGGCCGGCGGGCATGGGTAGGGCGTATCCACCCGCACCCGCTGCGTAGTCATAGCCCCTTGGGCATCCAATACCG